>JAIPDY010000175.1 GCA_021737445.1 Desulfotignum sp.
TAAGGGCTCCTTTGTGTGGTTTATGTTTGAATTCAGTAGCTTACTATATACCACTATTAGGAGCCCTTTTCAATAAAAACTAGTAAATTTTAAGAAATTTTTAACCCTCAATCACCTCGAAGGGGGTGCGAAACTTGAGAAAAGGTTAATCACAGGCACATCTTCTGCCAGACAATTGGAAAACTAAAAAAAGTTTAAACCTGATGGACAGGTCTATGTTCAGGCAGATCGGCAGCAGGAGGTCCCGTTGTCTGTTCTTGTTTTCACTCTTTACCTGTGTTACCAGTAAAAAATGATGAACGACCGAGCATATAACGAGCTGAATAAAAAATATACGGACCTGCTGGAAGAAAACAAACAGCTCAGGAAAAAAATTAGAGTGCTTGAAGCAACGTCAGAACAACGTGTTGTTTCAAATGATTCATCCGACAACAGCTTTTCATCATACTTTCCTGCGGATGCCTTATCCACAGAAACACAAATTGAAAACCATATTGCGGAAAACACCTCAAAATCCATGGAGATCATCAATAAGCATTCAGCTGCTTCAAAAAAAATTCAATTATTCATGTCATTGTTCAGGGGTCGTAGTGATGTCTATGCCAAACGGTGGGAAAACAAAAAAGGGGGGTCCGGATACAGCCCTGTCTGTGCCAATGAATGGAAACCAGGGGTATGTTTCAAACCGAAAGTCAAATGTTTCAGGTGCCAGAACAAATCATACTCACAATTGAATGAGGCTGTCATCGAGGCACACCTTACGGGAAGCAAAATCGTAGGCATTTACCCGATGACTCCGGATGAAACCTGTTATTTTCTTGCCATGGATTTTGACAAGGAAGGATGGCAAAAAGATATTACCGCAGTAAAGAATGTCTGCCAGACGTTCCAGATCCCGGTCGCAGTGGAACGATCCAGATCAGGAAATGGCGGCCATGTCTGGTTTTTCTTTGAAGATGCGATTTCTGCTTCCGCCGCAAGGAAATTCGGGATGTCGCTGCTGACAAAAGCAATGGAAAACCGGCATGAACTGCCGTTTACATCCTATGACAGGCTGTTTCCAAATCAGGATACCATGCCGGAAGGCGGGTTGGGGAACCTCATTGCCCTGCCGCTTCAAAAATCGGCACGTAACCAAGATAATACCATTTTTGTTGATGACAGATTTCAGCCTCTTCAAGATCAGTGGATGTTTCTATCAGGTCTTCAACTATTGTCTGAACAGGATCTGCAGGATCTGACAGGAAAAATCGGTATGGGCCATGAACTCGGACTGCTCAAAACCGAAACATCAGATGATGATACACCTGACTGCAAGCCATGGATAAAAAAACCACCCCTTATAGATAAAGCAGATTTTCCAAAATCGGTTGAATTGGTCAAAGCGGAGATGCTTTTTATCAAAAAAAAAGGATTCAGTCAGAAAGCATTGAATCGCCTCAAACGATTGGCAGCCTTTAAAAACCCTGAATTTTTTAAAAAACAAGCCATGCGGATGCCGACATTCAACATTCCTTCGGTCATCTCCTGCTCGGAAGATATTGATGGGTATCTTGCACTCCCCCGGGGATGTGAGTTGGATATCATTGGCTTGCTGAACGATCACAACGTTACACCGGAATTGATTGAAAAATACCATTCCGGAAAACCGATCAATGTGGAATTCAACGGTATGTTACGACCGGAACAGCAGAATGCTCTCAGTCATCTGATACGCCATGATACAGGGGTACTCTGTGCCACAACCGCATTTGGAAAAACCGTTGTCGGTGCCAATCTGATTGCCCGAAAAAAGATAAACACCCTCATTCTGGTTCACCGTCAGCAGTTGATGCTTCAGTGGAAAGAACGGTTGTCCCAGTTCCTGCTGATTCATGAAACACTTCCTGAACCGGAAAAAAAGCGCGGCAGAAAAAAACAGGTCAGCTTGATCGGCCAGCTGGGAGGTGGTAAAAACCATCTTTCATCAATTGTGGACATTGCCATCATGCAATCCATCAACAACAGCGGAGAGGTCAAAGACTGCATCAAAAATTACGGCATGGTTATCGTTGATGAATGCCACCATGTGTCTGCCGTGAGCTTTGAACAGATATTGAAAAAAACACCGGCCAGATATGTGTATGGTTTGACGGCAACACCATACAGGCGGGATGGACATCATCCCATCATTTTTTTCCATTGCGGTCCGATACGCTACCACGTGGATGCAAAAAAACAGGCGGAAACAAGACCGTTCGCACATTATCTTATCCCGCGCTTTACAGGTTTCAAAGCGTCGCTGGATGAAGAAGGCAGCCCCTTGAAAATTCAGGATATCTATTCACAGATCATTGAAGAGGATATCCGAAACCAGGCAATCATCAACGATGTTGTCGAATGCCATAAAATAGGGCGAAACAGTCTTGTCATTACAGGACGGATCGCCCATGCAAAACTATTGACAAAAAACCTGACCCGCCATATCCCGGATGTCATTCTTCTCACCGGCGGCATGGGAACCAAAAAAACTGCGGCTGTTCTAGAAACAATCAAAAAACTGCCTGACAACCGCCATTTTGTCCTTGTGGCAACAGGCAGCTATATCGGAGAAGGGTTTGACGAGGCCAGGCTTGATACGCTTTTTCTGGCCATGCCCATTTCCTGGAAAGGCACCCTGCAACAATATGCGGGCCGGCTCCACCGGCTGCATGACGGCAAAAAAGATGTTCAGATATATGATTATGTGGACATTCATGTCAAAATGCTTGAAACCATGTATGGGAAAAGGTTGAAAGGCTATGCATCCATCGGTTATATGGCAAAAGCGAATAATATGGCTGATTCACCCACTGAAATTATCTTCAACAAACAAAACTTCTTTCCGGTTTATGTAAATGATATCAAATCCGCACAGAAACAGGTTTTGATCGTCAGCCCGTTTATGACCAAAAACCGTGTCATGCAGGTGATGGATTATTTTAAAGAACAAATTGACAACCATGTCAAAGTGTCCATACTGACGCGGCCCGCAGAAGAGTTCCATGAAGAAAAAAGAGCCGGCCTGAACGAGACCTTGACATTGTTACAGAATGCGGGTGTCACTGTCCTGTTAAAACCCGGGATCCATCAGAAATTTGCCATCATTGACAGCAAAATTGTCTGGTTCGGCAGTATCAACCTGTTGAGTTTCGGATATTCCGAAGAAAGTATTATGCGCCTTGTCAGCAACAATATCGCCTTTGAACTGTCAAACACCATTGATCAAAAAGGAGAAAGATAAACCCATGCTTTACAGAAAAATGCCAAAGGTTAAAGAAGCGTTGTCCATCCTGGGATTCGGGTGCATGCGCCTGCCGGTGCAGGAAAACGGCAAAATCGACCGGCCTCGTGCCATTGCCCAGATCCGCCATGCCATTGACAACGGGGTCAATTATCTGGATACGGCCTGGCCCTACCATGGCGGCGACAGTGAACAGCTGGTGGGAGAAGCACTGAAGGACGGATATCGGGACAAGGCATTTGCCGCCACCAAGCTGCCGTCCTGGATGGTGAAAAGCCGGGGCCACATGGATGAATTTCTGGAACAGCAGTGCAAAAACCTGGAACGTCTGGCCATGGGCAAGAAAATGCTGAATATGTAATGGCAGACCGAAAATCAACCAGTTACACCCGGGACAGCAGGCTGGGACAAGCAGCGGATCGGCCATACTGGATAATGCAATTATTCATGTCATGGTTCAGGTAGCCATTGATTAACAGCTGTCTGTGTGATAACAAGTTAGGTAATTTTTCATCCTGACCCGATCGCCGGCCTGAAAATTTGCGATGATTGTGCGCCGACAGATATCCTGTTGATTTTTTATGTTAAATAATGCTGCTTCAAAAAAACTTTCAGGATGTCCACAATGGATTGGAAGCAAAAAATTGTTGCTCCGGACAAGGTCATGGAAAAAATCAGGCCAGGGATGCGCATCTTTCTGGGCACGGGTGTTTCCGAGCCCTGCACCCTGGTGAGCCAGTTGATGAATTCCAGTCAGAAAGGCCTGGTGGACCTTGAACTGATCCAGCTTGTCAATTTCAGTAATACCATCACCCTGAAAACCCTGGATGCCCATAAATACAGATTAAAGACATTCAGCTCGGGGCACATGGTCAATAAAGCCATCGAAAAGGGACTGGTGGACCTGATTCCGGTGCGGTTCAACAGACTGCAGCGGCTTTTTGATTCAGGGCGGGTTCAGGTGGATGCAGCGTTTGTACAGATCTCCCAGCCGGACAGTTCAGGCAATGCCAGCTTAGGGATTTCCATTGATATGGCCCGGTCTGCCATGAAGCAGGCCTGCCTTGTGGTCGGCGAAATCAACCCGCAAATTCCGAGGACCTTTGGAGACACCTTTGTCAATATGTCGGGATTTGACATGCTCATCTATTCACGGGACGACCCCATCTATTTTGACCGCTGGGAGACCGGTCCGGTATTTGACACGATTGCGGACCGCATCTGTTCTCTGATCCAAGACAAAAGTTGTATCGCTTTTTCCATCGGCCCGCTGTTTGATTCTTTGGGCAAAAAACTGGTGCACAAACGCCATCTGGGGATCCACTCTCCTGTCATTACGGATGCATTGATGGACCTGATAAAAAGCGGGGCTGTGACCAATCTGCACAAAGCGGTTTTCCAGGGAAAATCCATCGCTTCCTATGCCTTTGGAACAAAGGACTTCATGGCCTGGCTGGATCGGAATCACCTGGTGGAGCTTCTGGAAATCCAGACGGTTTTTGACCCGGTCATTATCGGGAAAAATCCCAATTTCATTGCGGTGCTGCCGGTCCGCCAGGTTGATCTCTCCGGCCGGATCGTCATCCACCGGGGACAGAGCCGTATCATCAGCGGCCCCATGGAGTTGATGGATTCTCTGGCCGGGGCCCAGATTTCCAGGGGCGGGCATATCATCTTCGGCCTGCCTTCCAGAAATCAGTACCAGCAGCCCAATATAAAACTCTCTATTGAACAGAACTGTCATCAGATGGGATTTGAAGAATCCATCGACATGGTGGTAACAGAATATGGGACAGCCATGCTCACCGGTCTTTCCATCCGGGAACGGGCCCTGGCCCTGATCGAAATCGCCCACCCGGATGACCGTCTGGATCTGTTCAACGCAGCGAAAAACAAAAAAATGCTCTACCCGGACCAGATCTTTGCCAGGGATATCAGTGTGCTTTATCCCGGGAAAATTCATGATCAGCATATTTTTAAAAACGATCTCAAGGTCAGGTTCAGGCCCATCAAGCCATCTGATGAGGAGCAGATGAGAAGGCTGTTTTACAAATTTTCCGATGAGGCCATATATTACCGGTACTTCCATACCATCACCACCATGCCGCATGCAAAAATGCAGGAATATGTCAATGTTGACTGGCGCCATACCATGTCCATTGTGGGCCTGATCGGAGAACCCGGCGAAGGTGTCATCATCGCCGAAGCCAGGTATCTGTGCGGCCCTTCAGGCCGTGATGCTGAAATCGCACTGATTGTTGATGAAAATTACAGCAATTACGGTATTGCCACCTACATGGTTCATTTTCTGATAAAACTGGGAAAAGAAAAGGGGGTTGAATTTTTTACGGCAGAGGTGCTGTTTTCAAACCGCAAGATCATGAAAGTGTTTAAAAAGGCCTGCCCCGGTCTTGAAAGCCATCTGTCAGACCGGGTCTACAGTGTTGTCATGCCCCTTTACAATGCAGGAAAAGGAGGGGTAAACGGACCAGACGTGGCAGGAACGGTTCACGAACCGCCCTGAAAAAGCAGAAGGATGAAATTGTTACCCCATGCACCCAAAAAACAACATCATGGATGAAAAACAGATCCTGGCCGCGTTTATTTCAAAACTGCCCGAGGCCATCCTGATCTGTGATTCCAGCGGCAGTATTCTTTTGCATGACCGCCAGTCAGAAGCCTGGCTGACACCGGCACACCCCGGATCTGGCATGCCTGTCTCAATGAACGGTACCCCCATCACCGCCTATATTGACAAAGACCTCATGGAACATGCACTTGACGACATGACTGAGCAGCTCAGGCAGCCGGCTTCAAATGCCGTCGCCACCTTTATTTTGCATAAACGCCGCCGTATTCTGCAGGCCCAGGTGGTGCCTGTTTTAAGCCATACCGGAGTGTTTACCGGATTTGTGGTGATTCTTGACGATATCACCCGGCAAAGCCATGCTGAAAAACGGGTGGAATCCATTTTAAAGACATTGTCGAAAAATGCCAGGTCCCCCATGGCAGGCATCAGGGCCGCGATCGAGGCCATGAGACAGTTTCCCGGGATGGATGATGAAAAACAGGACAAATTCAAAGAGATCATCTACAATGAATCCATTGCCTTAAGCGATCTTCTCAACCGCATATCAGAGGACTACACAGGCCTGATCCATACCAAAAAATCCTTGAAAAGCGTATTTTTAAGTGATCTTCTGCAAACGGTTGCCAGGCGGGGGCAGCGGCACACGCCCGGTATCTTGTGCCACATCATTGAGAACAGGGAAAACAAGGATATCAGAATCACGGCCGATGCCTACCTGATGATCACCGCCATATTCTTTGTACTGGAACGGGTGAACTTTGAAACCGGGGCCGTGGAATTTGACATCTCCTTTAAAACAGAAAACCGGATTGTCCTGATGGACATCACCTGGAAAGGCCCCCCCATCGATCCCCGGTCCATCAGACAATGGGAATCGGTTGCCATCCATACCCGGCATGCTGTCCTGAACATCAGCTTAAAACAAGCCCTTAACCAACACCACAGTGCCATTTCAACCTGTCCCGGCCGGCCCGGCAAAAAGGAGCCACCCGGTCTGCGGTTCTTTATCCCCCAGGATGTGAGCCCGGTCCAGGAATCTGTTGAACCGGTGTCTGCCCTGCCTGAAACCCGGATCCAGATCCGGGACCTGGAC
>JAIPDY010000176.1 GCA_021737445.1 Desulfotignum sp.
ATGCCAAAGCTGCCATGGATCTTGCAGAAAAATTGCATGCAGATCTGGTTGTACTGGGAAGAGCGAGTGCTGCTGAATCAGCCAACAGTATGGGGGATAAGAAAATTTTTGATGCCGTCATAAAGCTTAGCGCCTATGATGTAAGTTCTGGCCAGCAGGTGGCAGCCTGTGAAAACACAGCAGACGTCAAAAGTGATCCAGACCAGGAGGGCGCCATCCAGGCCATTGAAAAAGCAGCAGACCTGGCTGCCCTGGAACTGGCAGAAAAGCTGGATCATTACTGGAGCGGGTATTTGAGAACGGAAAGCCATTTTGATGTGAAAATAACAGGAAAAGGATTCCTTCCCCGGCTCATTGCCCTGAAAAAACGGTTTGCTGAGATGACGGAGATTGAGAACATCCAGCCAAAGGAAATCGGATCTGACCAGGCGGTCATGGAGCTGGTTTACAAGGGAACACCGTCCCATTTTGCCGACAGTATCATGCTCAAGACCTTTGATGGATTCGGCATTGAAATTGCCGAGGTCACAGACAGCCTTGTGAAGATCCGCTTTATTGACGATACAGGCTATCTGATAACCGATGACTTAGAGGTTTTGGAAGAAAACACAAGAAAAATACCTGAATAGGGCAGTGGTTTTTCTTGACATGAAACACAGGTTCTGGTAGAAGAACTGGACCCTGGACCATTTAAAGGCGCGTAACTCAGTTGGTAGAGTGCTACCTCGACACGGTAGAAGTCAGCGGTTCAAGTCCGCTCGTGCCTACCATAAAAACAGACAGGGAGATCAGGACAAGACCTGGTTGATCTGGCGTGCGGCAGTCAGGGCCTGATCAATGATGGCAGGCATCTGATCGTCTGACATGCCGGCTTTGAATCCCACCACCCACAGGGCCGGTAAATAACCCTCTCTGGGAGCCAGACAGACAGCCACGGCCCGGACACCGGCAAGATATTCTTCATCATCCAGGGCATATCCCCGGGTTTTGACGATTTTCAACTCTTCCATATAGGCGGCTGGATCCACAATGGTCCGGGAGGTGAACCGGGGCAAAGGATGGGTTTTCAGATAAGCGGCAGCCTCTGCCCGGGGCATGGCTGACAAAAACACCTTTCCCACGGCCCCGGCCAGAAGGGGCAGTGCCGTGCCGATGGGGGAACTGATCTTGAAATCCTTTCTGGATTCCACAATATCAATAACCGTGACATGGTGGGCGTTTCGTATACCTAAAAATACCGATTCTCCGCATTGTTCCATGAGATTTTCCATGGCAGGCCGGGCTAGTTTTATGATATCCACCCGCTCATAGGCGGCCTTTCCCAGCTCCATAAGGGTCAAACCGATGGTATACCGTTTGGAATCCGGGTGCCTGATAATGGCGCCCTGTTCCTCAAGTGCGGCTGTAATGCCGTGGACCGTGCTTTTGCTGATGTCAAGATCCGTTGCAATATCACTGATGCGCAGCCCTTTTTCAGACTTTGATATGGCCTTTAAAATATCAAAGGCCTTTTTTACAATAGGCGCCTGGTACCGTTTGTTCATGAATGGTTGTTTCCTTTCAGCTTTTCAAGAATGGCAACGTCAATGGGTTTGCTGGCTTCTCCAAAATACAGGGTCTGGTGGGGGAATGGAATCTCAATTCCGGCCTCGTCAAACGCAAGCTTTATCCTGCGCAGATATTCTCTGCCCACCTGCCACTGGCGGATGGGTTTTGTTTTGATCCTGCCTTTTATGATGACAGCTGAGTTGTCGAATTTGTCCACCCCGAAAATTTCGGGCTCCTCAAGCATAAGGGGTCCGAGCAACGCATCCTGTTTCATTTCAGAACCCACCCTGGCCATTACTTGGATCACCTTGTCGGTATTTTCCTTATAGGCAACACCGATATCAAACACATAGGCAGACCAGTCATTGGTCAGATTACTCAATGTGGTGACCGTCCCGTTTGGGAAAACATGCACACTTCCCCCCAGATCACGCAAAACAATGGTCCGGAAATTGAGCTTTTCAACCAGGCCGCCGGTGCCGTTTACAATGGCTACATCCCCCACCCGGACCTGATTTTCAAGAATAAAGAAAAATCCTGAAATAAAATCACGGACAAGGTTCTGGGCGCCGAAGCCCAATGCAAGTCCCACAATGCCTGCACTGGCAAGAACCGGACCTATATTGACCCCGATCTCTTTGAGTATGGTAAGCGTGATGACCACCCAGAGGACAATAAATGCCGCCTGCCGGACCAGACGGGTGATTGTCTCCAGCCGTTTTTCCGCTTCCGAGGGCGGTTCACCGGATATTTTACTCTGCCTGAGCAGCCGGAGTTCAAGGCGGAGCAGCATTTTTTTTAAAACAATCATGGCAAACCAGGCCAGCAGCAGAATTAACAGCACCCGGATGCATATGAACAAAATTTCCCATCCAACTTCCTGGATCTGTTGAAACAAGACGTCCATATAAATCCTCTCGTATATACTATACAATTTTTCCCTGCCCGGGCATGGCAGGCATTACCATATAAAGCCAGGGAGGGGGCATGCAGTAAAAATATTGCACCGCATATTTATTACTGCATACCCCCTTTGACCAATATGCACTGTTCCGGGCCTTGTAAAAATCTCCTGCTTTTCTGATTTCTTGACCCGGTTAATCATTAAAGATTTATTATAACATATTTTCCTTGACCTGAAGCATTCTTTGTTGCAGTGTTTTATTTTATTGCATAATTTTATTCATAGTCGCTTTGTACTGGCACGTTTATGGCAAGAAAAATCCCACAAGTTTAAAAATGTCAGTTATAAGGAGACAAGAAATTATGGATAAAGATGTATTCAGTTTGTGTTTCATGTGTTCGGTCAGATGCCCCATTAAGGTCAGTGTTAAGGATGGACATGTGGACTGGATCCAGGGAAATCCCCATGTGGCAGGGATTGACGGCCGCCTGTGTCCCAGGGGGTCTGCCGGTAAATCCCTGCTCTATGATGACCAGCGGCTCCAGTCTCCCCTGATCCGGGTAGGGGACAGGGGATCGGGCAACTGGCGCAAAGCCTCCTGGGACGAGGCCCTGGATTATGTGGGTTCCCGGCTCAAGGAAATCAAGGAAGACCATGGGGGGCATGCTATCGCCCTGGGAGAACGGACCCAGCTGGCCACCCATGTGAGCAAAACCTTTCTAAAGGCCCTGGGATCCCCCAACCATTTTACCCATGACGCTCTGTGCAAGGGATCCATGAACACGGCCTGCCGGTCCATGTTCGGTTATACAGACGGCCAGATGGGCATCAACTATGCCAACACCAAACACATTGTCCTGTATGGCAGAAATATTTTTGAATCCATTAATGTCAAAGAGGTCAACACCCTTATGGATGCCCTGGAAAAAGGGGCCAAACTCACCTATATAGATCCCAGGGTCAATGTGACCGCCAGCAAGGCCCACCGGTACTGGATGATCCGGCCGGGAACCGACCTGGCCCTGAACTACGGCCTGATCCACGTGATTTTAAAGGAACGTCTCTATGATGCCTGGTATGTGGACAAATGGGTTCATGGCCTTACTGCGCTACAGGATTTTATCAAGGAGTACACCCCGGAATGGGCAGAAAGTCAAACCGGAATTCCGGCCGGGGAGATCAGGACCCTTGCCAGGGAAATCAGCCGGGAAAAACCGGCCGTGATCTTTCATTACGGGTATCGGTGCGCCAGCCACCAGAACGAGATTTACATGCGCCGGTCCATTCTCATGCTCAATGCGCTGATGGGATCGGTGGAAGCCAAAGGCGGGATTTTCTTTAAAAAAGGCCCGGGAGCTGAAGGCGGCAAACCGGCCAGGAAGCTTGTTGAACAAACATTTCCCAAAATCGAGGTGCCCCGGTTTGACAAGGCTGGCACCCCGGATTTTCCGCTGCCGGATCCGGCCCACGGGGTGGCCCAGATTCTGCCCCATGCCATCCTCAACGAAGATCCCTATCCCATCAAGGCCCTGATCAATTTCCGCCTGGATCCGCTCATGTCCATTGCTGACACCAATAATACAAAAAAAGCCCTGGACAAACTGGATCTGATTGTCACCATCGATATCAACTATTCAGACATTGCCTGGTACTCTGATGTGATTCTGCCGGAATCCACCTATCTGGAGCGCACTGACTGCATCCAGCAGATGAACGGGCTCAAGCCCATGATGTTTCTGCGGGAAAAGGCAGTTGAGCCCCGGTACGATACCCTGGAGGGTGCAGTCATCCTCAAGCGCATTGCAGACCGCATCGGAACCGGGGATTATTTCCCGTATGAGACCATGGATGAGCTGGTGGACTGGCAATTGGAAGGTACCGGGTTTACCAGGGAAGATTTTGCCAAAAAAGGGTTTGTCAGTTACGGCAAATCCCCCATATTCTGGGACAGAAATGATATCCCTTTCAAGACCCCGTCAGGGAAGATCGAGTTTAAATCATCCCTGCTGGAGGATGCCGGATTTCCATCTTTTCCGCCTTATGAGTCTCCGGCCGCACCTTTGGATAAACAGTTCCGCCTGGTGGTGGGCCGCACCGGCCTCCATACCCATGTATCCACCCAGAATGTACCCTATCTCAATGAATTGATGAAAGAAAACCGGTTGTGGATAAACAGCACAAAAGCTGCGGATCTGGGCATCAGTGACGGGGCGGTGGTGGAAGTGACCTCTGCCTGCGGTAAAGGCAGGATCAAGGCCTTTGTCACCGATTTGATCCATCCTGAGGCGGTATTCATGGTCCATGGGTTCGGGCACGAGGCCAAACTGGCAAAACGGTCCTATAACCGGGGACTGTCCGATGCCCTGCTCCAGAAAAATGTCTATGACAAAGTGGGCGGAAGCCCTGCATACCATGACACCTTTGTAACCGTGACCCCGGTGTAATTTTTATAAGGAGGCAATGAATGAGTCAGTATTACCTGTTCCAGGACAGCAAAAAATGTATCGGGTGCCACGCCTGTGAGATCCAGTGCAAGACCAATAAAGACCTGCCCGAAGGTCCCAAACCCTGCCAGATTATCCAGGTGGGGCCCAAGTTCATCAACAACCTGCCCAAGATGTCGTTTATCTTCATGCCCTGTTTTCACTGTGAGAACCCCTGGTGCGTATCTGCCTGCCCCACAGGGGCCATGCAGCAGAGGGCTTCGGACGGCATCGTGTTTGTGCAAAAAGATCTGTGCGTCGGGTGCAAAACCTGTGTGTCCGCCTGTCCCTGGGGGGCACCCCAGTGGAATCCGGACACCGGAAAAGTGGAAAAATGTGATTACTGCAAGGACCGGGTGGATCAAGGGCTGGAGCCTGCCTGTGTCACCACCTGCACCACCGGATGCCTGAAATTCGGGAAAGTGGAGGAGATGACCCAGATCCGGCGGCAGCGCCATGCCGAATCCGTGGCATCCTTTGAGAACAGCAGCTTTTAAAAGGAGCGTGATCCATGGCCAAAGACACCTGTCCCGTTCAGGCCACCCTGCAATATCTGTCTGATCGTATTGCATCCGGTGTTTTGACAGACCCTGGGGTGCGGCGGATATGTGAATTCATCCGGATGCTGGTGGAGGAGATATCTCTGGGAGAAGCCGGGAGCGGTCACATGGCTGCCATTGACGATTTGATGGCGGAATTTGAAACCAGACAGCCTGATGATATGGCTGTCAAAACCAGGCATTATCTGGCACAGGTTTTGACGGATCACAGGGAAGTGTTTGAAAGCCATATCGAAACCCGGAACTGCCCATCCCATGACTGCGGTGTCATTGCCCCGTCCCCCTGCCAGATGGCCTGTCCTGCCGGCATTGATGTGCCCACCTACCTGGCATTGATTGCCGAAGGCAAGGATGACCAGGCCATCGAGGTGATCAGAGAGGACAACCCCCTTCCCTGGGTCTGCGGCCTGGTGTGCACCCGTCCCTGTGAAATGATGTGTGTCAGGGGGCGTATCGACACCCCTATCTCCATCAAGTTTCTCAAGGCGTTTGCTGCGGAACGGGCCCTGTCCGACCGGGCGTATAAAAACCCTGAACCTGCTTTACCCAACGGCAAACAAGTGTGCGTGGTGGGAGCCGGTCCGGGCGGGCTGTCCTGCGCCTATTACCTGGCCCTGATGGGGTACCAGGTGGAGGTGATCGAAACCCTTCCCTTTGCCGGCGGCATGCTCATGGTGGGCATCCCCCGATACCGGCTGCCCCGGGAGGTGATTGACCGTGAAGTGGCCATGATAGAAGACCTGGGGGTGGTTTTTTCCTTCAACACCCGGTTTGGCAGGGATGTCACCTATGAAGAGATGAAAGACAGGGGCACGGATGCGTTTTTTCTGGCCATCGGTGCCCACAAGGCATGGGACCTTGGCATCAAAGGGGAAACCGATTTTCCCAGGGTCATTGATGCCATCACGTTTTTAAAGAATGTGGCGTTAGGAGACCGCCATGCCCCGGGCAGGCATGTGGTGATCATCGGCGGCGGAAATGTGGCCATCGATGCGGCCAGAACCAGCCTGCGGCTAGGGGCGGACAAAGTCACCATCGCCTACCGCAGATCCAGGGAACAGATGCCCGCCGATATCGAGGAAGTGGAGCAGGCGGAAGAGGAAGGTATTGAATTCTCCTTCCTGACCATTCCCACCGAAGTTAAGGGCAAAGATGATATCATCACGGGCCTTGCATGCATCAAGGCCGAACTGATCGCTAAAAAAGGATCGGACCGGCTGGCACCTGTTCCCATCCTGGGCAAGGAGTTCATCATCCAGGCTGATGCCGTGGTGTCTGCCATCGGCCAGTATGTGGATGATACCGGTATGAACGCGTTTGATGCGGTCAACTGGACCCGCAGAGGGACCATTGAGGTAAACCATGCCTCCATGGAAACCGGCATGCCCGGGGTGTTTGCAGCCGGAGACGCCGTGTCAGGCCCTGCCA
>JAIPDY010000260.1 GCA_021737445.1 Desulfotignum sp.
TCTCAGGAGAAAGAGGATAGACGCTTAGAGCAGCTGAGCTTGTTTAAATAAGGATTGCCACCTTTTAGGTGGCCCAACAAATAACCGCTTTGAGCGGTTCACTAATTCAAGCCTCCGGCTTTGCCGGAGGTACTTGACTTACAAGGAGAAAAAATGATGGCTGAGAAAAAAAAGAAACGGGTTGTCTTCAAGGTCTTTGCACCGGACGCCCAAAAAGTTGTGCTTGCAGGCAGTTTCAATAAATGGTCCCAGGATTCGGATGCCATGAAAAAAGATGAAACAGGGACATGGAAAAAAACCAAAATGCTGCCCAAGGGCACCTATGAATACAAGTTTATTGTGGATGGAGAATGGACCTGCGATCCCAATTGTGGTGACGTTGTTTGTGATGATCAGGGTGCGGAAAACAACCAGATCGTCGTGTGAACGGTTTTGAAAACGACAGATTTGCTACATGAAATCACATCATAAAAGGAGAGAAAGCAATGAGCAAGAAAGAAGCGTATGAAAAAAAGTTAGAGGCACAGCTGAAAGAATGGAAAACCGACATCGATAAGATGAAAGCAAAAGCTGACAAGGCAGATGCCGAAGCCAAACTTGAATATTACAAGCAGATCGAAGATCTGCAAAGCAAACAGGAAGCGGTCCAGAAAAAGTTGACAGAGCTCAAAGCCGCTGATGAATCGGCATGGGAAGATCTTAAATCCGGTATTGATCTTGCGTGGACGTCACTGGGAGAGTCGATAAAATCGCCCAGATCCAGATTCAATTAACCGTTTGTCAGCGTGATTTG
Organism: Desulfotignum sp.; assembly: GCA_021737445.1. GTDB lineage: Bacteria > Desulfobacterota > Desulfobacteria > Desulfobacterales > Desulfobacteraceae > Desulfotignum. Next base: position 794 of record JAIPDY010000260.1, read on the forward strand.
CAGATGATTGATGCCGGTAAAAAATGAATCCAGGGCTGAAAAAAGACAGTATTTGTGAAAAAAAGACAGTATTTGCAGGAGTAGGGTATGAATATCGCAAAACAAGGCAATTACGTACGATGGTTTGAAGATCTGGATGCAGAAGATGTCGGTCTGGTAGGTGGCAAGAATGCGTCGCTGGGGGAGATGGTCCGGGCACTGAAGAAAAAAAATATTCTTGTGCCGGATGGCTTTGCAACGACCACAACAGCCTATCGGGCATTCATCAAAAAAAATCAGCTGCAGGACAAGATCACAAAACTGCTCAAAGAATATCAGAAAAAAGCGGCATCATTGCAGAAAACGGGGCAGGCCATCCGGGATCTGTTCAAGCAGGGAGAAATGCCTGAAGACGTATCACAGGCAATCTCCTCTGCCTATAAAGACCTTGCAGAACGGTACGATACAAAAGATGTGGATGTGGCGGCCAGGTCCAGCGCTACGGCCGAGGACATGCCAGAGGCCAGTTTTGCCGGGCAGCAGGAATCTTTTTTGAATGTAAGCGGAACACAGGCCCTGGTTGCGGCTTGCAAAAAGTGCATGGCGTCTCTGTTCACGGACCGGGCCATTGCCTACCGGGAAGAACAGGGATTTGACCACATGAAGGTGGCGCTCTCTGTCGGTGTCCAGAAAATGGTCCGTTCCGATCTGGCCGGTTCCGGGGTATTGTTCACCCTGGACACGGATTCCGGGTTTCCGGATGTGGTCCTGATCAACGCAGCCTGGGGCCTTGGCGAGAATGTGGTCCAGGGAACGGTTAACCCGGATCAGTACACGGTTTTCAAACCATTTCTGGGAAAAGAGGGAATCGATCCGATTATTGAAAAAACCCGCGGTTCCAAGGAAAAGAAAATGGTGTATGCCAAAACCAGGCCCACCAAAAATCTGAATACTTCCAAAGAGGAGCGTGAATCCTTTGTGTTGACGGACCGCGAGATCATGCAGCTTGCCCGCTGGGGCGCTGAGATCGAAAAACATTATGACACGCCCATGGATATCGAATGGGCCAAAGACGGTGAACAGGGAAACCTGTTCATTGTACAGGCCAGGCCGGAAACCGTGCAGTCCCAAAAAACCGTGGGAAACATGAAGACATATACGCTCACACAAGAGCCGGGAGAGCGGCTGGTTACCGGTCTGGGTATCGGCCAGGCCATTGCCGCAGGCAAGGTTAGTGTGATAGAGAGTGCCGCGCAGATCGATCGGTTCCAGGACGGTGCCGTGCTGGTAACCACCATGACCGATCCGGACTGGGTCCCGATCATGAAGCGTGCTGCAGCCATTGTCACTGATCAGGGGGGCCGCACCTCCCATGCGGCCATTGTCAGCCGGGAGCTGGGAATTCCCGCCATTGTGGGCGCAGAGGATGCGACAAAGAGTCTCAAACAGGATCAGGCAGTGACGGTCTCCTGTGCCGAAGGAGACAAGGGCTATGTGTATGCCGGAAAACTGGAATTTGAAACAAAGGACCTGAACCTGGAGGATATTCCGGAAACAAAGACCCAGATCATGCTGAATATCGGGACCCCCCAGGCGGCCATGCGCTGGTGGAAACTGCCCTGCAAGGGGGTTGGCCTGGCCCGCATGGAATACCTGATCAACAATGTGATCAAGATCCATCCGCTGGCCCTGACCCGCTTTGATACGGTTGAAGACAAGGATGCCAGAGACAAAATTGAGAAATTGACATGGGAATATGAGGACAAAACCGCGTATTTTGTGGAACTTCTGGCCCGGGGAATTGCAACCATCGCAGCCTCCCGGTATCCCCACCAGGTGATTGTGCGCATGAGTGATTTCAAGACCAATGAATATGCTGATTTGATTGGCGGCCGCCAGTTCGAGCCCGGCGAGGAAAATCCCATGCTCGGGTGGCGCGGGGCATCAAGGTATTACAGTGAAGACTACCAGGACGGGTTTGCTCTGGAATGCCGGGCCATCCGCCGGGTGCGGGAAGATATGGGATTTGCCAATGTGACCATCATGATTCCTTTCTGCCGCACCCCGGCCGAGGCGGACAAAGTGATGGATGTCCTGGATAAAAATGGACTGAGGCGGGGTGAAAAAGATCTTCAGGTGTATATCATGGCGGAAATACCCACCAATATTCTGGAAGCTGCGGCCTTTGCCGAAAGGTTCGACGGGTTTTCCATCGGGTCCAATGATCTCACCCAGCTGACCCTGGGCATCGGGCGTGATTCACAAAAGCTGGCCCCTTTGTTTGATGAAAGCGAAGCCTCTGTCAAGATATTGATCCGCAGCCTTATCGAAAGTGCGCACAAGGCCGGCCGCAAGGTGGGGATCTGCGGGGAAGCACCCAGCAATGACACCGAGTTTGCCGCCTTTCTGGTGGAAGCCGGTATCGATTCTATTTCGTTACAGCCCGACAGTGTCCTCCAGGTCATAAGGCGCGTGGCCGAAATGGAACAAAACTGAATCCAAAAGGAGCCCATCATTGAAAACAATTGTAACCATCACAATGAATCCGGCCATCGACAAAAGTTCCCGCGTCCAGAATGTGGTGGCTGAAAAAAAGCTTTACTGCAAGCCCCCACGTTTTGAACCGGGAGGGGGCGGGGTCAATGTATCCCGGGCCATCAAAAAACTGGGCGGGGAATCGATGCTTTTTTATCCTGCAGGGGGGCTGACAGGAGAGAAACTCACAGAACTTTTGAATGAAGAAGGCCTGGTGCACCGCTCTTTTCCCATTAAAGGAATCATCAGGGAAAGCCTTGTCGTTTTGGAGGAATCTACTGATCAGCAGTATCGTTTCGGCATGCCGGGGCCAAAGTTGGAGCCAAAAGAATGGGAACAGTTTCTTGCGCATTTGTCGGGCATGAAGCCCGGGCCTGATTATCTGGTGGCCAGTGGAAGCCTTCCCCCTGGTGTGCCTGCTGATTTTTATGCACAACTGGCACGCACAGGAAAAGACCGGGGCGCAAAAGTGATCGTGGATACTTCAGGAGAGGCCCTGGAAAAGGCATGTAAAGAAGGGGTGTATATGCTCAAGCCCAATATCGGTGAATTCAGGAAACTGGCAGGCAAAAATATCAAAGAAGAATCCCAGATCAAGGCTGAAGCCGGAAACATGGTCAAAAAAGGTCTCTTTCAGGTGCTGGTCATCTCGTTGGGTGCGGCAGGGGCCTTGATGGTTACAAGGGACAGCTCTCTTCATATCCGGCCGCCGGCCGTACCCATCATCAGCAAGGTGGGGGCCGGAGACAGCATGGTGGCCGGTATCGTGTTACATCTTGCCCGGGGCAAGCCCTTGAAAGAATCCGTCATCTTCGGTGTGGCAGCCGGTACTGCAGCCGTCATGACGTCCGGAACACAATTGTGCCGCAAAGAAGACACACAAAGATTGTTTAAAACCATGATTTCAGAAAGCTGATATCGCACAGACAACATTGAAGAATGGCTTTATGGCCTTTTTTTTAAAGAAAACAAAAAGGAAAGAACTATGACAACCAACGTAGCCATCAATGGCCTTGGCAGAATAGGAAGAGCAATCCTTAAAATAATACTGGAAACCCCGGAGCTTGAACTTGTGGCATTGAACGATCTGCTGCCTGTGGAGAATCTTGCCTATTTGTTGAGATATGATTCTGTATACGGCCGGTATGAAAAAGAGGTAGAGGCAGATAAAGACGGGCTGCAGATAAATGGAAAAAAACACCGTATGTTCAATGAAAAGGATCCGGTGCAACTTCCATGGGAAGCGCTTGATATTGACATTGTTTTTGAATGCACCGGTGTTTTTCGAAAAAAACAAGACCTGGAAAAGCATCTGAAAGCCGGTGCAAAACGGGTTTTTCTGTCAGCTCCCGAAAAAACCGGGGAAGTTGAAATGGTGGTGCACGGGGTGAACCATCTGGAGGGATCTCCCCGGATGGTCTCCTGTGCAAGCTGCACCACCAACTGCATCAGCCCGGTGGTTGAAATTCTGGGAAGAAGAGTTGGCATAAAAAAGGCCATGATGACCACAATTCACGCCTATACATCAAGCCAGTCCCTCATGGACGCGCCCAAAAACAAATGGCGGCGGGGAAGGGCGGCAGCCGTCAATTTTGTACCGTCCTCCACGGGCGCGGCCCAGGCCACCACAAAAGTGCTGCCGCAATACAGCGGAAAATTTGACGGTGTCGCGGTTCGCGGTCCGGTGCCGGCGGGTTCCTTAACTGATCTGGTCTTTGTGACGGAGCGGGATGTGACAGTAGAAGAGGTCAATGAAATTTTTCAGGAAGAATCTCAAACCGAACGTTACCGGGGAATTCTGGGCGTGGCCCGGGATCCCATTGTTTCTTCGGACATCATCAAAGACCCCCGGGCTTCCATTGTTGATCCGAGCATGACCCAGGTGGTGGACGGCGATCTGCTCAAAGTGATGAGCTGGTATGACAACGAATGGGGATATGCATGCCAGATGGTCAGAGAAGCAGTGAAAACAATGCATTGAAACTGATTAAGAAACGGGCCGAAAAAACAAAGAAGCTTTCAGTAGAGGGGAAACCATGAAAAACAAGTTTTTTACATTTTTTATATCAACGATTCCGGTGGCTTTGATACCGTTTTTCTCTGGATGCACCCATAGGCCGGTGGACCGGTCTATGGGTGGATGGGGCCATATGATGGGATATGGCGGCTATGGAGGAATTTTTATGTGGATTTTTTTAATAGTTATTGTAGGGGGCATCTTCTATTTTGTTATTAACCGCGGCAAAACAACCGGAACTTCGACAGGTTCGCAAAAAGAAAGCCCGTCGGAAATCTTAAAGAAACGGTACGCCAAAGGTGAGATAACAAAAGAAGAGTTTGACAAGCTTAAAAAAGATATTGAGAACTGAATTCGGTTCCAGCTGTTTGGTCCGGTTAGCAGGGTGCTGAAAATAAAACGACAAAGCTTAAGGAGAAGACAAATGATGTATGCAAAAATTGGCAGCGCAATATGTGTGTGGGGTTTAATGGTCATGTTTGTAACAATGCCGGCGGGTTTTGCCAAATCCCACGGGGACCACACCACGATCGAAGCGGTTCAACAGGAAGCACAGGATCTGATCGAAGCCCTCAAAGACTATACGGCTGATCAGCGTGATGAGGCGATTCAGCGGTCCAAAAGAGCTTTGGATATCCTGGACACGCGCATTGATGAACTGGAAACAAAAATTGCAGACGACTGGGATCAAATGAGCAGTGCGGCCCGTGAAAAAACCCGGGAAAGCCTCAAAATACTGCGAAAAAAACGTAATGATGTGGCTGAGAAATACGGCAGTTTGAAAGCCAGTTCCACCAGTGCATGGGAAGAAATGAAACAAGGATTTTCAGAAGCCTATGAAGATCTCAGCGATGCATGGGCAAAGTCTGTAAATGAATTTGATAAAAACAATTCAGATAATAAAACCAATAAATGAATAATAATGACACCGAATACCCGGCTTTAGATGGCAAATCACCCTGGATGCTAAAAGCAAAGGAGGCGGTTGAACAGCTTGCCTCACATTCTGATGAGGGACTGAACCCGAAACAAGCCCGCAAACGTTTGCAAAAATATGGTGCCAACCGGATTGAAGCTGGCAAACAGCGTTCCGCATGGCAGATATTTACTGCCCAGATCAAGAATCTCATTGTATTGCTCCTGGCTGCGGCTGCAGGCGTATCTTTCATTCTCGGGCAGTTTTTGGAAGGCATTGCCATTCTGGTGGCTTTGATCGTCAATGTGTTCATCGGGTTTGGAACCGAGCTGCGTGCCATGCGGTCCATGGAAGCATTGCAGCAGATGACCGGAAGGCAGGCCAAGGTGCTGCGCCGGGCAGAGATCCAAAAAATCGATGCCGCCGAACTGGTTCCCGGTGATATTGTGGTTCTGGAAGGCGGAGATGTGATCCCGGCAGATCTCAGGCTGATCGAGGCCAACCGGATCAAAGCCGATGAATCCGCCTTGACCGGAGAGTCTGTGCCGGTGGACAAGGATGTGGCGGCCCTGGCGGAGGACACCCTCCTTGCAGATCAGAACAACATGCTTTTCAACGGCACCGCCCTGACCCAGGGAGCAGGAAAAGGCGTGGTGGTGGCCACGGGCAT
>JAIPDY010000259.1 GCA_021737445.1 Desulfotignum sp.
TGGTGAATAGCGGTTTGAATCGATTTTTTCATGACATTGTATTTGACAATGGCCTTTATGCGACGTATTATAATTATAATAATATACGTCAGGCATAAATTGAGGTGAAACTCTATGAATACCAAACTCACACTCCGGCTTGAGGAAAACCTGATCAGGGCCGCTAAAAGACATGCCGGCACACTTGGCAAATCGGTTTCTCAAATGGTTGCTGATTATTTTTATCTGCTGGATAACCATTCTATGGAAAAAAAACAACCAGTCACGCCCATCGTAGCATCGTTGAGAGGGTCGCTGAAGGGATCCGGTGTTGATAAAAAAACATATAAAAGATATCTGGAAGACAAATATCTGTGAAAATTCTTTTTGATACCAATGTGGTTCTTGATGTCATGCTTGACCGGGAACCCTTTGCAGAACCGGCAAGCGAACTGATGTCTCTTGTTGAAAGCAAAAAAATATCAGGGTTGCTGTGTGCCACAACAGTGACCACGATCCATTATCTATCCACCAGGGTGTTGGGATCAGCCAAAGCGCAAAATCAAATCAGGGACCTTACCATGCTTTTTGAAATTGCCGCTGTTAATAGAACCGTGATTGGAGACGCTCTTATTTCAAAATTTTCAGATTTTGAAGATGCTGTATTATATCAAGCCGCCCGCCATGCAGGCGCAAAAGCGATCGTTACAAGAGATTTGAAAGGATTTAAAGGATCTGAACTGCCTGTCTACAGCCCTGATGAAATGATTACCGCACTTCAGCTGTCAAACCGGTGAGCTGGACATATCTCTTTCTGTCTTGTCATTTCCAATCTTCATATGGTATGACTTATTCTGAATCCGGGAGAAAAGGAAAAAATGACCCTGTTTACAATCGACCATGAAAAATGCGACAAAGACGGCATCTGTGCCCTGGAATGCCCGGCCCATATTATTGAAATGACCGACAACGGACCGGTTCCTTCAGTGGGCGCCGAAGAGATCTGTATCCGGTGCGGCCATTGTGTGGCCGTGTGCCCCCGGGGAGCCCTTACCCTGAAATTTCTGTCCCCGGAAGACTGCATGCCCGTCAAAAAAGAGCTGGCCCTGGATGCGGCGCAGACCGAGCATTTTTTACGGTCCCGCAGGGCGGTCAGGCGGTACCGGGACAAACCGGTTCCCAGAGACCTTTTTGAAAAAGCGCTGGGCATTGCCTGTTGTGCACCCACAGGCAGCAACCGCCAGGAAGTTCAATGGCTGGTGATCGACAACAGAGAGGATGTGAAAAACATCGCAGCCCACGTGATTGAATGGATGCGGTATCTGTTAAAGACCCGCCCGGAACTTGCCCTGCCGCTGAATATGCAGACCCTGATCAGTCACTGGGAAAACGGCGCAGACAGGATCTGCAGGGATGCCCCCCAACTGGTGTTCGCCCATGCATCCAATGAATTCGGCAGTGCAGCCGCTGACTGTCATACAGCGCTGGCTTACCTGGAACTGGCGCTGCCCGGATTTGGCCTGGGGTCCTGCTGGGCCGGATATGTCAACTATGCGGCAAGCCAGTGGCCGGCCCTTGCAGCGTTTTTATCCTTTCCTGAAAACCACTCCTGCCATGGCGCATTGATGGTCGGCTTTCCAAAATTCAGATATTTCCGGGCACCCAAAAGGAACAATCCCGTTGTCCGGTACCATGAAACATCTGACTCCGGGAGAGAATAGAACTGAAGGCCATGGCACAAAATTCTGACCGGCAAAAAGAGACGCTTGACTATTATCAATCGAATGCGGAAAAGTTCTTTGATGACACCGTATCGATCGATCTCACAGACCTGTATCACCCATTTCTTGAACTGATGCCTGAGACAGGGCTGATTCTTGATGCGGGATGCGGGTCAGGAAGGGACACCCGTTTCTTCCGAAGACAGGGGTTTGATGTGGTTGCGTTTGACAACTCCTCTGAAATGGTAAAACTGGCATCTCATTTCACTGGCCAGGACTGTTTGCTGCTCTCTTTTGATGATATCAATTTTGAAAACAGGTTTGATGGCGTGTGGGCGTGTTCATCAATGCTGCATGTACCAAAAAGCAATATGATCAATGTTTTGAACAAACTATGCACGGCCCTCAAACATGAGGGGATTCTATACACCTCTTTCAAGTATGGCGATGATGAAGTTTTCAGGAATGGAAGACTGTTTTCGAATTACGATGAAGAAAGCTTCAATGCCGTGATAACAGATCAAAAAGAACTGGATATTTTGAAATATTGGAAAACGAATGATTTGCGACCAGGCCGTGAAGGTGAAAAATGGTTGAATATTCTGCTTCAAAAAAAGCGGTAATGAAGATGCCTGTAATTATAAACACCAAATTTACGGCAGGCATATCTCATTGAATGAAATCCCGGACCTGGAACGTAAAATGGTATTCATCGGCGGCCCCCGCCAGGCGGGAAAAACCTTATCAAAATTCCCTCGACATCAGACATGATCACATGATATCAAAAGATTATAAAATATCTATTGAGGTGAATTATGGGAAAAACTCAAGACTTAATTGATGAAGCAGTATCTTTACCAATAGAAGAAAGAGCCCTTTTGGTTGATTCGCTTCTTCAAAGCATGAATCCTTTCAATAAAAAAAACGATCAAAAGTGGGCTTCAACAGCCAAAAAAAGATTGGAAGAATTACGCTCAGGCAAAGTTAAAGCTATTCCAGGGGAAAAAGTATTTGAGAATATCTGGAAACGATTCGAAAAATGAATTATTGGAAGGCAAGATTATTATAATTGACGATTACTTTGAGAAAAAAATGTCAACCCGGACACCAGCCAGGCCGTGCTCCTGGATCACCGGATCTGTGCCACCCGGTATCCGTTTGCCTATACCCTGTACACCAAGGAACAAAATGCCCTGATGCACAAATACCAGGGGGTGTTCCGGTTCATGGCCGACACCCGGGACGACATGGCGGACGCGGCCCGCACCCTGGACCGCCTGCTGAACAGGGAGTTTGCTGTCATCGACATGAACGGCCGGACCCGGTGGGTGGATTATTTCACCCGGTTTGAAAATCAAATTTCTAATCCAATATTGAAAATAAATCTATGACCTGACAAATTTCAAAAGCGCCTCATAGTTATAGTTGTCAGCTTTTTTCAGTGCTTCAATATACATGGCACGAACATCTCCGGTTTTAGCAAGATTGACCCTTCCCCAGGAGAAAGGTTCTTTGTTGAATATCTTTCCCAATATAAGATCAGCCATAAACCTTGCGTGTCTTCCGTTTCCATTGGAAAACGCATGAATAAAAACCACACGATGATGAAACCGGACAGCAAATTCATCTGAAGGATACACATCAAACTCAATCCAACCGACAGCCTCATCACAGAGTTTGTGAACCTCTACCGGGATATCTATATACCGGATGCCAATATTCTTTTCTGACTTCAATCTCAATCATTCGAATTTCTTATCCCATAATTTTGAGGGCGATTCCAAAATTTCTTCCACCATACTTTCAAACGCTTCTTTTGAATGGTGATTGGTCAAATCCTGTGCTTCAAGATACATATGATGTGAAACATTCTGCATCCTTTCTTGTGCAATACGAGCGGCCTGTTTCCGGACTGTATTTTCCAGGGTTGTCCTGGGAGCAAAACCATATACGAACACACAGTCCAATTTATCCGCAATTTTTTCCAGCGTTTTGATGGTCAGCGCCCCTGTAAGTTCATCTTGCTCTATTTTAACAATCCGTGATTGACCGACTCCCAGACGGTCTGCGAACTGGCGCATATTCATTCCAAGGGCATCCCGAATCGCACGAATCCACCCTCTCATCGGGCGGGCTACATTAGCTGTTGCAGTAAAAACATGAAGCGTTTCATCTAACTGTTTTCTAACTCTCTTTAGTTTTCTGTGTCGCATAATTATCACATATATATGAATGGATTTATCATTTTTGCAGAAAGCTTTGCATCCTTGATCCCTGTGTATCGATGTGGGTTTTTGTAAATATCGACATGTGCGGAATCTGATTTTCATGGCAAAGGGCAAATCCTGTTATTTTTTTGGTTTCAAGCCGGCAATCCATTCCCGCCATTTCGCCATTGATCATGAACGCGGCGCCCACCTGCGAATCAATGGTTTTGAATCCTTTGATATATTGGTCGATTGCCGGCCTGTCTTTTTCATAGATCTCGCTCATGGCCACGCTCGGAGAAACCGCACCCCGACGGTGCGCTTTTTTTTGACACATCCGGTCACAACTCCCCCCAAAAAAAACATCTTGAATTCCGTTTGTTCCATGATATATTTTCAAAAGAATCTTAAATGGGGGGGATCGATCATGGTTTCATCGAATGTATTGGAAATATCTCAAGATGTATTGGATTCTGCAAGACTGACCATCGATGATATAAAAAAGGAACTGGCCATAAACCTGTATGAGCATGGCCGGCTTTCCATCGGCAAGGCCCATGAACTTGCGGAAATGTCTTTATGGGAATTTCGGCAATTGCTTGCCTCCAGAGGTGTTTCTCCTCATTATGGGATCGATGATCTCGAAGAAGATGTGTCAACGCTGCAAAAACTGGGCCGCATATGATCATTGTCAGCAACACATCGCCCTTGACAAACCTTGCAGCAATCGGTCAATTTGATTTGCTGCACAAATTATATTCACAGATCCACATTCCTGTTGACCTGTCCCACCATATCCTCTTACCATGAAACCCCGGAGCCATTCCTATCCAGGCATACCCCCCGAGGTGCGCCGCTTTGCTGAAAAAAAGCTGTCCGCAAACGGTTTCTCCTTCCATGCCCCGGCCTTCCGGGGGGCCCTGTTCGTCAACCCGGATACCAGCCAGGCTGTGCTCCTGGATCACCGGATCTGTGACACCCGGTATGCGTTTGCCTATACCCTGTACACCAGGGAGCAGAATGCCCTGATGCACAAATACCGGTTTGTAAAAATTTAAATACCTGGCGTTTGCCCGCCATCGATGAATATTTCAGCACCGGTAATTGACGAAGCAAGGTCAGATAGTAAAAAAGCAGCTAATGCTGCAATTTCTGACGGCTCGATCATTCTGCCGATGGGAATGCTGGAGGAAGAATCGGCCAACGCTTCTTCAAGGGTGATGCCTTTTGCTTGTGCCGTTTGTCTGGCAAGCGTTATCGCTCTTTCAGTCCTTGTGGCGGCAGGTGAAATGGCATTTATTCTAATCCCTTTGGGCGCCAGTTCCTTACTCAATCCCTTGGTAAAATTAACCAGGGCCGCATTCGCCGTACTTCCGGTAAGAAATGTAGGCGGCGGTGTTTTGGCGGCTGCCCCGATTATATTTATTATCCGGCCGTCTTTCCGGCCGATCATATGCGGGAGTACCGCCTGGGTCATCCTGATATACCCCAGGGTCTTCAATGTCCAGGCATTCAGGAAATCCTGCCCGTCAAGCTCTAAAAAAGCCCCGGCCCTGGCTGCGCCTGCACAGTTGATCAAAATGTCCAGGCGGCCGAATTTTTCTATTACAGCTTCAGCAACCGGCTGAAAGCTTTCCCCTTTGGACAGGTCGGCCTTAATCGCCACCACCTTTGCACCGCTCTTTTCCGAAGAACTGGAAATTTCAGCCTCTGCACTCTCAAGGTCCCTGTCTGCTGCGATAACGACATTGACACCTTCCATAAAAAGTGTTTTCGCACATGCCAGCCCGATACCCGAGCTTCCTCCTGTTATCAGGGCGGTTTTTCCATTCAGTTTTAGATCCATAATCCATGCTCCTGTTTGTTAAAGGAAAAAAATTTTCATCTTACGTTTTCAGTACAGCCCCTTCTGAGGCGGAAGATACCAGTTTTGCATACACACCAAGAAAGCCTGTTCGTATTTTGGGTGCCGGCTTCTTCCACACCCTGAACCGTTCTGCAAGTTCCTGTTTGTCCACATCTACATCCAGGCGGCCGTTTCGTATGTCAATGTCAATCATATCCCCATCTTTTATCAATGCTATGGGGCCGCCTTGCGCAGCTTCCGGGGAAACATGCCCCACAAAGCAGCCATTGTTGGTCCCGGAAAACCTGCCGTCTGTCACCACTGCGGTTTTTAAAGCCAGCCCCTTGCCGTAGAGCAGTTTCATGGCATAGGCCATTTCCCTCATCCCGGGGCCGCCTTTCGGTCCTTCATACCGGACAACCAGTATGTCACCTGCCTGGATGGTGCCATTTAATATTGCCTGATTCGCCTCTTCCTCGGAATCAAAACATTTTGCACCCCCCTTGAACCGGTACATATCCGGGTGTATGGCCGCAGGCTTTGTAACAGCCGTGTCCGGTGCAAGATTTCCTTTTAAGACTGCCAATCCCCCGATACCGTTCCAGGGATTGTCCATGGACCTGATCATGTTGGAATCAATCAAAGAAAAGGCAGACAAATTTTCTTCCACACTCTTACCTGTAACCGTAAGACTGTCTTTGTGCAGCAAAGGCAGAATGGCTTTCATTACAGCGGGGACACCGCCTGCTTTATGAAAATCCGACATGTTCAGGTCGCCGGCAGGGTTCATTTTAGCAATATAGGGCGTTGTGCTGCACAGTTCTCCAAAGTGGGCCATATCGACAGGAATTCCCGCTTCATAGGCAATAGCCGGAATATGCAGGGCTATGTTGGTAGATCCGCCAACCGCAGCATTGACCCTGACCGCGTTGTCGATACTTTTCCAGTTGATGAGCTTACGCGAAGTAATGTTATTTTTCACCATATTCACAATGGTATGCCCGGCTTTTTGCGCAGCTCTGAGTCTTTCCGAACGGGTTGCCGGGATGGTTGATGTGCCGGGAAGACAAATACCCAGCGCCTCGGCAGCACACGCCATGCTGT
>JAIPDY010000177.1 GCA_021737445.1 Desulfotignum sp.
CAAAAAAGATTACACTGTCCGGGGCATTGATCTTTTTTGCTGCCATGGCCGCCAGCATGGAGATGTCGGTGGCGGAGAACACGATGTCCTTGTTTTTGATCTCCCGGGCCGCCATGATGGTCATGATCTCCTTGGGGGTGTAAGATATCTTCATAATCAATCTCTTTTCATGTTCACGCTGTAACCGGTTCTCGGGTCGGCTGAAACCGCTTCCAATCGGTCTTTTCCCACCAGTTCCAGAAACTGCCCATGATTGTCCACCCCGAAGATGAACCGGTTTTGGTAGGCTGTAAAGGCATTCTCGTCTCTGGCAGCTGCGGCAAACTTTTTCAGGTATTGGGCATCATAGTCATAGTGGCCGTACACGGCCGTGGGATATCCGCCAAAGGGCACATGGCACACCGCAGACACATGGATAAATGGAATCTGGTTCATGTCCGGGTTCTCTCTGAGCACCACCTTTTCCACCAGCTGTTCACAGGTCACGATCACATGCCGGGATGCCTTTGCCTGCTCCACATCGGCAAAGGTCAGGCCCTGAATGCGGCAGGTGCCCATAGGATCTGCCTTTTGCACATGGATGATGGTGACATCCGGGTTGATGGCGGGTACGGCCACCACTTTTTTGGCACCCCCCCACTCCCCGAAGGGGTTGTCCACCACTGCCAGTTTTCTGTCCACAATTTTAGGGTCGGACCGGCGCATCGATTCTGAAAACCCCCAGGTTGTAAGCATATCCGATCCTATGCCGGACAAGGTAGGCAAAAAAGGCACTCCCATGGCCCCGGCCATGAACCGCAGGCTCATCATGTAGTTGGAATAGTCTTCAAACAGAATCTCATTGTTCTGGATTGCCCTGGCAAACCGGATACAGGTGGGGGCAGCCTTTCCGTTACCGCCATAGGCGATCTCCAGTTTTGAGATACACCCGGCCCCGATCAGTTCATCCAGGCCGGTGCCGTTGGAGTGGGCATACAGATGCAGGCCCGTGATTTTCTGGCGGATGATTTCATACACCGCTGCCATAGGGTTTCGGTTCAGGGTGAACCCGCCGATGGAGATGTGGGCACCGGGTTTCACATACTGCCCGACCGCTTCGGCCAGGGGCATTGTTTTGTCCAAGTCGTTGTTCATTTATCCTGCCTGTTTTTATAAAGTCACCTGATATTCATGAACCATTTCTGCCCTGAATCATATTTCGCCAGTGCTGTCAGGGCAGACCGGGCCGCTGACCGGCCCGCTGGGGACCGGGATACCATTTCTGGAGGGCCAGGGCAATCACCAGCAGGATGAATCCCGCCGCCTCGGTCCAGAAGGAGGTCCACAGCAATCCTGCGGCCGCCAGCCAGAACAGGCCGGTTTCCAAAAGGGTGGCCCGCCGTATGAAAAACCGTTCCAGGGCCGAGGCAAAGGCCACCAGCCCCAGGGTGGTGGTGATCATGGTCAGTATGACCTCCCAATGCAGCAGTTCATAATTGTCTCCCATTCCAAGCAGTGGTCTGTATGCCATAACCAGGGGGATGATGTAAAGCCCTTTTGCCAGTTTCCAGGAGGCGAATGCGGTGCGCATGGGACTGGCCTTTGCAATGGCTGCCCCGGCAAAACTGGCCAGGCTCACCGGCGGGGTGACATTGGAATCCTGGGAATACCAAAACACGATCATGTGCGCAACCATGACAGGCACCCCCATGTCCATGAGAGCCGGCCCGGCCAGGGTGGCCAGAACGATATAGCTGGCCGTGACCGGCAGCCCCATGCCCAGCACCAGGGATGCAGCGGCAATGAGAAGAATGGCCAGCGCTTTTATCCCGAAACTCAGATCTATCACCAGGCTGGAAAATTTCAGTCCCATGCCGGTGAGGCTGACCATGCCTACAATGATGCCGGCGGCAGCGCAGGCCACCGATACCATGACCGCATTTTTGGCCCCGTTTTCCAGGGCCCTGATCAGCAGCCCGCCCTCTTTTGCTGCAAATCCTGACAGGCTGATGCGGTTCTCTGTGCGTATAATCCATCTGATAAAATTCATTAGAATACTGATGGACAGCGTGCTGACAACAGCAATGAACCCGGCCATCATGGGCGAATAATTGGCCATCAGCACATAGATGAGTATCAGCACAGGGATAATAAAATGCAGGCCGTTCTTTAGCACACTGCCAATTTTTGGCAGGCTTTCCTTGGGCTGGCCTTTCAACCCGAATTTTTTGGCTTCATAGTGCACGAACACCAGCACAGTGATATAGTACATGACGGCTGGTACCAGGGCTACCTTGATGATTGTCAGGTAGCTGGTGTTGGTGAATTCCGCCATTAAAAACGCCCCTGCCCCCATGATGGGGGGCATAAGCTGGCCACCGGTGGAGGCGGCAGCCTCAATGGCCCCGGCCATATGGGGCCGGTAACCCACCTTCTTCATCATAGGGATGGTAAACGACCCTGTGGCTGCTACATTGCCCACTGCAGACCCGGACACCGAACCCATAAACCCGGATGCCACCACAGAGGCCTTGGCAGGCCCCCCGGAAAACCGGCCGGTCAGGGCATAGGCCAGGTCAATGAAAAACGCTCCACCGCCGGTGGTCTCCAGGATGGCGCCAAACAGCACAAACACAAATACAAAGGTGGCTGCAACGCCAATGGGCAGGCCGAAAATCCCTTCCGTGGTGAGCCACAGGGTGGTGGCGATCCGTTCGATGCTGTATCCTTTGTGGATGATCAGATCCGGCATATACGGCCCGTACATGGCATAAACAATGCTCATTGCACAGATGCCGGTCATAAAAATTCCGATGACCCGGCGGCAGGCTTCCAGCACAAGCAACACCCCCATGATGCTGACGACCCGGTCCTGGAGCAGCCAGTCTCCCTGGCGGTCAAATATATCCGACAGATTATTGCAGATATAAAACGTACAATAGACCGACAGGGCCACCAGGATCCAGTCCAGAACAACCAAGAAAGACAGCTTGTTTTTACTCAGGCCGGGAAACGCAGGCTTAAGCAAAAATGTCAGCGTCAGAACAGCCCCCAAATGAATGGAACGCTGCACCAGTGCTGTCAATGCCACCAATCCTGCGGTATACAGCTGATACAGGCTCAGGCTGACGGCAACCACCATGACCACCCAGGCGGTTGTTTTCATCAAAGTGTGGTTGGTACATGCAGGGACAAAATCCTCTGTTTGATCTGGATCTTTTTCAGAAATGCCGGTATCAGTCATTGTATTCCCTCTGAGATTGTATTTATCCAGGCCATGGATGGATGATTCCTGATTCATGAAACCGTCTCATCTTCTGAAACATGTTCACGGATCGGCCTGAAAACCGCACTGATTTATGGGGTATTTTTTCTGACAGGTTAAACCGCCTGCCCCGCCAGATGATGGTATGGTCCACCCCAGGACTGCCCACCCGCAAAACAAACTCTCCCACAGGCATGTGCATATCCACAATGGCTTCATATTTTCCCTTTTGTACCATCCGGCCCACCCCTGGCATTTTTCCCATACCGGCGCCAAATTTTTCATACCGTTCTTCTTCAATAAAAATAGTACCGGTTTTATCCATACTGTGTATTTCCCATATGGGGGTGTTTTCCACTGAATGGTAATAATGCAGTGTAAAGAGCTCTTCCGGTTCCAGGGGCAGTACCAGGACAGGGGTGTTGTCCTCCGCCATAGTGATATGCAGTGCCAGACCTGCCGGTATCAGCCAGGCTGCCAGGACTGACAGTAAAACCAGGCCAGACAGCCCCATGACAGCAATGAACCCCGGCCTGGTCATTTTATCCGCCCCTCCTTATTTTTGTGCTTTTGTTAAGGCATCAGTTTTTCAGGTACATTGAATCCTTTTTCTTCCAGATATTTAATGGTCCCCGGATGCAGCGGTATGGGCGAGTATTTTACCGTGTTATCAGGGACGGTATATGCTGCGGTTGGGTGAATTTTTTTAAGATAATCATTGTGTTCAAACATCGCTTTTGTCAGGTTATATACCAGGTCTGTGTCAAGGGATGCCTGGCAGATGATCACATTCCACACACCAATGGTGGGAACATCTTTGTCAACCCCTTTGTATACACCGCCCGAAAGATTTACAGCGGCATAGGTCTGTTCGGCTGCCAGAATTTTTTGTGTCTGTTTCGGGGTAAAGGGCAAAATGGTGATCTCATGGGTGGTGGCCAGATCCAGAATGGAGCTGGTGCCCGGTCCCACGCACCAGACCCCCACATCGATGGTGCCATCCCGCAGGGCATTGGCGCGTTCGGTAAACGACAGGCGGCTGTCCTTGTAGGAATCCAGCGGGATATCCAGGGCCTTTAACACAGCTTCAGCCATGAAGTTGGTTCCGCTGCCCGGGCTGCCGGTGCTGATATTTCTGCCTTTGACCTGTTCGATATTTGTAATGCCACTTTTTTTCAACGCCACCACCTGGAGAAGGTTGGGATACATGGTGGCCATGGAGAGCACATTCTGTTTTTTATCCTTGAATGTATCGGTGCCGTTATAGGCTGCCATGGCCACATCCCCCATGACCAGGCCGATGACGGTTTCGCCCTTGTGGGCCAGCTTGATGTTTTCCACACTGGCGCCGGTGACTTCCGCCACCGCCTTGACACCCTCCACATGTTTGGACCAGATTTCAGCCACACCGCCGCCGTAAGGGTAATAAATCCCGCCGGTGCCGCCGGTGCCGATACCGAGAAACGTTGTTTTGGCAGCAACGGTTCCGGAAAACATCAGGGTGACCGATAAAATGACAAACAAAATCTGTATTTTCTTCATTGGGCACATCTCCTTTAAAATTTGGCAATTTTTTTGCAAAAAAATACACTGGTCCCATGAAAATTTAATTTCAGTTAACCCATAGGCAACACCTCCTTACTTTAGAAGTTGACGAATTTTTCAGAACCGTTGATTCATCAGGCTATAGCACAATACCAATCTTTGTGCCAAGGGGGAATTTGACAAACTGAACAAAGAAAAATCGATGTTCAGTTATGCGCAAAAATGTCCGGCCGATTCCCCTGGGTTCTGTCAGGCAGTACAGGCGGAGGATGGTGCATTTTGGGCCAGGGACCACAAGGCTCTGATGCGGGGATTGGACAGTTGCTTGTGCCGGGTGCAAAGACCGATGACAAAATCCGGCAGTTTCGGGGTATCTGAAACGATTGTGATCTGGTTTGCAAACAAGCTTTTTTCCAGCACCAGGCCTGGCACCAGCCCGATGCCGCAACCCAGGTTCACCAGGGCGATGATGGCTTCATGGCCTGACACCTGGGAATAGATCTGGGGTTTTATATGGTTCTGTGCAAACCAGCGGTCCAGGTGGTCCCGGCTCAGGCCGGTATCTGCAATGATCAACGGGGTCTTTTCCCAGTCAATGGACCCTTTGTGCATGACCAGGATATCTGGAAACTGCCGGGCCATGATGAACACCAGGGGGCTGACTGCCAGCTGCTGAAAACACAGATGCTTTTCCAGGTTACCGGGGACCGCGGCAATCACTGCATCTGCCTCTCTATTGGCCAGTTTTGACAGGGCCCTGGCCGCATCCCCTGTTTCCAGCCGGATCTGTACTTTTGGATGCATTTTCCGGTATTGCCGGACCAGTTCAGGCAAAATGCTGTAAGCTGCCGTGACCGAGCAGAACAGAGACAACTCTCCTCTAAGTTCGACATCCTGGGACAACTGTGCCTGGAGCTCTTCCCACCTGTGGATAACATCATCAGCATATGCCTTGAAAATCTTTCCAGCATGGCTCAGTTCCACCAACCGGTTGTCCCTGATGAACAATGGCTCCCCCACTTCTGCCTCCAGGCGCTGGATCAGCCTTGTCAATGCCGAGGGTGTGATATGGCAGGCCTGGCTGGTCCCGGCAAAATGCAGGGTCCGGGCCAGGTGGCAAAACAGCTTCAGGGTTCGGATATCCACGGCGGTTTCCTTGTTTCCTGGTTTTTCCCAAATAGCGTATCCATTCTTGTGGTGTTACCAGATAATGGCCCTGAAGACAAGCCCAATGGCCTGCAAACGGATCAGATCACCCATATTTTTGTGGTGTTTTCCCATGGGGTTTGGTAATTTACAAAATGAACCTTAACCCAGGAACCACCCATGCATGAAAAAACCGACAAACCTGTTCTGGTCACCGGTGCCACAGGATATGTGGCCGGCCGGCTGATTCCCCTTTTGCTGGATGCCGGGTACAGGGTCCGTGCCATGGGGAGAACCATTGCAAAAATGAACGGACGGCCCTGGGGCAAAGATGACAATGTAGAACTGGTCACAGGGGATATCATGGACACAGGTTCCCTGCAAAAGGCCGTGGCCGGGTGCGGGACCATCTATTACCTGGTGCACTCCATGATATCCCGGAAAGGCGCATACCTGGATGCGGACAAAACCGGGGCCGCCAACATGGTGCGGGCCGCCGCAGACCAGGGGGCAAAACAGATCATCTACTTAGGGGGCCTGGGGGATATCCATCACAGACAAATCAGCAAACACCTGGTGTCCAGAAACGAGGTGGGCAATATTCTGCAGAGCGGGCCGGTCCCTGCAACCATACTCCGGGCCGCCATGATCCTGGGGTCAGGCAGCGCCAGTTTCGAAATCCTGCGGTATCTGGCGGAAAGGCTGCCAATCATGATCACCCCGAAATGGGTGCGCATGCCCACCCAGCCCATTGCCATTACCAATGTGCTGGGATACCTGAAAGGCTGTCTGGAACATCCGGAAACCCGTGGCCTGACCTTTGACATCGGAGGTCCGGATATCGTGTCCTATAAAGAT
>JAIPDY010000178.1 GCA_021737445.1 Desulfotignum sp.
TGGAGGATAAGATGAATACACCTTGGGCCTGATGAAGAGCGTTACTACACTATTTGAATCTTACCCTTAGAATTCCTTGCATCCTTCATCCAAACAATGCATATTGATATGGATAATTTATGCAGATACCAGGGAGCGAAAATGAGAACCACATTAAATATCGAAGATGCTCTTGTTGAGAGGGCATCCAGGCTTACCGGAATAAAAGAAAAAACAGCTCTTGTTCGTAAAGGACTTGAAGCCTTGATCAGCCTGGAGAGCGGTAAGCGTTTGGCGGCGCTTGGGGAAAGCGAGAAAAAAATTTTGATACTGAGGCGACGAAAATCGGAATTATAAAAAAATGATTCTTGCCGACACAAATGTTTGGATCAAACATTGTCTCAATGAAGCAGCAATAGAACTGGGCGCTTCATATTCAGGGAACTAAAATCCGCCGGAACGGAGCAAAGGGACAATGAAAGAACATATGGATCACAAGCCGGCCGTTGAGTCAGATGCAGCCATGAAGATTATTCTGGAGGCATCGCCCATAGGTATCGTGGTGTTTGATCATGATGCCCGGGTGGCATACACCAACCCCCTGGTTGATACCATTTTCGGTATGAAACCGGACAGGGCCGCGAAAATGAGATGCGGGGATTTCATCCGGTGTGCCAACCGCAGCACCTCATTGCAGGGATGCGGCCACAGCAAAAAATGCGAGAAGTGCCCTCTGCTTGAGGCCATCTGTAATGCCTGCTCACAAAAAAATGTTACAGGGCCTATAGAAAAAGAAGCCTTTCTGGACCGCAGTCCGGACCTGCCCGGCATCTGGGTGGAATACCGGGTGGTGAGCATGGTGATCGATGGCGCCAACGCGGCTGTCATGGCTGTTGACGACATAACCGCCCAAAAAAACAAGGAAGAAAAACTGCATAACCTGATGGTTGAATTATCTGCGATCCATGAAAATGCGCCCAGTGTCATGATGCTTCTGGACAGGGACCGGCGGGTGCGCAAGGCCAACGGATTTGCGGCCCGGTTCGCACACAGGACCCCGGCTGAAATGACCGGATTGGCCGGAGGTGAAGCCCTGCGCTGCCTGCACCATCTGGATGATCCGAAAGGATGCGGATTTGGGCCTGCCTGTGCCCAATGTAAGGTGAGACAGGCGGTTCTGGATACATTTGAAACAGGTGTCAGCCAGACAGAGGTGGCGGCATGGCTGCCGTTTCCCAGGGGGGATTCTGTAGAGGAGCGCTGCCTGCTGATATCCACGGCTTTTTTACAAATCCGAGGCACGGGGCGGGTCCTGGTTTGTGCCCAGGATATTACAGAGCGGAAACGGGCTGAGCAGGCGCTGCAGGAAAGTGAAGAAAAATTTCGTCTGGCATTTCATACAAGCCCGGATTCCATCAATCTCAACCGGCTTGAAGACGGCCTATACATTGACATCAATGATGGATTCACCAAAATCATGGGGTATACGCGGCAGGAGGTTTTGGGGAAATCCTCTATTGAACTAAATATCTGGACCGATCCTGAAGACAGAAAGCAGCTGGTTGCCGGGCTGAAAAAGCATGGGGTGGTTGAAAACCTGGAAGCAAAATTCAAGGACAAAAACGGACAGGTCAAAACAGGGCTCATGTCAGCCCGCATCTTAAAGATCAACAATGAACATGTCATCATTTCCATCACCCGGGATATCACAGAACGTAAAAAGATGCGTAAGGAAAAGGAAAAACTCCAGGTACAGCTGACCCAGGCCCAGAAAATGGAATCTGTGGGCCGGCTTGCAGGAGGTGTTGCCCATGATTTCAACAACATGCTGGGGGTGATTCTGGGGCATGTGGAATTTGCCCTGGAAAAGGCTGAACAGGGTCATGACCTGCATGCAGACCTCAAAGAGATTCAAAGGGCGGCAAATCGTTCGGCAGATCTGACAAAACAGTTGCTGGCCTTTGCCAGAAAACAGACCATCGCTCCAAGACAGCTGGATTTGAACGATACCGTGGAAAGCCTGCTGAACATGCTGCGCCGGCTCATCGGAGAAAATATCGATCTGATATGGAGACCGGCGGCCCATCTGTGGCCCGTGAAAATGGACCCGACCCAGATCGATCAGATCCTTGCCAACCTGTGTGTAAATGCCAGGGATGCCATTTCAGGGGTGGGCAGGCTCACCATTGAAACCGGAAAGAAAACCTTTGATGATGCGTATTGCAGTGAACACCCGGGGTTTATTCCCGGAGACTTTGTCCTGCTGACGGTCAGTGACAACGGCTGCGGCATGGACAAAAACATCCTGGACAATCTGTTCGAGCCGTTTTTCACCACCAAGGAGGTGGGGAAAGGCACGGGTCTGGGGCTTGCGACAATCTATGGCATCGTCAAACAGAACAACGGGTTCATCAACGTTTACAGCGAACCCGGACAGGGTTCCACCTTCAGAATCTACCTGCCCAGGCTTATTGTTGAAAACGATGCCCCCGGGGTTGTGCCTGAGAAAAAAGCAGTCCCCGGCGGCACGGAAACCATCCTGCTGGTGGAAGATGAACCCGCTATTCTCAAGATGACCCGCATGATGCTGGAGCGAAAAGGGTATACGGTGATATCTGCCGCCACACCGGCACAGGCCCTGGAAAAGGCACAAAACCATGCCGGCGCCATCGATCTGCTCATGAGTGACGTGGTCATGCCTGAAATGAACGGCCGGGATCTGGCGACAAAAATCATTGCTCTTTACCCGGACATCCGGCTGCTGTTCATGTCCGGATACACTGCCAATGTCATTGCCCACCAGGGGATCCTGGATAAAGGGGTGGCATTTATCCAGAAGCCTTTTTCAATGGCGGAACTGACAGAAAAGGTGCGGGAAGTTTTTGATCATCCCGGAACTTAAAGACAAAGATGATATTCCCATAATCAATTCAGCCATTTTTTATTCAAGAGGAGCGTCAGGGCTGCAAAGAGGATGCCGGCAAACACAAGCGTGGTGACAAAGGTGCTCCAGCCCCACCAGAAAGGCGCATTCAGCAGGGCTGTCAGCCCCCCCACCACGGGAACGGCAAAAATATTCATGAACCCCAGTTCCCTGGCCACAGGGGTCTTGAACTCCGGGTCCACAATGCGGAGCAGCATCAGCCCACAGGACACCGTGCCCGTCACCACGCCGTAAATGGCCACGGTCCGCTCCAGGGGATACTCTGACAGCTGTCTGCCCAGCATCCACACCAGCAGCGTGGTCAGAATGCCGCCTGCCAGCGCGATCGCAAAAAGCGGGGCCACATATGTCCGGAGCACGAGCAGTTCAATGCTGCAGCCCGTGGCAACAATGAGATAGTCCACGGAAAACCCGGTGATCCGCCGCTGGAAAGGTGGGTTCATCAGGCGGGAAAAAGGGGTCCGGGCGGCCAGGCTGCGGAGGATGACGGCAAACACCAGCCCGAACAGAAAGAAAAACCCCCACAGCATACCGGCGACGTCCGGGGAGATGATGCGGGTGATGAAAACAAGGAAAAGATAGGTGACCAGATAGACCACCCCCACCTGGGAAAACTGGAATGCCAGACTGTCCAGGTTGGCACTGTGGGTGGTCACTCCGCCAGCCGAAGCCGGGGTCTGGTTTTTAGGCAGGATCCCCCGGGAAAAAAATTCCGGCAGTTTTTCCCGGGCACAGGTTTTCTTTTTCAGGCCGCGGTTGGCCATGGGGACCCCGACAAAAAAGGAGAAAAAATAGCCCAGTGTGGCAAAGGTGAGCCCGATGGTGGCAGCATCTGCAAAACCGGCTGTCTCCCACACCCTGCCAAAGGACAAAGCCTGACCCGGGCCCTCGTTAAAGCCTAAGGGCAGCAGAAACCCAAAGGTTTCAAACAGGGGCTGTCCGCCGGCAGCAAAGAGAAAAACGATGAGCGTGCCGATAACAGCCTGCATGGGAAAGGTTGCCCCCTGGACAAGGGCCATCCAGACCGACCCCCTGATCAGGGGATTGCCTGTTTTCTTGCTGCCGGTATCCGGATCAGGCGGGGTAAGGCCCACGGATATAAAGGAGATGTTGAAAAAATGGTAGGCAAACGCCTTCACCATTTCCGTATCCATGGGGAAAAAACCGGTGTTGATCAGCGCAAGCCCGGCCAGACCGCCGATCAGGCTTGCCGGGAAAAGAAATTTCTGGAAAAAGGGAATAAAGGCCCTCAGCAAAAGCCCGAAAAGGAGCATCAAAGAGAGAAACCCGAAAATCAACAGCGGTTCAAAGGGAAACGGAGGGGCCATTTTTCATTTCTCCTTACAATTGGTTTATCAGTTTTCCGGATGAAAGAACGCGTTGGTCACTTGCAGCAGAATGTTTTCACGCCACTTGGGCGGCAGGGCATCAAGCACCTCATTGACCGGCGCCATCCTTTCGGGCATAAGCCCGCCCTGTATGCCGGCCAGTTCAAACAGGGGCGAAGGATCATCAAGGACCGCCTCCCCCTGTTTTTCCATGAGTTGTCTGACATGGGGAAGCAGCTCTCCTGAGGGCAGTTTTTTTGCATCAGCCACACTCTGCTTCAGGTCCGCGGCAAACCGGTCTGTATGGGCCGCATTGGAAAGGGTGACAGTCAGATGAATGTTGGCAGGCACACCGTCAAATGAAAGAGAGGGCTGGATATACCACCCCTTGAGGTTCATTTCATCGATGATATGGAAAACATTGACGCTTTCAGAGCCGAACGAAAGCAGGGTCATGTCCGGTTCAGCCAGAAGATACAGTTCAGGTATCGCTGCAATTGCCTTTTTTATCGCTTCCACGGCAAGAAGCTGTTTTTCTGCGAACGAAAGGTACTGTTTGTCCCCCACATAGTTGAGAACGGCCCAGGCCGCTGCAAGGGGCCCCCCGCTCTTGGTGCTCTGGACCGTGGGATTGACCATGGTGTAACCGAGCCACCGGGTAAAGGCAAACATCTGGAAAGCCCGCAGCTCAGAATTGCGGTACAGGATCATTGACGCGCCTTTGGGGGCATAGGCGTATTTGTGAAGATCAACCGATATGGAGGATACCCCTTCCAGGGAGAAGTCAAAAGCGGGGAGATTCCGGCCCAGTCTTTTGAAATAGGGGAGCAAAAATCCGCCCATACAGGCGTCTGTGTGGAACCAGATGCCGTGTTTTTGTGCAATCCTGGCAAGCTCGGCAATGGGATCGATCACGCCCTGGGTATAGGAAGGTGCAGATCCGGCCATAAAAATTGTATTTTCCGTGATGTGGGCTGCCATGCGGCCGGGATCAGCCTTAAAGGTTTTGAAGTCCACGGAAACAGTCACAGCTTTGATACCAAAATAGTGGGCTGCTTTATGAAACGCTGCATGTGCCGTGGTGGGAACAACCATTTCAGGTGCCGTAATCTCGGGGCGTTTTTTCCGAAAGTAATCCCGGGCGGTTTTCACCGCCAGCAGGATACTCTCTGTGCCCCCGCTGGTAAAATTACCCACCACCTTTTGGCTGCCCTGCAGGTGTTTTCTCATCATCGAAACCAGATCGTTCTCAATCTGCAAAAGGCTTGGATAAACGCTGAAATCCAGTGCATTTTCGCTCAAAAAAAGGTTGTAGACCTCCTTGGCAAAGGACAAAATCTCTTTGCCCGGATCAAAAATATAGCCGAACGCCCTGCCCGACTGCCAGTCCATATCATTTTTTGTGTACCGGCCCAGCGCTTCAAAAATCTCATCGCGTGCTCGCCCTGTTTCAGGTATTTTCATTGCAGCTCCTCTGAATGTTTGGTTTTCACAACAGGAAAATATCTTTTGTCAGTAGGACATGAAAAAGGGTTTTGTCAATGAAAATATGGAACCTGATGTTTTTCAAAGGTAAGGCCAGATCTGCTGGCAGCCGGAAAAAAATGAGTTGATATGGTCTGATGAAACATATAAAATATTTGGGCAATCACCTGAAACATTCAAAGTGACCGTCGAATCTTTTGAAAAAATGATTCACCCTGATGATTACCAGAAATTTCTTGCAGAAAGAGAGGCTGCGTTAAAGGATAACCGGGGTGTCGATTTAGAACACCGTATTGTGTTACCGGACAATCGTGTTCGATGGGTCCACGAAATATCATCGGCTGTAAAAGATGAAACTGATAAAATTGTAAAAATCACAGGCACCGTTCAGGATATCACCCAGCGGAAAAAACTCCAGGCACAGCTGACCCAGGCCCAGAAAATGGAATCAGTGGGCCGGCTGGCCGGGGGTGTGGCCCATGATTTCAACAACATGCTGGGGGTGATTCTGGGGCATGTGGAACTGGCCCTGGAAAAGACCGGGGAAAATTACGAGCTGAATGCTGACCTGAAAGAGATTCAAACCGCAGCACAGCGCTCGGCAGATCTCACAAAACAGCTGCTGACCTTTGCCAGAAAAGATATCATTTGCCCCAGACGGCTGGATTTGAACGATACTGTCGAAAGTATGTTGAATATGCTGCGCCGGGTTATCGGCGAAGACATTGATCTGATCTGGAAACCGGGGGCCTCTCTGTGGTCTGTGAAAATGGACCCGTCCCAGATCGATCAGATCCTTGTCAATCTGTGTGTCAATGCCAGAGATGCCATTGACAGAGTGGGCAGGCTCACCATAGAAACCGGCAATCATGCACTTGAGGAGAAATTTTGCAGCCGGCACCCGGGTTCCGTCCCCGGTGAATATGTGCTGCTGGCTGTCAGCGACAACGGCGGCGGCATGGACAAAAACACCCTGGACAATCTGTTTGAACCGTTTTTCACC
>JAIPDY010000179.1 GCA_021737445.1 Desulfotignum sp.
TTTTTAATAAACAGACAATTGACAGCATCCCCCTGGGGGATATGCAAAAAGCTGTTGAGCATGCCTATACAATGCTTCTGGACAATGCCTGCCACATGCCGGACCGTATGCATGTGCCCCATGGAGACAACACCCTTTTACTGATGCCCTGTTTTGCAAAGGACCATTTTGCCACCAAACTGGTGACCGTGTTTCCAAAAGCGGCCCGATCCGGTTTGCCGGTGGTGAACGGCATGGTGGTACTGGCGGACAACCTTACCGGCCAGCCCCTTGCCATCATGGATGGAGCCGCCTTGACCGCCCGGAGGACCGGGGCTGTGGGGGGTGTGGCTGTGGACCGTCTGTCCCTGGAAACGGTTCATACCGCAGGAATCATCGGAGCTGGTATCCAGGGCCGCAGCCAGGCGGACTACCTGCTGTTCAACCGGCAGGTCACCACACTGTGGGTGGCGGATCTTGACCGGAAAGCTGCTGAAAGCATGGCCCGGGACCTTGAAAAAACATATCCCCATGTCACCTGCCGGGTGGCAAAAACCGCCCGGCACCTGGTGGATGATTCCCAGGTGGTTATTGCGGCCACCACCAGCCGTCAGCCGGTATTTGAGGCAGAGCCCGCAGATATAAAAGGCAAGACCTTTATTTCCATAGGTTCTTTTACCCCGCAGATGAAAGAATTTCCTGATGCGGTTATTGCCGGGGCAGACGGTGTGTATATGGATACCCTGTTTGCTGCAAAAGAATCCGGTGATCTCTGCATCCCTCTTGCCAATAAGGTGGTGACAAAAAATTTCATCCAGCCCTTTGCAGAAGTGATCCGGAATCCTGTGGAAACCCGGAACAAAACCTATTTTTTTAAATCCGTGGGAATGGCCCTGTTTGACCTGACAGCGGCTTCAGCAGTTTTTACATGGGGTAAAGAAAAAAACCTGGGCCAGATACTTGATGTCTGAAATAGAAAGAAAAGGTCCCTTAAATAAAAATGGAGCGGGAAACGGGATTTGAACCCGCGACTTCGACCTTGGCAAGGTCGCACTCTACCACTGAGTTATTCCCGCTCAGCAAAAAGTTTGTCTTTTCTACTGTAAAATATCTGCCTTGTCAAGCATGTTGTTGAAATTTTCAAACAGGACAAAAAAGGGCCGGACATGTATGGAAAATGTATTGGTTACAGGCGGCGGAGGCTTTCTTGGCCGGGCAATTGTAAAACAGCTGCTGCAAAAAAAAATCAGGGTCACCTCTTTTTGCCGGCGCAGATACCAGGGCGTAGAACAGATGGGGGCTGATCAGATCCAGGGAGATCTGACAGATGCACACGCTGTCATGGCAGCGGTAAACGGCATGGACACGGTTTTTCATGTGGCGGCAAAGCCCGGATTGTGGGGAACTTATGACAGCTATTACCGGATTAATGTTACCGGCACCCGCCATGTGATCGATGCCTGCCGGGCACAGGGTGTGGAAAAACTGGTTTACACAAGCTCCCCCAGTGTTGTATTCAATGAATCCCACATGGAGAATGTGGATGAATCGGTTCCCTATCCAGACACCTATCTTGCTCCTTATCCAAAAACCAAGGCCATGGCGGAAAAACTGGTGCGAAAGGCTGCAGAACAAGGGCTTTTGGCCATTATCCTGCGGCCCCACCTGATCTGGGGACCCGAAGACAACCACCTGGTTCCCGGTATCATCAAAAGGGCGGGAAAGTTGAAAATCGTGGGTCCCACTGATGATCTGGTGGATACAATTTATGTGGACAATGCTGCCTGGGCCCATATCCTGGCGGCGGAAAAACTGGAACAGAACCCGGATCTGTCCGGCAGAATCTATTTTATCAGCCAGAATGAACCGGTATCCAAATGGCAGATGGCCAATGCATTTTTAAAAGCAGCCGGCCTGCCCCCTGTAAAAGGGCATGTTTCAGCAGGTGCTGCCTATGCAGCCGGGTGGTTTTTTGAAGCTGTGTACAAGGTCTTGAGAATCAAAAAAGAGCCGCCCATGACCCGTTTTGCAGCCAGGGAACTGGCCACTTCCCACTGGTTTGATATCACCCGGGCCAAAAAAGAGCTGGGGTATTACCCGAAAATATCCACACAAGAGGGCCTCAAGCGCCTGGAACAATATTTGTCCAGAAAAAATCAAAATGGCGTGTACTGATTGAAGAAAATCTTGTCATAGGCCAGGGTTTCTTTTGCATGCCCCTGTTTGATTTCTTCAGGATATCCAATGGCGAGAATGGATTCAACCTGCAGGTTTTCGGGTATGTGCAGAATCTCTTTGATATAGGCATCAGCTGTTTTTGCCGAAGAATGGTCCCGTTTGCGGATCTGTATCCAGCAGGACCCAAGACCCAGGCCCTGGGCTGCCAGATGGATAAAAGTGGATGCGATGGCAGTGTCTTCCACCCATACATCACTGGCAGAGGGGTCTGCGCAGACCACAATACCCAGGGGAGCGTTTTTTAAAAAAGATGATCCATGGGGTTTTGCCAGGGCCAGTTTTTTGAGAAGCTCGGTTTGATTCACCACCACAAATTGCCAGGGTTTGATATCCCTTGAGGAAAAAGATCTTAAGGCAGCTTCGATCAAGCGGTCAACTTTTTCTTTTTCAACCTTCCGGTCCGTAAATGTTCTGATGCTTCTGCGTTTTTGGATCTGTTCAAAAAACATAAATATCTCCTGTGGATGTCAATGAAAGCGGGTGATGTCAATACTTCCTTTGGCGTGCATCTCATCAAATTTTTTGCGCAAAAACCGTTTGAAACGGTTCCGGGTGACCGGCCACAGCATCATCAGCCCCAGGGCATCTGTGATAAGTCCCGGTGTGACCAGAACCAGGCCGGCAATGAGGATAATCAGCCCGTCCATTAATTCTTCAGCCGGCATGATGCCCTGCTGCAGATTCATGCGGACCTTGAGCATGGTGTGCATGCCCTCCATTCTGGCCAGCCAGGCGCCGGCAAATCCGGTAAGGATCACCAGCAAGATAGTGTTGAACCCGCCGATGATGGTTCCCACTTTGATGAGCAGATAAAGTTCCACCACCGGTATAAGGGTAAAACATAAAAAAAGCTTGAACAGCATGTTTGACTCCAAAAAGTTTAGATGTATGACAACATTATGATGATAAACCCGGGTTTGTCAAGAAAACGCATAAGTTGCACAATATTCTGTCTGAGGATTGCCACAGATTCAAACAGTCCGTGTCGACAGTGTCTGCCAGAGGTCAGGGTCAGGTTTTCTGATGATGGAACGGCTCAAAATATCCAGAAACTGTTGCCGGGATATTTCAACCGCCCC
Source organism: Desulfotignum sp. (assembly GCA_021737445.1). Taxonomy (GTDB): domain Bacteria; phylum Desulfobacterota; class Desulfobacteria; order Desulfobacterales; family Desulfobacteraceae; genus Desulfotignum. Next base: position 3,297 of record JAIPDY010000179.1, read on the forward strand.
CATCTGACACAGATGATCGGTCGTCACCTGGCAGTCGATGATGTCAAATTCATGGTGCTCCAGATGGCGGGCCAGGGCCACCAGGGCCACTTTGGATGCATCCCTTTCAAGACTGAACATCGATTCTCCGAAAAAGGAACATCCGATACTGACACCATACAACCCGCCCACCAGCCTGTCCCGGTGCCAGGTCTCAATTGAGTGGGCATATCCTTTCCGGTGCAGGGCAATGTACGCATCCACCATCTCTGCCACCAGCCAGGTGCCTTCATCCGGGTGTTTCCTGGGTCTGGCACAGGCCTGTATGGTCTGCTCAAACGCCTGGTCTACCGTTATTGTGAACTCATCTCTTTTTATTTTTTTACCCAGGCTTCTGGAAATTCGGATCCGGGAGGGAAACAGCACCAGGCGGGGATCCGGAGACCACCATAATATGGGTTCGCTTTCTGAAAACCAGGGAAAAATACCATTCTGATAAGCCAGCAGCAGTCTGTCACAGGAAAGATCCCCGCCGATGCACAAAAGGCCGTCAGATCTGGCCAGCCATGCCGGCGGAAATTCCATTTGATGTGACAACCTGAAAAGGGGCATTCAGCTCTTGAAATGAAATGTCAGCTGGTCATTTTTCAGGCCGATAGTGATTTTGCCGCCTTTTGCCAGTTTCCCGAAAAGGATCTCATCGGTGAGTCTGTCTTTGATGCGGGTCTGGATCAGCCTGGCAAGAGGGCGGGCGCCGAATTTGGGGTCATAGCCTTTTTGGGCCAGAAACGCCCGGGCATTTGCTGAATAGCCCAAAGAGATATCCTTGGGCTTGAGCATCTGTTTCAATTCCCCCATCTCTTTGTCCACAATCATTTCCATTATCTGTGTGGACAGGTGGTTGAACTGGACAATGCCGTCCAGGCGGTTTCGAAATTCCGGACTGAAGGTTTGTTCCACCGCTTTCAATCCTCTGGTATCCTCTTTTGTGTTCTGTGCCCCGAATCCGATGCTGTTGACACTCAGCTCCCTGGCCCCGGCATTGGAGGTCATGATCAAAATCACATTGCGGAAATCAGCTGCCTTGCCGTTGTTGTCTGTTAAGGTGGCATAATCCATCACCTGGAGCAGGATATTGTACAGGTCCATGTGGGCTTTTTCAATTTCATCCAGGAGCAGTACACAATGGGGGTGTTTGCGGATATTGTCCGTAAGAATACCCCCCTGGTCAAAGCCCACATATCCGGGCGGGGCACCGATGAGACGTGAGACCGCATGTTTTTCCATGTATTCGCTCATATCAAATCTCAAAAACGCAATGCCCATGCTGGATGCAAGCTGCTTGGCCACCTCGGTTTTTCCCACGCCGGTGGGGCCGGTGAACAAAAATGAGCCCACAGGCCGGTCCGGGGCTGCCAGGCCTGCCCTGGACCTTTTGATGGCGGTGGTCAGTGTCTGGATGGCGTCATCCTGCCCGAAAATCACTTTGGAAAGACGTAACGGCAAAGATTCCAGATTGGCTTTGTCAGTGGCGGTCACCGATGTTACCGGCACTTTGGCAATTTTGGCCACAATGTTTTCAATATCTTTGGGAGTGACGTTCTTGCGGCTGGCAGCTCCCTTGAGGCGTAAAAATGCACCGGATTCATCAATCACATCAATGGCCTTGTCCGGCAGAAACCGGTCGTTGATATATTTGTCTGACAGAAAGGCAGCCGCCTCGATGGTTTGATCCGAGTATTTGAGCCCATGGTGTTTTTCATAATAGGGACGTAACCCCATGAGAATCAGGCGGGTTTCTTCAACACTGGGTTCAGACACCTCAATTTTTTCGAACCGGCGGGAAAAAGCCCGGTCTTTTTCAAAATGGTTTTTGTATTCCTCATAGGTGGTGGTGCCGATGCATTTGATATCCCCGGAAGACAATGCCGGCTTCAGGATATTGGACGCATCCATGGAACCGGAACTGGTGGCACCGGCTCCCACGACTGTGTGGATTTCATCAATGACCAGCAGGGCATTTTCCTTTTCTTCCAGAGCACTGATGACATCCTTGAGACGCTGTTCAAAATCGCCCCGATATTTGGTGCCGGCCAGCAGTGCACCCATGTCCAGGGAAAACAGTTCGTTGTCCTGAAGCAGGGCAGGCACTTCCCGGTTGTGAATTTTCAAGGCCAGGCCTTCGGCAATAGCGGTTTTGCCCACGCCCGGGTCCCCGACCAGTATGGGATTGTTCTTTCTGCGGCGGCAGAGCACCTGCATCACCCGGTCGATTTCATTTTCCCGGCCTATGAGGGGATCAATCTTATTGGTTTGTGCCCGGGTAAGCAGATTGGTGGTAAAAATCTCCAGGGGATCCTTTTTTTTCTGACGCTGGGTCTTTCGATCATCCATCTTGAACATTTTCTGGGCCGGATCAGGATGCTGTTTGGCTTTTTTTTCCGTTGCCGTGGCATGGGAGATGTGGCGCAAAACATCCAGGCGGGTGATTCCTTCCGACTCCAGGTAAAATGCTGCGTGGGAATCTTTTTCCTGAAAGATGGATGCCAAAATATCCCCCAGGTTCACCTCGGTTTTTTCAGCCGATCTGGCATGGTTGATGGCCCGCTGAATCATGCGCTGGAACCCTATGGTCTGCTGAAGCACATATTCTTCCTGAGAATCGATCTTGGTGAGTTTTTCTTCAAAGAATTTTTCCAGTTCATGTTTTATCTGTTCAGGGTTGCCCCCGCATTTTGCTATAGTTTCAGAACCTGATTCATGGTTCAGGATCGCATAAAGAACATGTTCCACGCATACATATTCGTGACGCCTTTTTTTGGCTTCTCTTACGGCAAAACCAAGGGCTGTGCTCAGTTCTTTGCTAATCATACCTGCTTACTCCTTTTCCATCGTACTCTTTAAAGGGAAACCCCTGCTGCCTGCCAGATGATGAACCGTTTCAACTTTGGTTTCCGCGATCTCCCGGGGATAGATACCACACACTTCTTTTCCCTTATTATGTATATTAAGCATTATTTGGGTTGCTTTTTCAAGTGATTTTCCAAAAACGTTTATAAGAATTTCCACCACAAATTCCATGGTGGTATAATCATCATTGTGGACAATAACTTTATATCTGGGCGGTTGCTCTTTTCTGGTTTTTGAGGAGATGACCGCCCGTGTTTTGGAATCAGTGGATGTCATCTGTAACTCCTAAACCATACAGCATTTTTTATATTTTTTCCCGCTGCCGCAGGGGCAGGGGTCATTTCGCTGAACTTTTTTGCTGGACCGTTTCACCGGCTGCCTGATGGTGTCCTCAGACGCATGTGAAAATGTCAGTTCCTGTTGTTTTTTGGGCTGCAGCTCTTCAGCGGGAAGGGAAGCGGAAATCTGAATTTTGAACAGGATATCCACGATCTCTTCCTTGATACGTTCCATAAGCCCCTGG
>JAIPDY010000180.1 GCA_021737445.1 Desulfotignum sp.
TCCCCGGGGTGATCACGGTGATCACCGGCAAAGAGGTGGCGGCCCACACCAGGCCCCTGCCGGTGCAGGCCAATTTCACCTCCAAGGGATGGATCTGGCGCCTGGCAGATGTGTATGCCATTCCTGCCGACAAGGTGCGGTGGCATGGGGAGCCGGTGGCGGCGGTGGTGGCTGAAGATGAAGAAACCGCGCGGAGAGCTGCGGATCTGGTGGCGGTGGCATATGTGGACCTGCCCCTGGCGGGGGATCTGTGCACCGCCCTGGCACCCGGGGCCCCCAAGGTGTATGATGACTGGGAAGACAACAAACAGGTGCACCTGGTGTTTGATTTCGGGGACCCGGACAAGGCGTTTGCCATGGCAGACCAGGTGCTGCAGGTCACAAACCGGGAAGGCCGGGTCACAGGTGTGCCCATCGAGCCCCGGGGATGTGTGGGGATGTATGACACAAAAAATGACACCCTGGAGATGTGGGGATCGTTCCAGACCCCGTTTTTGTCCCGGCACAACATTGCCGCCACCCTGGGGGTGCCCGAGGCAAAGGTGAAAATCAATGCCGTGGATATCGGTGGGGCATTCGGCCTGAAGATCCATGCGTGGAAGGAAAATGTGGTGGCCCTGGCATCAAAGCTCACAGGCCGGCCCGTGAAATGGATGGAGCCCCACCGGGATTTTGTGGCCACCGGCCCCCACCAGCGGGATGTGTTCTGGGACGGGAAGATTGCGTTCAAGAACGACGGCACCCTGCTGGGGCTCAAGGCCACTGTGTTCCATGACCTGGGGGTGGAAAGTACCAACAAGGGCATTGCCGCCTTAAGCATTTTTCCAGCCTGCTCCTCGCCCACCAACATGTACAAGTGGGTGGGCATGCATGTGGAAGGTATCGGCACGGTGACCAACAAATCCTTTTACTGCGCCTACCGGGGGTATGGCAAGGACAAGGGCATCAAGTTCATCGAGGCGGCCATCAACCAGGTGGCAAAAAAACTGCACATGACACCGGAAGCGATCCGGATGAAAAACTTTATCCAGCCCCATGAATTTCCCTATCACCAGATCAACAATTATGTCCTGGACAGCGGGGATTACCCGGCCGTGCTTAACAAGGCCTTGGAAATGGCGGACCTGGATTTTTTTCGGAAACGCAAAAAAGAGCTGGCCGGCCAGGGGCGGTATCTGGGCATCGGCCTGGTCACCGCCATCGAACCGGCCGGGGTGGCAGTGCCCAACTGCCAGATGGGGGGCATCACAGAAGCCCGGGTCCTGATCACGCCGGACGGCAGTGTGGAGGTGCACTCCGACCGCACCGAAATAGGGCAGGGTGCGGAAATATCCCATGCCACCATAGTGGCGGATATCTTAGGCATGGATATGGCCCATATCCATGTGAAACGGGTGACATCCGATTTTATCGGCCAGGGACCTTTATCCAGCAGGGGTGCGGTGTATCCGGCCAGTGCCGTGGCCAAAGCTGCCAAACTGCTGAGAAAAAAAGTGGTGCAGTGTGCGGGTTCTTTAATGAAGATTCCTGCAGACCAGGTGGTGCTGGAAAAAGGATATATCTATCCGGCCAATGCACCGGAAAAAAAGATCTCCTATGCACAGTTTGCAGACAAGATGTTTTTCTTTCCCGGTCCCAGGGGCCTGGACCCTGAGATTTTAAAGGCCCATGACCACCTGCTGGATGTGACCACCACCTGGTACAGCCCCACCACCCCGGAAAGCGGATCATCCTATACCTCTTTTTGTGTATCTGCGGATATTGCCGTGGTGGAGGTGGACATCGACACCGGTGTGACACAGATTGTCAAATATGTGCATGTGCATGATGCCGGCACCATCATCAATGCCCAGGTGGTGGACGGGCAGATCCAGGGAGGAATTGTCCAGGGCATTGGGGAAGCCCTTTACGAAGGGCTCAATTATGATGAAAACGGGCAGTTGATGAACACCTCGTTTTCCAATTATTTGATTCCCACGGCTGTGGAGGCCCCGGATATCCAGATCGCCCACCTGGAGACCCCGTCTCCGTTTTCTGAAACCGGCAGCAAAGGCATGGGCGAGGCCCCCATTATCGGCGCCAAGGCCGTGATCCTGGATGCCATCGAAGATGCGTTGTCGGATTTTAGCATCCGGGTCAATGATGCGCCTGCCACCCCGGAAAAGGTGAGAAAATGGATCAGGCAGGCCACAGAAAAAAACGGTGATATCTTAAAACCATAAGTGATACAACCCATGAGAAACCACCTGTCAAAAAAGATTGTAGTAAAAAACACCCCCTGTATATGGAGATAACCAACCCATGAAAATGCCATTGACATTTATGTTAAATAATCAACAGACAACCATTGAGGTAGATGCCCGCCAGAGACTTCTGGAGGTGCTGAGAAACCAGGGGGGCATGACCAGTGTCCACCGCAGCTGTGAAGAAGGAGAATGCGGGGCCTGCACTGTTCTGCTCAATGAGGAACCGGTGAACGCCTGTCTGGTGCTGGCTGCTTCGGTGCAGAGGGCAACTGTGATGACCTCCGAAGGCCTGGTGAAAAACGGGAAACCCCATCCCCTGATGAAAGCCTTTACAGACGAGCTGGGTATCCAGTGCGGTTTCTGCACCCCGGGGATGCTCATGAACGCCTATGCCCTCATCAACCGGGCAGGGGACAATTTGCTCACCGACCAGATCATCCGCAAAACCCTGGAGGGAAACCTGTGCCGGTGCACCGGGTATGTCAATATCATCAAATCGGTGCACACCGCCCAGAAGGCAAAACTTGCCGGTGAATGGTGGTAGAAAAAAATGAAACAGCGGGTTTCACAAAGGGGGTAAATATGCCGGACAACAGCGCAGGAAACAATGCCATGAAAAATACAGTCATGAAAAATTTTATCGGGTCCCGGGCTATGCCGGATCTGGTGTACCATTCTCCAAAAGAGATGAGCGATCTTCTGGCCCTGGTTGACACCCACGGAACCAGTGCCAGGGTGGTGGCCGGGTGCACCGATTTTATCCCGTCCATCAGGACCGGGCGCTGGTGCTTTGACCGGGAACTCAATCTCATTGATATATCAAAAATGCCGGCACTCAATCAGATAGAAAAAACAGATGATGAGCTGAAAATCGGGGCCGGGGTCAGTTTAACCCGGATACTGGAGTCGCCGGAGGTGAAAATCCATTGTCCGGTCCTGGCACAGGCAGTGGAGCAGATGGCTTCTTTGCAGGTGCGCAATACCGCCACCATGGGCGGCAATATCTGTATGGCCTCTCCGGCCGCAGATACCGTGCCGCCGCTGCTGGTGTCAGATGCCTGGGTGATTATCCGGGATGATGAAGGAGAACACAAGGTGCTGCTCACCGATTTTTTCACAGGGCCCGGCCGGTCAGTACTGACCCAGGGCCAGGTCCTGACCCATATCTGCATTCCAATGAAAAAATCCAATGAAGCGGCCTGGTTCCAGAAAATCGGCACCCGGACCGCAGTGATTATTTCCGTTGTATCGGCAGCTGTCAGGGTAGCCATATCCAGCGGGGTCTGTGACACCGCCAGAATCGCTTTGGGGTCGGTGGCCCCCACCCCGGTGCGGGTGGCTGCGGCGGAACAGTTTCTGGAAGGAAAACTTTTGGATGACCAGGTGATAGCTGAATGCGCCAGAATGGCAGCCCATGCCATATCCCCGATTTCCGATCTGCGCAGCTCAAAAGAATACAGAAAGGATGTGGCCCAGACCCTGGTGAAACGGTCCATACTGGCATGCAGGGAGGCCCTGAAATGAAACTGTCCATAGATTATCTGTCGGAAAAAGAAATCGACACCCTCCATGAAACCGCTTTGAAACTTTTACGGGATGTGGGCATGCGGTTTCCGTCCCCAAAAGCCCTGGAAATATTTGACAGGGCCGGGGCAAAAATCCGGGACAAGGATATTGTGTCCATAGGAGAGGATCTGGTTACAAAGGCACTGGATACCACCATCAAGCGAAAAGAGCTGCGCCTTTGCGCCCTTGATCCGGCCCGGGATGTGACTTTTGAGAGCCATGATCCGGGACTGGCCTGCATGACCATGGCCACCAGTGTGATCGATCCCTGGTCAGGGGAGAAGCGGCCGGCCACCATGGCGGATCTGGCCCGGCTGGTGCACCTGTCGGATAAACTGGCACATATCCGGGTGTCCGGCGGGCCTGTCACCCCCCAGGATGTGGACCACCGGGTGTGTGACTGGTACACCTGGGCCGGGTGCATAAAGAATACCACCAAGCATATCACCGGCGGGGTCTTAGGAGAGCAGGGGGTATTGGATGCCATTGACATGGGCGCGGTGGTGGCAGGCTCCAGAGAAGCGTTTTTACAACGGCCCTTTATTTCCGGGTGGGTGTTGACCCTGCCGCCCCTGGGCATGGACATTGAATCTTTGGAAGCCATGATGGCCATGAACCAGCACCATATTCCCATCATGCTCAGTTCCGGGCCGATCCTGGGCAACACAGGGCCTGTGACCATTCCCGGCATGGTGGCCCAGGCCCATGCGGAAATTTTGGCCTGTATCATCCTGTCCCAGCTGGTCTCACCGGGTGCGCCCATTGTGTACACCAGTTTTGCCAGGGGTATGAACATGCAGACCTCCAATATTTCCATGGCAGGGCCGGAGTTTGCCGTTTTAAAGGTGGCCATGGCCCAGATGGGGCAGTACCTGGACCTGCCGGTGCGCATGCCCTCCATGCTGCGGGATGCAAAAATCCTGGATGCCCAGGCCGGGTTCGAGACCGGGATGGTGGGGACCATGGCCTCTCTGAAGGCGGATCTCATGGATGGAATGCAGCTGGATACGGACATGGTGGTGGATTATGCCGACATGGTGTTCTGCAACGACTGCATGGCCTTTATCCGCCATGCCATGAGAGACATTTTTATTGATGCCGATACCCTGGCCTTGGATGCCGTTGCCCAGGCAGGACCCGGCGGAAACCTGCTGGCTTCACAGCATACTTTTTCCCATTTTAAAACAGAGCTGTGGCATTCCGATCTGTTTGACCATGACAACTGGGACAAATGGGAATCCAAAGGGGCGAAAACCATCCGGGACAAGGCTTTGGAACAGACCCTGGATATGTTGGAAAAAGAACCGCAGATGCTTGTGACGGAAAAACAGGCCGCAGCCATTGATGAGATTGTTGACAGGGCACTGCAGCAGAAAAAAGCGCAGTGATTTAGTTAGATTTTTACAAACCATGTAACCGGCCTTCTGACAGATACCGGGTCCGGGTATTTATCAAGATATCCCACCCGGAGCATGAAATGGGGGATGGTGCCGGAGGAGTGATTTTCCGTGATATGTTTTTGGCCCCGGGTTTCTTCCAGGGTCTGGGACATGGGGTGAATGGCGATCATCCGGTTTTTTGCTTCAAGGGCCATGCGCTGAAACCTGCGGCCGCTGGCAACCATATCGGAAACCGTGTTCCCATCCCCGATGATCACCAGCCACCCGGCCCCTTCTTTGGCCTGTTGTTGTATTTTTTCAATGCCTTTGTCAATAAAGGCCTGTCCTGTCACATCGACCGGATCCATCACGTGCCGGACATACCAGCCGGCAAATCCCTGGATCTCCATGCCGGCAGGGGTCAGGCCGTCTCTGTGTTCTTTGATGGTGCTGTCTTTGAGCCGGGTCCATTTTGCCATTTCCTTCACAGCTGCCGTGTTTTCCATCTGAATGATATAGTTGGCCACTGCCTGTTCTGCCATGTGGTCGGCATGGGTGGTACCTTTTGCAAAATAAAACAGGTGTCCGTCCGTAAGCCGGGAAAACGCGTTCACATCTCCGGGTGTCAGCTGCCTGTCTGACAGATGGCTTTTTACAGTTCTGCGTGAAGTCAGGCGGTGTAGATCCATATTTTCCGGTTGGGTTTTCTCCAGTCTGAGGGACACCAGATCCGGATTAAAATCCGGATCAAAACGGTCTTTTGCAATTATTGTGGGATGCACCCGATATCCATGGGCGGCCGCTGCCTGCACCAGGTTTTCAAGAAATGCGCCGATGGATAAAAGTGCTTCTGTATTGTTTTTGTCCACCACCGGCAGCCGACGGTCAGGGTCCAGCCCGATGGTCCAGTGGTCCGGAGTATTGATCTTCACAAACCAGGGCTGGGAGTTATGGCCGCTGGGGGCCAGGGATGCGTAATGCAGGATGCGGTATCCATCTGCGGACAATCCCGGGATCTCAGTGGATGGCTGTCCATTCATTAACCGGGACCGTAAACTGTTCCGGCACCCTGTGGTCAACATGGGGATGCCTGCCAAAAAAACAGCAGCAGCTGCACCTGTTTTTAAAAAATATCTGCGATTCACTGTGTTCTCCTTGATGTTATGTCACTATAAGGTGACTTTTTTGGGTAAAAAAATATTATCCCGGGGGTATGACCCGGTGGATAACCATGTTCACGGCGGATGCAATTCTGTCCCATCCCTGGTCTGTGGCCAGATCAAGACCGCCGTATACATCGATGTTGTCTGCACGGATCACCAGATAGCTCAAGGCGGCTCCCACCAGCATAACCAGGGCCTGCAGGCCAATGGCGGTTTGGTCTTTTGCAAAAAACATCTGAAAAAAGGTCATGATGCTTTCTTCTCTGACCCGTTCCAGTTCTTCGGTCAGTTCATTGGGTTCTATCATCTCCCAGGCCATGATGGCCCGGGTCAGGGGCCTTTTTTT
>JAIPDY010000181.1 GCA_021737445.1 Desulfotignum sp.
GGTCATACACATCCTGGCCCAGAGATTTTCGTTCTGCTATGGCGTTGAGCTTCATCTTTCAAATAATTCCCTTTTCCCTGAATTGTGCCAGGGTGTCCGGTGTGTACTTCAGGACATCCCCGTAAATGGCCTGGTTGTGCTCCCCGAACCGCGGGGGAAAGGTCAGGGTTTGGTTGCAGTCTTCCAGAAAGGGGGTCATGTTGGGAGGTGGGGCCAGGGTCAGTGCAATGCCGGTGGCTGCATCTTTTGATGACAGCAGCCGTTTTTGCACCAGGGGATCCTTTGTCACCTCCTCCACCCCTTTGATGGGGGAGATGGGCACGGTGATGGCGGTGAACAGATCAACCAGCTCGGCTGTGGTGTGCTGCCGGGTGATCTGGTTGATGGCCTGGTTCAGGTTGGCCACATCCTTGATCCGGCCCTGGTTTTTCTTGTATGCCTCCTTGTCCAGGGACGTGAAGATCTCCTGGGAGGTCATGGCGGCCCACTGCCGGTCGTTGCCCACGGCCAGGTACACAAACCCGTCTTTTGTCTGGTACACAGACACCGGGCAGAAAAATTCATGGGTGTTGCCCCGGCGGGTGATGTGGGTCCCGAAGCTTTTGCCCAGGGCAATGGGCACGGTGAGCCAGGACACCGAGGATTCAAACATGGACATGTCCAGGCGGGAGCCCTCTCCGGTTACAGCCCGTTTGAACAGGGCTTTCATGAGCAGGCCGTACCCGTGTTCTGATGTGCCCATGTCCGGCAGAGGAATCCCGACAACCTGGGGATCGCCGTCTGCCTCGCCGGTAAGATCCATGAGCCCGGAACGGGCCTGGAGGATGGGGTCATAGGCCCCTTCATTGGAATCCGGGCCGAATCCCGTGACCCCCAGCCAGATGATGTCCGGCTTGATCTCTTTCATGATCTCATAGGCAATGCCCAGTTTTTCATAATTTTTGGGCAGCTGGTTGGTGATGAAGATGTCCACAGAAAGTTTCTGGATCAATTCTTTGAGCAGCTGTTTGCCCTCGGGTTCGGCCAGGTTCAGGGTCAATGCCTTTTTTCCGGCATTGATGCACAGATAATAGGCGTTCATGCGGTCCTCGTCCATCACCTTTTCGCCGATGAACCGGTTGGGATCACCATACACCGGATGTTCCAGGCGGATCACCTGCATGCCGTCCTGGGCCAGGCGGTAAGTCAGGTACGGGGCCACCGTGGCCTGTTCCAGGGACAATACAGTCAGATTTTTAAACAATTCCATGGGCGCTCCTTTCAGCACAGTTTTTTGCCTTGTTCATGACAGAGATCAAATATGTTCAGGTTGACCTGTTTGACCGGATCCGGGCTTACCGATGCCACTGTCTGCCGCAGGGCATCCGCATCCAAAGGTCCCTGGCCGAAGGCTGCAAAAAATGCCACCATGGCCAGGTTGGTGGACCGGGGGGCTCCCAGTTCCAGTGCGGTTTTGCCGGCTTCCGTTGCAAAGGCGGTGATCTTGTATTCTGCCAGATACTGCTTCACCCGGTGATCGGGGAACCCGTCTGCAGAAGCATTGGCAAAGACCATGCCCCCGGGCCGCACCCAGGGCAGGTACCGGTAGGCTTCCGCTTCATCCATGGAGATGAGAAAATCTCCTGCCCCGGCCCGGATCAGGCTGGATCCGGCATCTCCGATCTTGAGATGGGACACCACAGATCCGCCCCTCTGGGCCATGCCGTGGGTTTCCGCCCCCAGGATATTGTAGCCCTTGTTCAGGGCGGTCTGGGCCAGGATTTTGGTCATGAACAATATGCCCTGCCCCCCCAGGCCGCTCAATACAAAATTACAGGTTTTCATATCCTCTCCTTTATGAAACGGTCTGCACCGCATGTTTGGGGCAGATGTGCAGGCACACCCCGCACCCGGAACACAGCACCGGATTGATTTGTGTTTTTTTCTTTTCAGGATTTCTCACCATGGCCGGGCATTCAAACCGCAGGTGGCACAGGCCGCAGTCATCACATTCATCTGTGATCTCAACCGCAAAAATTTCCGGCAGGGCCTGGTCCCGCAGCCCGATGACACAGGGGTGCCGGGAAATGATTACGGCGATGCCCCCTTCCGGGGACAGGGCCCATGCATGGGCTTTTTTGATCTCATCAATGGTGTGGTCGATATCATAGGGATCCACCACCTGGATATAATTGACCCCGCAGCCCTTGACAATGGTCTCTAAAGCAATGGCATTGCCTTTTCTGCCGTCCACCCGTACCCCCTGGGTGATGGCCGGCTGCATGCCGGTCATGGCAGTGCTGCCGTTGTCCAGAATCACCAGGACAAACCGGGCGTCATTGTACACCGCATTGATAAGTCCTGTGGTGCCGGAATGGAAAAAGGTGGAATCCCCCATGGTGGCAACGATGGGTTTGTCTTCCCCATCCTGGTGAAAGGCATGCCAGAAGCCCGAGGCCAGGGTGATGCCCGCCCCCATGTCCAGTACCGTGTCCACGCCCCCCAGGTTGGACCCCAGGGTATAGCACCCGATGTCCGAGGGATAGATGGCCTTGGGAACCGCCTTGCGGATGGCGTAAAAGGATGCCCTGTGGGGGCAGCCCGGACACAGGGTGGGTTTGCGGACGGGCAGGTCCAGAGATGCTGCCAGGGCAAATCCTTCCTTTGTGCTGTCAGTATCGGACAAAGGCGGCAGACTGCTTTCAACCAGGGCCTGGTTCAGGATTGCTTCAATTTTTTCAGGTACCAGCTCTCCTTCCATGGGCACATGACCGGTGAGCCGTCCCCAGGTTTTGTGCCTGTCTTGCAGCATATATTCGATGACTGTGTCGGTTTCTTCTATGACCAGGACCCGGTCACAGGCATCCATGAACTGTCCGGCCAGTTTTTCCGGAAACGGATATGGCGCCCCGAGCTTGAGCAGGGGGATGTCGGTTCTGTTGCACTCGTCAAACAGGTCGGTCACAACGGCAGAGGGCACGCCGCCGGCGGCAATGCCCAGCGCAAATGTCTGTCCTGTCTGGATGGTGTGGCGGTTGTAAGGCACCAGGGTATTGAATTTTTCCGCGATCTTTACATGTTTTTCATTGAGGGCCTTGTGCTGGAGAAAGCGAAATTTCGGGGTGGATGCCCACCGGGTGGGCTCTCTTTTGAAAACAGCCGGAGTATCATTATTTTTCAGGTCCCCATAGGTAATATTCTGCCTTGCATGGCAGATGCGGATGGCCGGCCGCACCAGCACCGGGACCTGGAACTCTTCGGAAATCTCGAACGCTGTCTTGATCATGGCCCGGGCTTCCAGGGGACTGGCAGGGTCCAGCACCGGCACCTTGGCGATGCGCGCCATAAACCGCGAATCCTGTTCTGTCTGGGAGGAATGGGGCCCGGGATCATCACAGGAGATCACCACAAGGCCTCCGATGTTGCCGATATAGGCGGCAGACATAAAGGAATCCGCTGCCACGTTCAACCCCACCATCTTCATGCAGCAGGCAGCCCGTTTTCCGGAAATGGCAGCGGCAAAAGCATTGTCAAAAGCCACTTTTTCGTTCACCGACCATTCAATGACCGTGTTCAGGTTCGCTGCCTTTGCAAACCGCACTGTTTCCGGCAGAATTTCCGAACTCGGGGTGCCGGGATAGGAGGTCAACACCTGGCACCCTGCTTCCAGAAGCCCTAAGGCCATGGCCCCGTTTCCCAGTAAAAACGCTTGTTTCATAAAAGTCCTCGCGATTTATTTAATGTATACAGTATACAATTTATCCCTGTCAAGCCCAACTGCAGCACTGTTTAACGGCCCGCATTTTTACCGCCCTACAATGGTGCGGCCGATGATCATCTTTTCGATCTCTTTGGCCCCTTCGTAGATCTCCAGCACCTTGGCTGCCCGGTAAAAGCGTTCGATATCATAATCGTCAAAATACCCGTATCCGCCGTGAAGCTGCAATGCCTCATCCACCACTTCCACGGCGATGCGGGATGCATACAGCTTGGCCATGGCTGTCACATGGGTGTCGGGCGTGCCGTTGTCCAGGAGCCAGGCAGCCTTGTACATGATGTTTCTGGCCAGTTCGATCTTCACGGCCATGTCCGCGATCTTGAACTGCACCCCCTGGAAACTGCCGATGGGTCTGCCGAACTGTTTTCTGCCCTTTACATGCTTCACCGCCATGTCCAGGGCGCCCTGGGCCAGTCCCACCCCATGGGCGGAAACATAGGCCCGGCTGCGGTCAAAAAAGGCCATGAGCTGGTGGAATCCGTTACCCTGGATACCGATGAGATTGTCTTCGGGCACCCGGACATTGTTCAGGTACACCGCTGCCGTGTCCGAGCAGCGCAGCCCCATTTTCCCGTGCATGGGCTCTGCTTTATAGCCTTTTCGGTCGGTTTCCACGGCGATGATGCTGTGGCATTTCGACCGGGAGGCGTTGTCCGGGTCTGTCAGGCAGAAGATGAGCAGAAAGGTGCCCCTGGTACCGTTGCCGATCATCACCTTGGAGCCGTTGAGCACCCATTCACTGCCCTCTTTTACCGCAGTGGTGGCTGCGGACAGGGTGTCTGATCCGGCATCCGGCTCGGTGATGGCAAAGCCCATGACCCCGTCCCCGTTGAATATGGGGTCTAAAAACCGTTTGCCCTGTTCATCGGTGCCGAATAGCAAAAACTCTTCCGCCCCGAAAGTCAGGGAGCACAGCTGCTGGCTGATGCCGGGATCCACCTTCCACAGCTCTTCCAACACAATGGCCTGCTCCAGATATCCCAGTCCGGGACCACCGAATTTTTCCGGCACAAACAGCCCGATAAGGCCCAGCTCCTTTGCTTTGTTTACGATCTCATCCGGATAGGTTTCTGTCAGGTCCAGTTCCCGGCCCACCGGTGCCAGTTCTCCCCTGGCAAATTCTCTGGCTGCTTTTTGAATTGATTTCTGTTCTTTTGACAATAAAAAATCCACTGATCCGTCTCCTTCAAGGTTTATAAGGGGATGTTTCCATGCCGCCGGAAAGGTACGGGCCGCTGTTTGTTTTTCAGCATGGCCAGGCCTTTGATGATCTGACTTCTGGTTTCAGAAGGTTCAATGACTTTGTCCACCAGCATATTGGAGGCGGCATGAAAGGGGTTGGAATATGTATAATCATATTCCTGAATCTTTTGGGCCTTGAAATTTTTTGGATCATCCGCTTCCAGAATTTCTTTGCGATAGATGATATTAATGGCTGCCGTGGTGTCCAGCACCACCAGCTGGGCCACGGGCCAGGCCATCATCAGGTCCACCCCCATACCGGCGCAGCACATGGCCATGACAGCCCCGCCGTATTCTTTCCGCAGGGCCAGGGTGATCTTGGGCACCGTGGCTTCGGCATAGGCATACAGCATTTTGGCCCCATGCCGGATAATGCCGGCATATTCTTGTTTCACCCCGGGAAAATACCCGGGCACATCCACAAGGTTCACCAGCGGGATGTTAAAGCAGTCACAGAACCGGATGAAGCGGGCTGCCTTGTCTGCGGACTGGTAATCCAGGCACCCGGCCATAACCTGTGGCTGGTTGGCCACCATGCCCACGGTATTTCCGTCCATGCGGGCAAATCCGGTGATGATGTTACGGGCAAATTCCGGCAGGACCTCCAAAAATGCATGGTTGTCCACAATCTCTTCTATCACTTTGTGCATGTCATAGGCTTTTTTAAAATCAGCCGGCACGATGTCGGTGAGCACCGGATTTTTGCGGGCCGCATCATCGTCACAGGGAAAGACAGGGGGGGGCTGTTCATGATTTACCGGCAGAAAGCTGAGCAGATACCGGATGAGGCTGATGCTTTGTTCTTCAGACTGTGCAACAAAATGGGCCTGGCCGGTAATTTTGCTGTGCACATCCGCCCCTCCCAGCTCCTCTATGGTCACTTTTTCACCTGTTACATCATGGATCACCTTGGGGCCGGTGATCACCATCTGGCTTTGCTTTTCAATCATGACAATAAAATCGGTCAATGCCGGAGAATACACAGACACACCGGCACAGGGTCCCATGATGCACGATATCTGGGGAATCACCCCGGATGCGGCCGTGTTCCGGAAAAACATGCCTGCCACCCCTCTGGATGCGAAAAATCCCTCATGGAGCCGGCCGCCGCCGGAGTCGAACAACCCCACCACCGGGGCTTTGACTTTCAGGGCCTCATCCATGATCCGGCAGATCTTCTGGCCGTGAATAGTGCCCACGGAACCGCCCAGCACCGTGACATCCTGGGCATAGGCAAACACCATGCGGCCATCTATATTACCATATCCGATCACCACGCCGTCGCCGGGGACCTTGCGCTTGTCCATGCCAAATTCCATGCACTGGCTTTGCGCCAGGTCATTCAACTCCACGAATGTACCAGCATCAAACAGCATATCCAGGCGTTCCCTGGCTGTGAATTTACCGGCATCATGATGCCTTGCCACAGCCTTTTCGCCGCCCCCCGTCACCGCCTTTTGCTGAAGGGTTTTCAGTCTTTCCAGCTCTTTTTCATGTGATTTTGCAGTCATGATATATCCTTGAATTTAGTTTGCCGGCACCCCATGCAATTGTGTACTGTATACAATCATCCAATGTCAAGCATATATTTTTAATTTATTGCAATATGGAAGTCTGTGATGTATTTATTTTTTCAGGCATTGTCGGGTGAGTCTTTGACGGCCGGATGAATCAACTCACCATATGGCCAACAG
>JAIPDY010000182.1 GCA_021737445.1 Desulfotignum sp.
GGAATGGCCAACAGGAGAATACCCGCCCGTACCGATCCATTTGCCGCCGCCGTCATGGCGGCCCTCCTGGTCTTTGAGCCGCTCCTTAAAGTATGCGATCAGCTCATCCGGGGTCATTTTGTTGAGCTTTTCCTCATCAATGCCCAGGGCATCTGCCACCTTTTTGGGATTTTTCAGCCATTCCTCCAGCAGCCCCCTGGCAATGGCATCGATTTCAAAACCAGCATCCTCGGGCAGGGGGACCCCTTCAAAATAATGGGCAAACACCTGGTCATACAGGTCAAAATACCGCTCACTTTTGACCAGAATGGCCCGGGCGCAGGTATAAAAATCATCCAGGCCGGTCACCATGCCGTTGTAAAGGGCTTTTTGCAGGGTGAGAAAGGCGGTGGGAGACACAGGGATACCCACTTCCTTGAGGGTATAAAAGAATTTTACAAACATGGGGGTCCCTTAAAACAAACGTCTTCTGGATGTCAGGTTCTGGGCCCGTTCATAATCCGGGCTTTTTTTGAACAATACCCCGAGAAAGGGCAGTTTGCCGTTGATCAGGTCCTTTACCCTAAAATCGGGATCTGCATGCAACGCCCTGATCCAGTTGATCAGTTCCCGGGTGGCCGGCTTTTTTTCGATGCTCTCAATCTCCCGCATGCTGAAAAACGCCTTGATGGCATTGTCAGCCAGTTTTTCATCCAGATCCGGGAAATGCACATGAATGATCTTGCGCATCATTTTGGGATCGGGAAAAGCGATGTGGTGAAAATTGCACCGGCCCAAAAACGGGTCGGACAGGTCTTTTTTCGCGTTGGAGGTGATGATGATCACCGGGCGGTGGGTTGCCCTGACGGTCTGGTCCGTCTCGATGATATCAAACTGCATCTGGTCCAGGACATCCAGCATGTCATCTTGAAAATCGGTATCTGCCTTGTCGATCTCATCGATGAGCAGCACGGTGCGCTGATCTGCCACAAATGCCTGGCCGATTTTTCCCATCTTTATGTATTCATTGATATTGCTCACATCCCGCTTGGAATCCCCGAACCGGGAATCGTTGAGCCGGGTTAGGGTATCATACTGGTACAGGGCCTCCACCAGTTTCATGCTGGATTTCACGTTGAGTACAATCAGGGGCATGCCCAGGCTTTCTGCAATGGCATAGGCCAGCATGGTTTTGCCTGTGCCGGGCTCTCCTTTTAGAAGCAACGGCATTTCCAGCCGCATGGATATGTTGACAATGGCGGCCAGTTCCCGGTCCAGTACATATTTGGTGGCGCCCTGAAATTCTTCGGTTACAATCTGATTCATGGGTGATCTTCTCCAGATATCAAAGGGGTTAAACAAATCATTGCTCTTTGCCCCATGGGGACAAAATATCACTGTTTTTACAGAAAATATGAAGCATATCCCTTTTTTTCACAAGGCTTTTGTAAAAAATTTCCGGTTCCGGCCCATACATTACAAATTTGTATTTTATATTTTTTGTCCGTGAATTCTAAATCATTGACACTGATACCACATAGTGTTAAGAGTTTTCATCTGATATTTTTACGTCATGAAACAAACAGGAGCATGCTATGATAGGTGGAATTGGAATGCCGGAACTGATAATCATCCTTGTGATTATACTCATTATTTTTGGTGCGGGCAAACTGCCTGAAATCGGTGCGGGTCTGGGCAAAGGGATTAAAAATTTTAAAAAAGCCACAAAAGAGCCCCTTGAAGACAAGGACGCAGATAAAGAACCCGAAAAGATTGAAAAAGACTGATCCTTTTTTTGCTGTATAGCGTTTTTCCCTTTACAGCCGGGCAATTAACAATGCCCGGCTGTCTGCGTTTAATTTTTTATTCCCGCCACTTCAGCCATAAATAACTCACCTGCAAATCCAGCGCAAACACCTTCCAAGACAAAAATGTAATTTTATTTGACAACTTAACAACATTTTTGTTATTTAATGCACTACATATTGTTTTTTATCATGACAAATTAAGGCGCAGCCAGGACAGCATGTTGAAAAACATTGTCCCTGAAAGGCTGGCACGTCCATTGCTTTCCACAAAAGGCCATGAAAACCATGCAGCATATGCAAAATTCACAGGCACATACCCTGATCCAGAAAAAAGAGGGCCTGATCCAGGCGTTTCTGGCAGGGAAAGAAGCCGGGGTTCTGGAAAAACTGACCCGGATTCTGGATGAATATTTTTTTACCATGTATGAAAAAAGCATTACCGCCCGCAAAATGGTTATATCCCGGCACCCTTTTGCCGTCATTGCCCTGGGCGGATACGGCAGAAAAGAACAATGCATCCATTCCGACATCGACCTGCTGATTCTGTTTGATTCTGAAGTGCCGCCGGAAGTGGAAGCCTTTGTCCAGGAGATTGTCTACCCTTTGTGGGATGTTCGGTTTGAAGTGGGATATGCGGTACGCAGTATTGATGAATGCATTGACATGGCTTTTGAGCGGTTTGATATTCTCACCACGGTTCTGGATGCCCGGTTCATCTGCGGCAGTTCCCTGATCTATTCTGAGTTCATGGAAAGATTCAGACACAGACTTTCCACCCGGCACTACAAACAGACCCTGGACTATCTGTTTGAACATGGTATCAAACGGCTGGAAAATTTCGGAGATTCCACCTACCTGGTAACCCCGGACCTCAAATCCGGATTCGGCGGATTGCGGGACTACCACACCCTTTTGTGGTACGCCAAAATCAAATCCGACATCAAAGAACGGCGGGACCTGGAATATTACGGGTTTTTATCCCATTTTGAATACCATACCCTGGAAGAGACCCTGGCCTATATCTGGGACATCAGAAACCGGCTTCACCACATCACCGGCCGCAAATGCGACACCCTGCACTTTGAATATCAGACAGAGGTGGCCGGCCTTCTCCAGTTCAACAATCACCAAAATCAGCCGGATGTGGAGATTTTTCTGGGCGAGCTGCATGCCAGAATGGAATTTCTCAAGCAGATCAACCAGATCACCTTTGAAGACATCATCACCAGCAGCCGCATCAGAAAAGAATCTGCCACCCCGCACCTGACCCGGACCGGGGGCCTTATCATCAGTAAAAGACGGCTGTATTTTGCCAATACCGTGGTGATCCTCCAGCGCCCTGAACTGCTGCTGCAAATATTTCTGGAAAGCGGCAGAACACGGATTCCGCTGTCCATAGAAGCCAGGCGCGTGGTGTCGGAGTTTTTGCACCTGGTGGATGATGAGATCAAAGCAGATCCTGTCAGCATCAAAATCTTTAAACGGATACTGGCCCTGTCTTTCTGGGAATTCAACGTGCTCAACGTGATGCTGTCCACCGGTATTTTAGAACAGTTCATACCTGAATTTGGTGCCATCAGAAACAAGATCCAGTATAACCACTACCATCTGTTTCCGGTGGACAAGCATTCCATCCGCTGTGTTCAGGTGATCAACAGCTTCAGGGAACCTGGCACCACTGTAATCACCAGCCTGTATGCCGATGTTTTCAAGGATGTGAGAAATAAAAATTTGCTGTTGGTGACCGCCCTGCTCCATGATATCGGCAAATCAGATCCGGCAAAAGAGCACTCAAACACCGGGGCTGCCATTGCCAGGCCCATACTGGAACGCCTGGGGTTCAAACCCGCAGAGGTGGCAGATGCCCAGTTCTTAATCAAACACCACCTGCTGCTGGCCAAAACCGCCACCCGGCGGGATGTCTTTGATGAAGAAACCGCCATTTACACGGCCAATAAAGTGGGCAAAATAAGGCTGCTGCGAATGCTGTTTCTTCTCACAGTAGCAGACTCCATGGCCACCGGGCCCAAAGCATGGAATGAATGGACCGAAAACCTGATAAAAGATCTGTTCTTAAAAACCATGCGCATTTTAAAAACCGGGGAGCTGGCATCCAGAAAAGCCCAGCGCCTTATTCAGCGCAAAAAACAGTCTGTGCTGGCACTGTTTAGAGAAAACTGGCACAAAGAAGAGATTCTCAAACAGCTCAATGCGATGTCAGGGCGGTACCTTTTATATATGCCGGCCATCCATGTTGCGGACCATATCAAGCTGTTCCGGAACCTGGCAGACAGACAGTTCATCTGGCAGGTTTCCAGAGAAGATGATTCAGACATCCGCACAGTGGCCATCTGCGGCCGGGAAAAACCCGGGTTTTACTCCAAGATCGCCGGGGTTTTTTTTCTCAACCGCATCAATATAGTGGCGTCCCAGGCCTATCCGCTGGGAGACACCCATATTCTGGATATTTTCAAGGTCATGGCCCCCAGTGACCCGATTTTTGAAAGAGAAAAATGGGAAAAAGCGGAGGCAGACCTGATCCATGCCCTGGATGATGACCATTTTCTGGACAAGGTTGTGGACAAGGTCCCCAAACGCATCACCATTGCCTCGGGCAGACGTCCCGAACCCAACCAGGTCCGCATAGATAATGACACATCCAGTTTTTTCACCATCATCGAAGTGCTGACCTATGATTTTGGCGGCCTGCTGTTCACCATCACCGATGCCCTGTACCGCAGCGGCCTTAACGTTAATGTGGCCATGGTGGGGGGCAAGGTGGATCAGATCATGGATATATTTTATGTCAGGGACCTTGAAAATGACCAGAAAATAAGGAACCCTGAAAAACTCAGACAAATTAAAACAGCCATTATCAAACGGCTCCCCAGGATACATGCAAAGGAGGTATCAAATGAAAAAAATTGAAGCTGTCATCAAGCCTTTCAAGCTCGATGATGTAAAAGAAGCCTTGAGTGAAATCGGAATTTACGGCATGACCGTGACTGAAGTCAATGGATACGGCCGCCAGAAAGGACACAAGGAGATCTACCGGGGCGCGGAATATGTGGTGGATTTTGTCCCCAAAATAAAGCTGGAGATTGTGGTGGCAGATGACCGGGCAGACGAAACCATTGAAACTGTAAGAGATGCTGCCAACACCGGAAAAATCGGAGACGGCAAGATCTTTGTTCTGAACGTGGAAAAAGCCATCCGGGTCAGAACCGGAGAAACAGACACAGATGCACTCTAAAAAGGTAAAAACCAGACTATAATCATACATTAAAAACAGAAAGGAAAACATGATGACCCCCAAAGATGTAATTGCAATGGCAAAGGAAAACAATGCAAAAGTGGTTGATATCCGGTACATGGATTTCATCGGCACATGGCAGCATTTTTCAGTCCCGTTAAGTGAATTTTCAGAATCAGCATTTGAAGACGGATTCGGTTTTGATGGATCCTCCATGCGGGCCTGGCAGGCCATCAACAACAGTGACATGATCGTCATTCCGGAACCTGCCACGGCAAAAATGGACCCGTTTTTCAAGGTGCCCACCCTGGCTGTCATCGGCAACATCCATGACCCCATCACCAGCGAGTCCTATTCCAGGGATCCCAGGGGTATTGCCAAAAAAACAGAGCAGTATCTCAAAAGCACGGGTATCGGCGACACCATTTTTGTGGGACCTGAACCGGAATTTTTTATCTTTTCCAATATCAGGTATGCTTCAGAGCCCCATGCCGCTTTTTTTGAGATCGATTCTCCCGAAGGCCACTGGAACACAGGTACTGAAGAGATGCCCAACCTGGGACACAAGATCAAACCCAAACACGGGTATTTTCCTTTGCCTCCGGCGGACCAGTATCAGGACATGAGAACCGAAATGATGCTCACCCTGGAAAACTTAGGCATTGCCATGGAATGCCAGCACCATGAAGTGGCTTCCGCCGGCCAGTCGGAAATCGATCTGCGGTTTGATTCGCTTGTGAACATGGGCGACAGCCTGGCATGGTTCAAGTATGTGCTCAAAAATGTGGCAAATAAATACGACCACACGGTCACTTTCATGCCCAAACCCATTTACGGGGACAACGGCACGGGCATGCACACCCACATGAGTTTCTGGAAAGAGGGCAACCCCATGTTTGCAGGCAACAAATATGCCGGCCTGTCTGAAGATGCCCTGTATGCCATCGGCGGTATAATGAAGCACTGCAAAGCCCTGTGCGCCATCACCAACCCCACCACCAACTCCTATAAACGGCTGGTGCCCGGGTTTGAAGCCCCCATAAACCTGGCCTACTCCAGCAGAAACAGAAGTGCGGCCATCCGCCTGCCCATGTATTCAGGCTCCCCCAAGGCCAAACGCATCGAGTTCCGGACCCCGGACCCCTCCTGCAACGGGTACATGGCATTTTCCGCCATTGCCATGGCCATGATCGACGGTATCCAGAACAAGATGGACCCGGGCGATCCCATGGATAAAAACATCTATGACCTGCCTCCTGAAGAACTGGCAGAAATGGACTCTGCCCCCGGCAGCCTGGAAGAAGCACTTGAGGCTCTCAAACATGATCATGAATTTCTGCTCAAAGGGGATGTGTTCACCAAAGATGTCATTGAACACTGGATTGAATACAAAATGGAAAATGAGGTCAATCCTGTGATCAGCCGGCCCCATCCCCACGAGTTTTACCTGTATTTTGACATTTAATCCCAATACCCAAAAAAGCTGAGACCGGCAAAAGGGGGGATATCGTGCCATGCATGATATCCCCCCTTTTGCTTTCTGGTCCAGTCATCAAAAAATTCCATAAGTTTTTTAATGC
>JAIPDY010000183.1 GCA_021737445.1 Desulfotignum sp.
GGATTTAAAGGCATCCACATCTGCCGCAGCCATGGTTGCCACCCGGACCACGGCAGCTGAGGTACCATCAGGGGCCATGCCCGCGCCGGTCAGATTCTCATACCGCTCCTTCCAGGGCACATCATTCACCATCACCCCATATTCCGAGTCAGTTTGAAAGGCGGCACCCAGAAATTTTCCATCAGGCCCGGTCTTCATATCCCAGATAAAGTCACACCAGCTGGACCATTTAGCCCCGTTCACAGCCACGGTCCACTCTTCATCCCGGGCCACAAATGCGGCAAACCCATTGTCGGAAAACGGGGTCAGGCACCAGGCTTTTTCATACTCACCCTCCCAGACATCCCCGTTCACGCAGACATTAAATGCCATGTCGTCCAGGTTCACTATGGCTGCAATGCGTTCTCCATCATTGCTCACCCGGGGTGCCTGTACCCAGTTAAACCGGTCTTTCCATTCTTTGACAGCAATTTCTTTTACCTCTGTGTGCCAGTCCCATGATGTTTTCTCTTCCATTTCTTTTCTCCGAATACTTAACGTGGGTTTTGTCTGCTTATACCATTTTATGTTCAGGCTGCATGTGGCAGATCAGTTCATTGATAATGGTATCCAGAGAAGCCACTGTCAGCGGTTTTTCAATGAACCGGTCAATGCCTGCTTTGTGGATTTCACACCTGAGTTCATCACTGATCAGGGTGGCCATGAGTATCCTGAATACCTTTGCAGACTGTTCTTTTACCCTGGTTAAAAACTGTATCCCATCCATGTCCGGCAGAAAATAATCACACACCACCACGTCGATATCCTGATATTTCAATGAATTGAGCCCTTCTTCCCCTGATTTGAATATCAGATAATGGGCATGGCCGTTGTCAAAAAAGATCTTCAGAGAATCCCTGACAAGCGGATCATTGTCCACAAACATGATCTGGGGTGATGACGCCCTGGGTTTTTTCATACCGTCCTTTGCTGCCCCTGCTGTAACATAAATTATCACCTGACAAGACATGAGAGCAGAAACCATGCCAGGCAGCATAAACAAAAAAAAATGCCTGTAAATACAGGCATTTTAATACATTAAAAAAATTTTAATCACCGCTGTTTTAAGGATTATTCAAAAATCTTCCTTGAACCATTTCAAATTTTTCGCAAATTTTCTAATTTAGCTGAACATATCAGTTTTTTAAGCGGTTTTTTCATCTCTTTTCCGGGCTGTCTGAAAATCGGACAGCGCCAGATAAAATCCGCCCACAGCCAGCTGTGCGCAATGTTCATGATCTTCAGGCAGGGTCTTAAGAAAATCCACCACATGGTCCGGAGTGATCTCCCAGGCCTGGTCAACGGTTTTACCCCGGGCAAGGGTTGCCACGGTGTTGCAGCAGGCAGTGGTGTTCAAACACCCTTGAGTAAAAAAAGACACCTGGTCAAGAACCCCTGCTTTAACCTTGATAAAAAATTGCACTGTATCACCGCAATCCCCGGTTCTTTTTCCATACCCATCCGGATTTTGCAGCACTTCTTTATGACAGGTGTCAAACGCCATTTCCAGGTATTGGGCTGAGTGGCGGTTCCAGAAATCGATATCGCTCATGGTTGGTCTCCATTTTGAAGATGCACAAATGTTTATCCCGGGGATTTATATACCTTTTATTCTTCCTGAGTCAACCTGAGAACAACAATTTCACCACAGATCTTTTATGACAAACACGCCTTGATTTTCCACCCCCCTGATACTATCATGCCCGCACATGAATGGATTGATTTTCGCACGGGAGATATATTGAAAAGTGATGCATTATGATCTGACGGTAATCGGCGGCGGCATTGTGGGTGTCTCAACCGCACTGGCGCTCAAACAGCGGTTTAAGGATGCCGCCATCCTGCTGGTGGAAAAAGAAAACCGGTTTGCCGCCCACCAGACCGGCCACAATTCCGGTGTAATCCATGCCGGGGTCTATTATTCACCCGGCAGCATGAAAGCAGATTTCTGCAAGCGCGGATCTGTTGCCACCATCAATTTCTGCACAGAACATAACCTGCCGTTCAGACAATGCGGAAAACTGCTGGTGGCCACCACACCCATGGAGTATGAACAGATGCAGGCACTGGAGAAACGCTGTATTCAAAACAGCATCCAGGTGCACCAGATTGACCGCCGGGAACTGGTCCGGATGGAACCTTGTATCCAGGGGCTTGGGGCATTGATGGTACCGGCCACCGGCATCTGTGACTTTGTAAAAATCACAGAAAAAATGGCGGCCCTGTTCCAGGCCCTGGGCGGGGATGTCCAAACCGGACAGTCTGTCATCGGTTTGAAAGAAACATCTGACCATGTGGCCCTGCATACCCGGAAGCAAACCTTTTTTACCCGGTATCTGGTGGTCTGCGGGGGATTGATGGCTGACCGCCTGGCAGCAATGATGCACATTCCCATCGGTTTTTCCATCATCCCCTTCCGGGGGGAATATTACCGCCTGCCCCGGCAGCGGTCAGGGATCGTCTCACACCTTATCTATCCCATCCCGGACCCGGACCTGCCTTTTTTAGGGGTGCATCTGACCCCCATGATTGACGGGAATATCACTGTGGGTCCCAACGCCGTTCTGGGGTTTAAGCGGGAAGGATACGGCAGGATAAACCTGAATGCTGCGGATATGGCCGGCATGCTGTCTTTTAAAGGCTTCTGGAAGGTCATGGCCCGGCACCTGGGGTCCGGCGTCAAAGAACAGATCGATTCTGTGTGGAAACCCGGATATCTGGCGCGCATCAAAAAATACTGTCCATCTTTGACATTGCAGGACCTGCTGCCTTATCCCGCCGGGATAAGGGCCCAGGCTGTCATGGAAGACGGCAGCCTGGTGCATGATTTTCTGTTTGCCGGAACACAGCGGTCTTTGCATGTGTGCAATGCCCCGTCTCCGGCTGCCACATCCGCCATTCCCATCGGACAATACCTGCGGGACCAGGCCGCCGACCTGTTTGATCTGGGCCATTGACAAGCAGGCCAGGTGTGCATAAATTGTTTGAGGGAAGTTAACGTTCCCTGTTCAGTTTTTTCCAGCGGTAGCGGAATGTGTGGTGGTTCATGTGAAGGAGGCGAGCCGCCTGGCTTTCATTGCCCCTGGTCTGTTCCAGGGCCTTTGCCATGTAGGCGTGCTCCATGTCTGCCATAAGGTCTGCTAAGGCCATGCCGCCTTCAGGCAGGGCAAATGCGTGCAGGTCCGGTACCGGGCTGATTTCGGGGGCTGCCTTTTGTGCCTTGTGCACGGGGCCGGGGCCGGCAGCAGTGTCCCGCACCAGCCCCAGTTCAGGTGTATCCACCAGATCTTTTCTGGCCACCAGCACTGCCCGTTCAATCATGTTTTTCAGTTCCCTGACATTTCCGGTAAAGGTATGGGATATCAGGCAGTTGCAGGCATCCTGCGTAAACCCGGTCAGGGATTTGCCAAATTTTTCGTTAAATTGAAACAGAAAATACTTGGACAGAGGCAAAATATCATCGGGCCGTTCGTTCAGAGAAGGGATGTTGGCCTTGACCACACAGAGCCTGAAATACAGATCTTTTCTGAATTTTTTCTCTGCCACCAGCCGGTCCAGGTCCTTGTTGGTGGCAGAGACCACCCTGGTGTAGACCTGATAGGCCCGGGTCCCCCCCACTTTATAAAATTCGCCGTTTTCCAGGAACCGGAGCAGTTTGGCCTGACCAGCCGGGCTCAGGTCTGCCACCTCGTCCAAAAACAAAGTGCCGTTATGGGCCTTTTCAATAAACCCTTTTTTGCCCTGGTGCCTGGCCCCGGAAAACGCGCCGGGCTCATATCCGAAAAGCTCTGATTCCAGCAGTTCCTCAGGAAAGGCCGAGCAGTTCACCGCCACAAACGGCCCCTGGAACACCGGACTTCTGGCGTGGATCGCCTTGGCGATCAACTCTTTTCCTGTGCCGGTCTCTCCCAAAATCATGATGGGGGTGTCAGGGCTGTTGGACACAAGGTTGATAAAATCCATGATATCTTCGATGTTCTTGCTCTCTCCGATGAAGCACGGCTCATTTTCCCGCAGAAACCTTTCCTGGAGCTGCTGGACTTCCTTGACCAGTGCGATGGAAGACACCGCCTTGCCGATGGTCACCTCCAGGAGGTCAGGATTGATGGGTTTTAGGATAAAATCAAACGCCCCCAGCTTCATGGACCGGATCACCATCTGGATATCTTCAAATGCCGTGATCATGATCACCGGCATGCCGGGATATCTGTTTTTGACCACACCCAGGGCCTCAATACCCCCCATGCCGGGCAGGCCGATATCCATGAGCACCAGATCCGGCTCATGGTCTTCCAGTGCAGCCACAAAGGATTCTGCATCCGGGTACAAAGCCAGGTCATAGGTATCACCCAGGATCATGTCCAGGCCGTCTCTGATGCTCTGTTCATCATCCACAACGGCAATGCAGTACCGGGTCATCACCCGTTTTTTCCTTCCCGGGTTTTAAGGGGCAGTTCAATGGTAAACCGGGTCCCTTTGTTTTTTGCGGAATTGAGCTTGAGCACGCCCCCATGGTCCAGGATGATGCGGTGGCAGATGCTCAATCCGATACCTGATGAATTGGCCTTGGTGGTAAAAAACGGATCAAACACCTTGGATTGCTGGGATATGGGGATCCCCGGACCGGTATCTTTGATCTGGATAATGACATGGTCACAGGTCTTTGTGGTGGTCAACCGGATCTGTTTTTCACCGGAAAACCCCTTCATGGCTTCAGCCGCATTGGTGATGAGGTTGAGAACCACCTGTTCAATGAGATGGGGTTCCACATAACAGTCCGGGATATCCGGGTCCAGCTGCTTGACAAAACTGATCCCGCTCTTGCGCAGGGTCACGGCCGTCAGTTTGGTGACATCGTCTATATAGGCGTTAAGATCAGCAAACACAAACCTGGGCTGGCCTGGCCTTGAAAAATCCATGACACGCTTGATGATGGATTCGATCTTGTCTGATGCCAGTTCGATCTTGTCAATGATGGACACCACCTTGGTGATATCCCCCATCTCATTGTAGATCTTTTTTAAGGCCTTCAGATAGATATAGATCCCGGACAGAGGATTGCGTATTTCATGGGCGATACCGGCGGTTACCCGTCCCAGGGAGGTCATCTTGTCCTGGATTCGCAAAAAATTTTCAACCTCTTTGGAATCGGTAATATCCATGATGTTGGTGAGCACAGATTCTTTGCCCAGATAATCGATCCTGGTGGCGGAAATCAGTGCCCACCTGACCTGGGATTCCTCTTTGGCAAATCCTTTTGGGTAATACCTGAAATCAGCTTCCAAGCGGTTGATCCGGCCGGTCTGCAGGGCCTGATATTGTTCTTGAATCCGGTCCCTGTCGCCTTTATAGACATGAAGAAACCTGGGCGGATTGAACACATGGGTCATCAGAGAATGCACCCTGCGAAGGCCGGGCTTCTGATAGACAATTTCATTGTTCTGGATAATGGAGATATAATTGAGGGAATTTTCAATCAAAGTTTTGAACCGGGCACGGCTTTTTCTGGTGGCTTGCTCAGCTTTGCGCTGTTTTTCTTCCAGGTCCAGGCGGTAAAGGGCTGCGGCAATATCATCCGCCATCTCTTTGACAATATGCTTTTCTGTGGCATCGGCTGCCAGATGTTTGGGTATGGACAACACCATGAACCCGAAATCAGTTTGATCATGGACAAGCCTAACCGCCAGCCCGCCCCGGTCCGCATACTCAAGGGCCAGCAGGCAGTCAGTACATTCTTTGACCGGATCAAGCACCACCACCACCTGATCAGATGCCAGGGTTTTTTTGATACACCGGGTAAAGTTCTGGCCAAGCACCTCTTTTCTGACCTTGTCAAAACGGCCGGCGAATCCGGCATCCGCCACCAGAAAAACAGTGCCTTCCACGTCGGTCAGGCCGATCCAGGCATTGTAATACCCCCGCTGCCCCACAAGGATGTCACAGATCCCCTGAACCAGTTCTCCTTTGTCCCGCTGACTGACCAGCAGCCGTCCCACATCCCGGATGGTGGTCAATACCAGGTTCAGCCGTTCGATTTTTTCCAGTCTGGCATCAGTTTGCACGCATGACTCCGCTTTAGAAAATCAATCCCCATTCATCTGTTTCATGTCATGCATATGATTTTTTGCCTGAAATGACAAGGAAAAAAGCTGTGCCGTAAAACCGGTTTCAAATCTTGTACTGGGATCTTGGCAGGCACACTGTAAAATGACTGCCGAGATCTTCCTGAGAATCCACATGGATGGTGCCGTGGTGGGATTCCACAATACTTTTGACAATGGCAAGGCCCAGACCGGTCCCGTTGATAAACCGGGTCTTTTCATTTTTAACCCGGAAAAACCGGTCAAAGATGTGTTCTTTATATTCTTCAGGTATGCCAAGCCCGGTATCGGCCACATGGATGTTGACACACTCCTCTTTCTCATCACACCACACGGTGATTTTGCCGTTGGAAGGGGTATACCGGATCGCATTGGAGATCAGGTTGGCCAGCACCTCTTCGATGTAGGTGCGGTTGCCCATTACAAACAGGTCATCCGGGCAGGGTTTTTTTGTCAGCTGAAGAGATTTGGCATCT
>JAIPDY010000184.1 GCA_021737445.1 Desulfotignum sp.
GGAAGCCAGGGCGCTGGCAGACCGCCATGGTCTGCGCTTTCACCTGGACGGTGCCAGGGTGTTCAATGCCGCCGTGTAACTGGCAATTGTCGTTAAAGAGATCACCACCCTGTTTGATTCCGTGTCCTGCTGCCTGTCCAAGGGGCTGGGCACACCCGTGGGATCGGTGTTGTGCGGATCCAGGGATTTTATTGCCCGGGCCAGGCGGTGGCGCAAAATGGTGGGGGGCGGTATGCGCCAGGCAGGGATCCTGGCTGCTGCCGGCCTTTATGCCCTGTCTTGCAATATTGACCGGCTGGCAGATGACCATGACAATGCCGCCCGCCTGGCAGAGGGCCTGTCCGGAATCGGCGCGATCCGCATAGATAAAAAAAATGTCCAGACCAATATGGTGCATGCAGACATTGACGGGGACCTGGCCGGTCTTGTTCGCCACCTGGCGGGCCGCGGCATCCGCATCAGCCAGGGCAGCCCGGTGCGCCTGGTGACCCACCTGGATATCGATGCCAAAGATATTGACAAAGCTGTGGCCGGGTTCAGGTCTTTTTTCAACTGAACCTTTCAAAATGGCAGATTACAGGGCGCAGAGCCGCCTGTGCTCTGCGCATGAATATGGATATCAGTGGGTGAGAATCTTGCTGATAAAGTCAGCAGCCCGAAGGGTCTGGGGATTGTCAAAAAATTCATCCGGTCTGCCGGTTTCAATGATCTTGCCAAAATCCATGAAAAGAACCCGGTCTGCCACTTTTTTTGCAAATCCCATTTCATGGGTGACCACGCACATGGTCATGCCCTCGGATACCAGGTTTACCATCACATCGAGCACCTCACCGATCATTTCCGGGTCCAAAGCTGAAGTGGGCTCGTCAAACAGCATGATTTTAGGTGACATGGCCAGGCCCCGGGCAATGGCCACCCGCTGCTGCTGGCCCCCGGACAGCTGGGCCGGGTATGCCCCGGCTTTGTCGGTAAGCCCCACCTGGGTGAGTTTTTCCTTTGAAATTTTTTCAGCTGCGGCAGAAGACATCTTCTTTACGTTCACCGGCGCAAGCATTACGTTCTGGAGCACGGTCATGTGGGGATACAGATGAAACTGCTGGAACACAAAGCCTATGTCGGCCCGCAGTTTGGTGAGGTTTGTCTTTTTGTCGTGCACGGGCACGCCGTCAACAATGATCTCTCCTTCCTGGATGTTTTCCAGGCGGTTGATGCACCGGATCAGGGTGGATTTGCCTGAACCGCTGGGACCGCATATCACCAGCACCTCTCCTGGATCGATATCCAGGTTGACGTCATTGAGTACGTGGAGTTTACCGAACCACTTGTTCACATGCTTGAATTCGATCATGTTGTATCCTTACGCTTTTTTTCGACTGTAAATACATTTTTTCCAATACCCCGGGCACCGGACTTATATAGCCATCCTGCGCTCCAGGTAGTTGGACAGCAGGATCAGGGGATATGAAATTACAAAATACAGAGCCCCCACCAGGGAGAACACCATGAGGCCTTCCGGGATTCTCATCACGGTGACCCATCCCACCCGGGTCAGCTCCATCACGCCGATGACCGACACCACGGAGGTGTCTTTGATCAGCAGTACATACTGCCCCACCAAAGGTGGCAGGATCACTTTCATTGCCTGGGGGATGATCACCAGGCGCAGCTGCTGGATCAGGGTGAGACCCGATGCCGTGCCTGCCTCCCACTGACCTTTGGAGATGGCGCTGATGCCGCCGGAAACGATTTCGCAGATAAATGCGGATCCCATGATACCCATGGCCAGCAGGGCCGCGGGAAAAGCCTTGAGCTGAATGCCCCATTCCGGAAGAATGAAAAACACGATAAACACCTGGACCACGAACGGGGTGCCCCGGACAAAGGAGACATACACCCCGATAAGCCATTTAATTATCCTGTTTTTGCCTGAGCGCAGAATCCCTAAGACAAATCCCAGAATGGTGCAGGTGAACAGGCTGATAAAGGCGATCTGGGTTGTCATCCACAACCCTTTGAGGAAAAAGGGAAAGATCTCCACCAGCCGGGAAAAGTAAAATGCCATCATGATTAATATGCCTCCCTGAAGATCAGTTTTTTCTGGGACCAGTCTGCCAGGGACTTGAGGCAGAAATAGATACACATGTAAAAGAAAGCCACGGTCAGAAAAGCTTCCGAGGGCATGAACCTTTCAGATGTCATGGTCTGGCCGCACCGGGTCAGCTCCATCACGGAGATCAAAGAGAGCAGAGCCGAATCTTTCACCAGGACAATGGATTGTCCCAAAAGCGGGGGAACCGTTGCCCCAAGGGCCTGGGGCAGAATGATAAAGCGCATGCGCTGAAAATAGTTCAGCCCGGAAGATACCCCGGCCTCGATCTGGCCGTCATCCACTGAAGTGATGCCTGCCCGGATGATCTCGGCGATATAGGCACCGGAGTTGAGCATCAAAGCGATAATCCCGGTCTGGATCTCCGGCACCCGGACACCTAAAGTGGGCAGGCCGAAATACAGAAAATAGATCTGTACCAGCAGCGGGGTGGACCGGATGATTTCAATATAGGCAATGGCCGGATATCTGAGCAGTTTTATGGAGGATATCCGGCAGGCGCAGGCGATGGTGCCGGTCATCAGGGCCAGCATGATGGACACAATGGAAATAAAAAATGTGTTTCTGAGCCCGGTTAAAAACAGGGGCATGTATTCAAATATAATTCTGAAGTTGAAGTCATCCAGCATATGATCATCCCTTTTGCCGGGGGCATGTCCGCAAAAAAAATGCGGACACGCCCTGTTCATGATTTCACGTTACCACGATTCTTCTCAGTTGTGGCTGGTCAACGGATCAGTGATCTTTTTTCCAGTCGGTTCCTTCCATCCAGTAGGAGATGTTTTCATCATAGGTGCCGTTGGCACGGATGGTTTTAAAGTACAGGTTGATCCACTGCCACAGGTTGACCGATTCGTGGCGCACGGCAAAGGCAAGGGGATCTTTGCCCTGGCCCAGGCGCTTGTCCAGCAGGCGTACCGATTTGGGCGGAAAATCGGGCAGCACGGTGAGCACTGCCAGGTCATCGTTGACACCGGCATCCACATGTCCTGCGATCAGGGCCTGGACCACCATGCGGCCCCCGCCTTTGTAGGATTTGATCTCAGCATTGGGCAAATATTTCTTGGCAATGGTTTCACCGGTGGAGCCTAAAAGCACGCCCACGGTGACCCCTTTTTTGTTGACATCCTCAAGGGTCTGAAAGTCGGTGTCGGTGCGGGTGAAGATACTGGGCTGCACCTCGATCCAGGGATCGGTAAAGGTGATTTTCAACGCCCGTTTCAGGGTTGGGGTCATGTCGGCCGCCAAAACATCTGCCTTGCCGGAAAGCAGCGCCGGAATCAGGCCGTCCCAGTCAAAATCCAAAACCACCAGTTTGACACCCATGGCTTCAGCCATGCCTTTGGTGAAATCGATCATGGACCCGGCATGCTCCCCGTGCTTGTCCACAAACGCATAGGGAGCAGCACCGGACTGCACTGCCACCCGCAGTTCCCCGCGGTTTACAATTTCTGTCAGTGTGCCGGCAAAGCTGATGGCGCTAAAGCAAAGCACAAAAGCCAAAGCTAAGACCAGTGAGAGTAATTTTTTCAGACGCATGTTTTTCTCCTTTTTGTTACAGTTGGTATAAAATAAGCGGCACAATGCCGCACGCTTCTTTCACCGGCCTGCTGCAAAAATGGCAAAGAAATTTAATCTTCCAGGGTTTTCATGGTTTCCGTGACAAAGATTCCCCTTTTTTTCAGGCTTTCCAGAAACGGTTCTTCCGGTATGTGGATCATGGGGGACAGAACCCCGGTATCGGTGATCTGTTTGTTTGCGATCATTTTGGCTGCAATGACCGCTGAATAGGCCACCCCTTTGCTCATGGCCATGATCCCTGTATCCAGGTCCCGTTCAATGACCATGGTGGAGGTAAGCTGCATTTTTTTGCCGCCGATAGTGCCTTCAAATATGTTGAGCATGGCCACCAGGTCTTTTTCATCATCTTTGTAAACAAGGCGGGGAGCCAGATATCTGTCCATGAAATCCATGGGGGAAACCGTGCCGTCACCCAGGTTGGGAACCGGGGTTTCGTCCAGAAACCCCAGGGCCTTGAGGGGCCGCCAGAAAGCGGCCCATCCGGGCCAGCGCAAAGAATACCTGCCTGTATCCATAATGGTGCCGGAAAGGCCCATGCGGTCCGTAAAAAAGGCGGCATTGCCGTTAGGGATCGCCTCCAGGGTGCCCAGACCGGGAAATTCAACGCTGTGGATGTTGTCTGCATCATGCTGGTGCTCCCCGGGAATGTTCACCCGTTTGCCGTCAACTATAAAGGTGCTGTCCCGCTTGGTGGAGCTCAACACCCCCCGCCAGATCCAGGAGGTCTTGTAGTTCAACGGATTGGTGCAGGCTTTTCTTTCAGGAAATCCCCCGCAGTAGGATCTGATGGCTGTCAGGGTGTCAAATTTGCGCATGGCGCTGCCGTAAAGCACAAGGTCGATGCCCGGGTCCAGACCGCATTCAGGCATGATGGCGATGCCGGCTTGCTTAGCCTTTTCCTGCATCTGACCCGGATCATACATGTAGTTGGTGTTCACCACCGGCACCCCAGCTGCAAGGGCTGCCTCATTTACAGGTTCGGCAAACTCCTTTGGCAAAAGATCGATGGCCACATCCGCCTGTTTTATCACGCGCAGCAGGT
Source organism: Desulfotignum sp. (assembly GCA_021737445.1). Lineage (GTDB taxonomy): Bacteria > Desulfobacterota > Desulfobacteria > Desulfobacterales > Desulfobacteraceae > Desulfotignum. The sequence continues at coordinate 4,731 of JAIPDY010000184.1, forward strand.
CTGCGTCATTTCTCGCATCAATGGCAACAGTGGTGATTTTTTCCATGTCTGTGAAGGGCTGTATCTTTGATAACTGGTCAAACTGTGCATCAGCACAGATGATTTCATTTACCTTGTCATCCGATGCCAGATCGTACAGTGCGGTCCGCCCCTGGATGCCGCACCCGCCAAGAACAAGAATTTTCATAGTGATTCCTTATATTAAAATCGTATGGTCAACTGCAAGTTTAATGTATACATTTGATTACAGGTATACATCAAAGAGATTCTCTGTCAAGGGCCTGGGCATTTTTTTTTCAGTCCAGATGCTGCAGTTTCATAAACAGCATTTCATAGGTGGAGCGGATATGAAATTTCATGAGGTTGCCTGCTTTTTCATCGTTTCTGTTTTCAATTGCCGCCACCACCCGGGCATGCTGGTCAGGTGTTTTTAATTTGCTGTAGTCAATGTTTTCCCTGTAATAGTTATCATAAAAAAACACATAAACATTGGACCGCCAGAAGATGTGGCGGCAGTAGTGTTCAAGGTACCGGTTGCCGCTGAATCCGGCAATGCCCAGGTGGAATGCCTTGTTGATTTCCAGCACATCCAGTTTGGAAAGGATGCCGTCAGGATTGGCTTCTTTTTCAATCAGAGCGTTGAGAAAACAGATGTCGTCATCTGTGGCAAACCTGGCTGCAGATGCGGCTGCCATGCCTTCGATATTTTCCCTGAGAGAAAAAACCTGCCGGGCATCCTGTGCGCTTACGTCCGGAATATAGCACCCTTTTTTTTTCTTTTTTTCCAGAAAACCTTCTGCCACCAGCTGTCCTAAAGCATGCCGCACAGGGGTCCGGCTCAATCCCAGAGAATTGGCCAGCTCGGTTTCAAACAAAAAATCCCCTGGTTTGAACCGGTTGTCCAGAATCAATCCAAGAATGGCAGTGTATGCAAACTCTTCAAAATTTTCGTTGGCCATGGTCCCTGGCCTGCCTGTTGTTGGGGTTTTGACAGCAGTTTTGTGGCTCAACCATATCTAATGTATACATATATGTCAAGGGGATGAAATCAAGGCATCTATCTGCTGTGCCAGATAAAGAGGAATGGAAATCAGGGCATAGGAAACCGGGTCACCTTTGGTGGTTTTAATGCTGATCTGTTCCACCGCCGGGAGGTTGGCATTGATTCTGAGAGCCAGATCCAGTCCTTTGTCGTGCATGAACTGGTGCAGGGATTTCATGCTGCCGGCTTTTCCGGATTTGATCTCCACCGGTATGATACGGTTTCGGTGCTGGATGATGTAATCGATTTCTCCCTGCCGGCCGCCGGTGCGCTGCCAGTAGAACAGGCACGGGTCTGTCAACGGCGACTGGACCGCCCTGAGCTGCTGGCCGACAAACTGTTCGGCCAGCGGACCCTTGTTGGTGAAAAAGATATCTTTTGCCTGGGAATATGGAATCGACGTCAGATCCAGTTGCGCCGAGACCAGGCCGGTGTCTGTCAACAGAATTTTGAAAAATTTGTCATTGGATTCAGCCCCCAGGGGCAGACCATTGGCACTGGTATGTCGTGTCTGAGAAAATACCCGGGCCTTACATAGCAGAGACAAGCCATTTTTAACGGCCGGGGATGCCGCTGAGGGATCCACCCGGCTGTATACGAATTTGGTGCCGATCTGCCGGCACACGGAAATGAACAGTTTAAACAGCAGGTCTGGATCAAACCGGTCCCCATATTTGTAAAAATCCTCCCGAAAGGTTGCCAGCAGGTCCTGCTGCAGTTTCATGCAGGCTTTCAGGTCACCGGTGTCCGCCCATTTCTGCAGAACTTCAGGCATCCCGCCCACAAGACAGTAGGTATGGTAAAGTTTCAAGGCTTTTTCATGAAGCGACAGCGG
>JAIPDY010000185.1 GCA_021737445.1 Desulfotignum sp.
CCAAACAAAGTGGTATTCTATTTTAAATCTTGTATGACTGCCTTGTCGATAGTCCATACAAGCCACTATAAAACAACTGCTATCAAAATGCTACCCGCCTAAAGGCGGGGGTTTAAACCTTTAACAGAAACAATTAAAACAAAAGAACCAGCCGGCGGATCAGTGTGATCAGGCCCAAAAAGCGGTTCGCTTATATTACAGCGGCCTGGGCCAGGAAACTGTTCCGCAGACCGAGATTGTCCAAAATAGTGTTGCTGAGGCTGGCAGGTCATTTGATATCGAACAGCCGACCAGTCCCTGGGCTGGTGCCATGGAATCTTTGAAAAATGAAATCAGCGTGCGCCATTATTCCAAAAAAACCTGGAAAGCATATGCATTGTGGGCACAAAAATTTCGGTATTTTGTCAAAGAAAAACCGCCGGACACTTTGAACACGGACGATGTCAAAGAATTTCTGACATTTCTGGCCGTCAAAAAAAAGGTGTCTGCCTCTTCCCAGAACCAGGCGATCATTGCATTGCGGTTTTTGTTTAAGCATGTGCTGAAAAAGGAGTTCGGGCAAATGGAAGGGGTGGTCCGGGCAGAGCGTAAACCCTATATCCCGGTGGTGCTGTCCAGGCAGGAGATTGACCGGGTGATTGACAAGATGAAAGACCCGTATGATCTGGTGGTAAAGCTGCTGTACGGGTGCGGGCTACGATTGTCTGAATGCATGAAGCTGCGGGTGCATTGGTTTAATTTTGATCATGAGGTGTTGACGGTGCATGACGGCAAAGGCAAAAAAGACCGGACTGTTCCGTTGCCCAGAGTGATCATGGATGACCTGAAGCGCCAGATTGACCGGGTCATCGATCTGCATGAACGGGATCTCAAAAAAGGCTATGCCGGGGTGTTCATGCCGGACCGGCTGGAGAGCAAATACCCGAATGCGCCCAAGGAACTGGTGTGGCAGTGGTTTTTTCCGGCCAAAGAGCTGACCCATGTGCCTGATACCGGAGAATACCGGCGGTACCATCTGCATGAAACCCATGTGCAGAAAGCGATCAAGCGGGCCGTCAAGACATCGAAAATCCTGAAACGAGCATCCGCCCATACCTTTCGCCATAGTTTTGCCAGCCATCTGCTGGCCGCCAACCAGGACATCCGGAGCATTCAGGAGCTGCTGGGGCACAGCAGTGTCAGAACCACCATGATCTATACCCACACCATTGCATCCAAAACCGTGAAAGAGGCCAGAAGTCCGCTGGATCTTTAGGCAGGGCAGGGGGCGGCTGCCTGCGGGGGCATAGCTCCGCTCTTTCGGTTACAGGGATTGAAACCGATGGGAGACAAAACTATATCCTTCTATAGTAAAGAGAATTCAAAAAAGCAATAGGGGAAAACCCCTGATATGCAGGACTTTTTTGCATTCAATCACCTTTGAAAAGGGTTGTCTCTCAACCCGCTGTTGCTGTGCCCGGCACGGGTCCTTTGACCCGCCTCTGTCTTGCACTCCGGGATCAAATCAGATATAAGGGGGTGAATTTTTAAATGCAAAGGACAGATGAACGCCATGGAACGGGACCGGGTATTTGCCAGAAAACGCGGACAGATCCAGCCTTTTTCCTTTAACCGGGAGGTGGCAGAGGTGTTTGATGACATGCTGGTGCGGTCCGTGCCTCTGTACAAAGAAAGCCTTTATCGGCAGGCGGATCTGGTCCGGCGGTTTTTTCAGGCAGGGACAAGGATCTATGACCTGGGCTGCTCCCACGGCAATCTCGGGGTGCGGCTTCAGGCTGTGTTCAGGGGAACCCCGTTCACCCTGGTGGGGGTGGACACCTCCAGGCCCATGCTGGAAAAATACAAAAACCGGCTGGGTCCGCCGGAACCGGGCCGAAACATTCACCTGGTCTGCGGTGCCATGGAGGATATCTGCATCACAAATGCATCCGTGGTGGTGATCAACCTGACACTCCAGTTTCTGAATCCGGCGGCAAGAGATGACCTGATCGGCCGGATATTTGACGGGATGGTGCCGGGCGGCCTGCTGCTGGTCATGGAAAAAACCGTTCATCCGGAACCTGTGATCAACGATTTGCAGGGGGCGGTTTACCGGCAGTTCAAGCGGGAAAACGGGTATTCCGACCTGGAGATCAGCCAGAAACGCGATGCCCTGGAAAAAGTGCTGATCCCCGACACCCTGGAGACCCATTTTCAGCGTCTGGGCCGGGCCGGATTCGAAAAGGTGGATGTGTGGTTGAAGTGGTTTAATTTCAGTGCGGTCATGGCAATGAAACCCGGCCGGGAACCCCTGGCTTTCAAAGATAATTTTTAACCCGGCAGGCGGCGTTCCCATGGAAACATTGTTGTCACAGATTCACGCATTCGGCCTGGGGGCTTATCACGACAGCCTGGCCGGGCTGATTGAAAAAAAACAGGCATTTCTGGCCCGGCCCATGGGCAATTTTCTCAAGTACAAGCAGATATTTGACCAGATCCCGGATGGGGTGCCTTCGTCAAAAGACCCGTCTGCACGGGCGGTCCGGGCCGGGGCTGCACCTGATCTGTCACACCGGGACCGTCAGGTGCTTGAAGCACAGCTCAGGCAGCTGGCGCCCTGGCGCAAAGGCCCGTTTGATCTGTTTGGCATCCATGTGGATGCAGAATGGCGCTCGGACATGAAATGGGACCGGGTGGCCCCGCATCTGCCGGATCTTGCAGGCACACGCATTCTGGATATCGGTTCCAGCAACGGGTATTACATGTTCCGCATGGCAGCACAGAACCCGCTGCTGGTCCTGGGGCTGGAACCCCAGAGCGCGTTTTATTATCAGTATCGGGCCGTCCAGAAATTTGTGGACCTGAAAAATGTGTGCTGCCTGCCGGTTCCCTATGAACAGATGCCGCAGATGGATGCCGTGTTTGATCTGGTGTTGTGCATGGGAATTTTATATCACCGCACATCTCCCGTGGATATGCTCAGACAGATTCACCAGAGCCTTGTGCCTTCCGGGCATATTGTTCTGGAGAACCTGGTGCTCAAAGGCCGGAACAATCTGTGCCTGTTTCCTGAAAACCGGTATGCCAAGATGCGCAATGTCTATTTTATCCCGGATCTGTCGGTCATGGAGTCCTGGCTGGCCCGGGCCGGATTCAGAGATATCCGGTGTCTGGATGTCACCCCCACCACCCTGGCAGAGCAGCGCAAAACCGACTGGATACAGACCGAATCTTTGAGCGATTTTCTGGATCCCCATGATCCTGCGAAAACGGTTGAAGGGTATCCGGGACCTTTGCGGGCGGTGTTCATGGCCCGGACCTGACAGGATTTTTCCCCTGGACTGAGAGCGATTTTGTTTGACAAACAGGGGTGTGTTTTGTATATAAACATGATTGTTTTGATAACAGGGGTATGAATGCGTGATGCGTATGCAGCTTCCTGAAAACTATTAACAGTTTGATGACAAGGATGTGAAAATGGATGACGAAGGTGGTAGTTCTCACTTATCGATATCTGTGATTTTTGAAGAAAAACAATATTTTTATCACTCCCCGCTGTTATTGACACGCACAGGCGCCATGGCTGACAGCTTCAGAACCGGTCGATTCTGATTCGGTTCTTCACGCTGTGACCTTCTGGTTCGCCTGTCATGATGGCGGACCGATCAAAAGGAGGCAGGGCTGTGAACGACTCCCTAAAACTACCGGATAACCTCTTTGTGCCCGGACAGGGCGACTCTCCTGAATATATTGATGACAAGGTGCTGGCCCGCCTGTGTGAATCCGAGCACCCGGCCGACCTGGCAGCCCAGCTGTCCGAACTGGAGATAGATCAGCTGGTGGGTATTTTTTCCCGCATGTCTCCGGAATGCTGCGCCAATGTCCTCACCCACATGGATTACGAGGATCAGCGGGAGATCGCCAAAGAACTGTCCAATGATGTACTGGCCCTGGCCATCACCCGGATGTCTTCTGATGACCGGGTGGATCTGCTGCAGTCCATGCCCGAAGAAAGCAGCGGAATCCTTTTGCGCCTGCTGGCCACAACCGAGCGGGAAGATATCCGGCGGCTGTCCTCTTATGAAGAGGACACGGCCGGTGCGCTTATGACCAGCGAATACGCCACCCTGTCTCCGGGTCTCACCGCCCTGCAGGCCATTGAAAAGCTCCGGCTGGAAGCGCCCAACAAGGAAACCATTTATTACTCCTATGTGATCGATTCCCGGCGGCGGCTGCTGGGCCTGGTGTCGCTCAGAGAACTTATCCTGGCCCGGCCCACAACGAAAATTGAAAAGATCATGCGCCGGGAGCCCATCTTTGCCAGGGTCCATGATGACCAGGAAGAGGTGGCCCGGCAGATGGCAAAATACGATCTTCTGGCCATGCCGGTCGTCAACGGCAATGATTCTCTTGTGGGGATCATTACCTTTGATGATGTCCATGATGTTATTGAAGAAGAAGCCACCGAAGACTTTCACCGCATGGGATCCATCAGCTCGGGTACCGGTTCCGATGACCTGGTGGATATCGGGCTGCGGGATGCCAGTCCCTGGTTGTTGATCCAGAAACGGTTACCGTGGCTGCTGGCCCTGGTGTTCATGAATATTTTTTCAGGGGCCGGGATTGCTTATTATGAAGACACCATCCAGGCCACGGTGGCCCTGGTGTTTTTTCTGCCGCTGCTCATCGGCAGCGGCGGTAATGCCGGTGCCCAGTCCGCAACCCTGATGGTGCGTGCCCTGGCCATCGGGGATGTCATGATGAAAGACTGGTTCCGCCTGGTGGGAAAGGAGATCGGCATTGCCCTTTGTATCGGTGTGTGCATGGGGATTGCCGTGTCGTTTATCGGCGTTTTCAGAGGCGGTATAGATGTGGCGGTGATCGTTTCCCTGGCCATGGTGTGTGTGGTGTTGTTCGGCAGCCTGCTGGGCATGTCTCTGCCTTTTCTGCTCACCCGGCTCAAGCTTGATCCGGCCACGGCCAGCGCACCGCTGGTAACCTCTGTGGCAGATATCGGCGGGGTTGTGATCTATTTTGGTATCGCCACCTGGTGGCTCCAAAGGGCGGCACTGTAGAAAACAGCCTGAACCATATCACATGCCCAGTTCCTGATACCCGGGAATGCCGCATAAGGATTGCGCATTTTTAACGTCTGCCACCACGGCCCGTTCCACGGCCCGGGCAGCCAGAATCCCCACCACACTCAGATCAGCTGCCACGTTTCCCCAGGACATGGCAAAAATGGTGTCCCCGTCAAACATGGAGTGGGCCGGCCGCATGGTTCTGGCAAACCCGTTCTGGGCCATGGCAGCCAGTTTGGTGGCCCGGGCTTTGGTCAGGTCTGCATTGGTAATAACGACTCCCAGGCTGGTGTTGCCGGCAAACAGGTTGGCATCCGGGGCAAAAGACTGGATCATGATGGTTTCGGTGTCATCCAGGGATGTTTTGTCCTGATGCAGCACCCCGGCCAGTTTTTTTCCGGTTTCAGGATCTATCACATCCCCTAAGCAGTTGACGGCAACCAGTGCCCCGACCTTGAGATCGCCCGCCTGGAAAGCAAAGCAGCCCAATCCACCCTTCATGGCCCGGTCCATCCCTGAAATTTTTCCCACGCTGGCACCCGTGCCGGCCCCTACAGATCCCTGACAGGATTCATGGGTGCCGGCATTGACACAGGCCTGGTACCCCATCTCTTTGTCAGGCCGGATCCGGTGATCCCCCAGTGCCAGATCAAACAGGGCAGCCCCGCACACAATGGGCACATGGGTGACCTGGACATCAAACCCGATCTGTCTTTCTTCCAGAAATGCCATGACCCCGGCGGCCGCATCCAGCCCAAAGGCGCTGCCCCCGGTGATGAGCACGGCATGGGCCTGCTGTACCAGGTTGACCGGATCCAGCAGGTCGGTTTCCCGGGTGCCCGGGGCCCCGCCCCGGACATCCACGCCCGTGACCGCCCCGGGTTCACAGATAACCACCGTGCATCCGGTTCCTGCAACTGTGTTCTGGGCATGACCTACGTTAAAGCCTTCAATCTGTGTGAATTCAATGGACTGCATATTTTTCCCTTTCTATAATTGATAACAGGCCAGTTTGTCGTACAGGGTTCTTCTGCCGATGCCCAAAAACAGAGCGGCTTTGGACCGGTTTCCCTCTGCCAGCCGCAGCGCCCGCCTGATGGCCATTTTTTCAGCTTCCTCCACGGTTTTTTTCAAAAGCAGAAAATCAGAGGGGCTGGTATCTTCATTGATGCCGTTTTCCATGACATTGTGGTCCATGCCGTCGGCACCAAAACAGTCTGAATCGATCACCGGTCCTTCTGACAGCAGCACTGCCCGTTCAATCACGTTTTTAAGTTCACGGATATTTCCCTTCCAGGGCAGGTTCATGATTTTTTGCAGCACGGTGGGGCTCAGTTTGGTCACCTGTTTGTTGTGGCGCTGGTTGAACTCCTGGACAAACTGGGCCACAAACTGCAACAGGTCCTCTCTTCTCTCCCTTAAGGGCGGCAGGTGCAAAGGAATCAGTGACAGGCGGTAGTACAGATCTTCCCTGAAACTGCCTGATTTGACCTCCTGTTTCAAGTCCGTGTTGGTGGCGGAAATAAACC
>JAIPDY010000186.1 GCA_021737445.1 Desulfotignum sp.
TGTGATTGACATACTGTTTAATTTTGTGGTATTGGGATAAGGTTTATCATCCTAACTTAAGGGGATGTGCCAGACCATCATAACAGCTGACAGACCCGGTCAAAAAAGAGCAGGAATGCCGGCTTTAATAAATCAAACCTACTTTATAGGATTTTAGGAATTTAAATCATGATCTGTACGACTGTAAGAGAAGGGGATGACTGTGTATTCATGACAGCCGCCGGTTGCAGCTATAATGAAGGCAACTGCCTGCCTGTTGTGGATGAATGTATGGGATGCCAGAGAATGTCTGAATACCCCACCGGCATGTATTGCACTGCTGCACCGGATCCGTCTTTAAAATGGAAAAACGGCTCCTGTAACATGGCCACCCATATCAAGACCACAGCTGAGACCAAAAAACAGAAAATAAACCCCATCAAGGCATCCAAGAGAAGATAATATTTTTTGTTGACCGCATTTTTCAGACTCTGTGGTTTTCATCTTCAAAGAAAGCTGCAGAGTTTTTTTTTTGATTTTTTTGTGAGGAATTCTGTCCATGAACGTGATAGCAAAACAGCTTAACACCGCCATCTCACAAGCCAATCCCCATATCCTGGAGATGCTTTCGGATATGGGAAAAGCGCTGTTTTTTCCCAAGGGTATTTTAAGCCAGAGCGCAGAAGCAAAAATCAAGGCCCACAAAATCAATGCCACCATTGGTATTGCCAAACAGGGCAGCCATGTGATGAACCTGCCTGCGGTTACCCGGTACATCACTGGTATCGAGCCGGACGATTACCTGCCATATGCCCCGTCATTCGGACTTCCCAAGCTGAGAGAACAATGGAAAAACCATCTATATGACAAAAACAGTTCCCTGGCAGGAAAAGCGTTCAGCCTGCCGGTGGTGACCTCGGGCATCACCCACGGGGTTTCTGTTTTTTCAGACATGTGGGTGGACAAAGGGGATGTCATTGTGCTGCCGGATATGATGTGGGGCAACTACACCATGACCTTCACGGTGCGCAACCAGGCAAAAATCGTTTACTACAAGGCGTATGATGATGCATTGACCCGTTTCAACACAGATGATTTTGAGGCTGTGATGCGGGCCCAGGCAGCAAAAAACGATAAAATCATTACCGTGTTGAACTTTCCCCACAACCCCGGCGGATATTCTCTTACCAGAGAGGAAGCAGACCGGGTGGCTGCGGTGCTGCTGGATATTGCACAATCGGGAACCAACGTGGTGGCGGCCTGTGATGATGCCTATTTCGGATTGTTTTTTGATGAACAGATCAGCAGGGAATCGCTGTTTGCCAAACTGGCCGGCAGACACAGGCGGCTGGCTGCAGCCAAGCTGGACGGTGCCACCAAAGAGGATTATGCATGGGGATTGCGGGTAGGGTTTATCACCTATGGCCTGACTGCTGACAAAGAAAAGAGAGACGACCTGTACCAGGCCCTGGAAAAAAAGACCGCTGGCTGCATCCGGGGTAATATTTCCAATGCCTCCCACCTGGGCCAGACTATTTTACTCAAAGCCATGGCAGATCCGGATTACCAGGCCCAGAAGCAAAAAAAACATGACCTGCTCAAAAAGCGGGCTGCCCGGATCAAAACAGTGTTGAAAAATCCGGCCTTTGCCAAAGGGTTTGATGTCTATCCCTTTAATTCAGGGTATTTCATGTGTATCCGCCTTAAGGATGTGGATGCGGAAACCTTACGCCTTCATCTGCTGAACACTTATGGGGTGGGCCTGATTGCCATCGGAGAAAAAAATATCAGGGTGGCGTTTTCCTGCCTGGAAGAGGATGATGTGGAAACATTGTTTGATATAATCATGCGCGGCATCAAAGATCTTAACACCACCTGATACCCGAATGGACCTGACCTGACATGGGATCTTTTGATTTTAAAGTGGCGTTCAGATGGCTGTTCTATTTTGTGCTCATCGGCCTGATTTCCGGTCTGGGTGCTGTTGTTTTCCATTATCTGTGCGGCCTTGGCATGCATTATTTTCTGGATATGATGGCAGGATACCGGCCGGACGCACCTGCCGGGGAGCATGCCCTGCTGCCCGCCACCAGTACGCCGTTCAACCGGTGGCTGCTGCTGATTCTGCCGGCACTGGGCGGGATCGTTTCCGGCTGGCTTGTCTATACTTTCGCACCTGAAGCGGAAGGCCATGGTACTGACGCTGCTATTGAAGCCTATCATCACAAAGGCGGTATGATCCGGGGCAGGATTCCCATCATTAAAACTATCGCCTCTGCCATCACCCTTACCACAGGGGGATCAGGCGGAAGGGAAGGACCTATAGCCCAGATCGGCGCTGGATTCGGCTCTTTTCTTGCCACCCGGTTCAAATTGTCGGAAAGAGAACGGCGCATCATGATGGCAGCCGGCATCGGGGCAGGGGTGGGCAGTATATTCCGGGCCCCCCTTGCAGGTGCGCTTTTTGCCGCTGAAGTGTTGTACAGGGACCCGGATTTTGAATCTGAAGTCATCATTCCGGCCGGAATTTCCTCTGTGGTGGCTTATTGTGTTTTCTGCCTGGTTTTCGGGTGGGGATCATTGTTTGATTCTCCGGGATTTAAATTTCAGAACCCCTTGGAACTAGGCCCTTACATCGTGCTGGCAGGCGTTCTGGTGGCAACGGGATTTCTCTATGTCAAGGTTTTTTATGGCATGGTCAGCATTTTTCACAAGCTCAAAATACCCAATCACATCAAACCTGCCATCGGCGGACTGTGCACCGGCATCATCGGATTTTTTCTTCCCTATACCCTGGCATTCGGCTATGGCATGGCCCAGAATGCCATTTTCAATCAGGTGGCAATTTCCACTCTCATCGCCCTTGCCATCGGCAAAATCTTTACCACCTCTTTTTCCATTGGATCCGGCGGCAGCGGCGGTGTGTTCGGGCCTTCTGTGGTTATCGGCGGTGCCATGGGCGGAGCAGTAGGCCAGATTTTTCACATGTTGATCCCAACAGTGGTTACCCACCCAGGTGCTTTTGTCATTGTAGGCATGGCCGGTTTTTTCACATCTGTTTCCAACACCCCCATTTCCACCATTATCTTTGTCAGTGAAATGACCAATTCCTATCATTTGCTGTTGCCCAGCCTGCTGGTATGCTCTTTGTGTTATCTCCTGTCCCAGCGGTTTTCCATTTATGAAAAGCAGGTCAAGTCCCGGGTGGATTCACCAGCCCATGCCGGTGAATTTATGATGGATATTCTTCAGACCATGAAGGTGGGAGATCTGGGGCATCTGATCAAAAAAGTGCAGAGTGTCAATGAAAATATGCCGTTTTCAGAATTCAAATCCATTTTTCAGATCACAAAACAGCATTATTTTCCCGTGCTCAATGCCGAGGGGGAGTTTACCGGTATTTTTTCATCCAATGATATCAGGGAGGTTATTTTTACCCTTCACATCGAAGATCTTGTGGTGATGAAGGATATCATGATTTCAGATCTGATCATCACCACACCGTCTGAAGACCTGAACACGGTGCTGCACAAGCTCACCCAGAAAAACATTGATGCCCTGCCCGTGGTGAAAGAAAACAGCAACAAAGAACTGATTGGCCTGATCTACCGCCGGGATATCATTTCCCATTACAACCGGCACATTCGAAAAATCCGGGAACCCGGGTCAGATCCTGAAAAAGAATATATCCAGCCCCCTGTCAATAGCTGAGATCTTTTTGGTCATAGTTCACCTGTTTTAAAAACAATCCCCTGGCAGGGGCGGTGGCACCGGCAAGGGAACGGTTCTTTGCAGAAAGAATTTTTTCAAAATCTTTTCGTGTTATTTTGTGCCTGCCCACATCCACCAAAGTACCCACGATATTTCTCACCATGTTTTTCAAAAAACCGTCTGCACAGATCCTGAATTTCAGATAGTTGTCAGGCTGTTTTTCCACCTGTGCCGCAAACACCGAGCGCACAGTGGAACGCCTTGGAGAACCTGTGTTTTCAAATGACTTAAAATCATGGGTCCCGCATAACAGGGCGCAGCACCGGTTCATGGTATCTGCATCCAGGGACATGTTGATGTGCCAGACATAGTTACGGCCAACAGCGCAGGGGTGTTCCCGGTTAAGTATGAAATAGTTGTATTCCTTGGAAACCGCAGAATACCGGGCATGAAAATCATCTGGTACGCAACAGCACTCTTGGATGACAACAGGGTGTTTCATCAGGCTGTTTGCGCCTTTTTGCAGTACAAGCGGGTCCATGGCAGTGTCTGCACAAAAAGAGGCCACCTGGCCCCAGGCATGGACCCCGGCATCGGTCCGGCCGGATCCGGCAAGATAGACGGGCTGGCTGAGTATTCTGGACAAAACCTTTTCCAGCTCTCCCTGGATGGTGGGTTTGTCTGCCTGGCGCTGCCACCCGGAAAAACCGGTGCCGTCATATTCAATGGTCAGTTTAAAGGTCTGGGACATGGCCGTTGTCTGACTCTGAAAACCGGGCCAGGCTGCCGTTGGCCTGGTTGATCTGATGGGCCAGGGTGTGGGCCCTGCCGGCTCCCAGTATCCGAGTGTAATTGAGATAAAATTGTTTGTATGCCCCTGCAATGGCAGGCTTTATTTCAATCCCTCTGCCTGTGGGAAAAATAGCACTGGTTTTGCCGCAGTTTTTTCTTGTCACCAGTTTTTTTTTGACCAGCGCATCAATAAACCGGGTAATAGTGGACGGGGTCAGCCGGAGCAGGTTTCCCAGTTTTTTGGGGCTGATGCCCGGATTTTCAAACAGGATCAGCAGCAAAGAGGCATGGGCAGGAGAAAGTTTCAACGGGGCGAAACTGGTTTCCGCCAGTTTCAATAACTGCCGTGAAAACGCATTGACATTAAAAAACAGGCAATCTTCCAGAAAATGGTGTGATTCATCCATACAATCTCCCTTTTCTAAAGGTGTTGTACATACAATTATATTAAAGTGGCAACTTTGTCAAGAATTGACCTACGCAGACAAAGTGGACGTAAGCAACTATTCTGAGGTTCCGGATCTGTGCCGGGCGGTAGCAATTGGTCAAAAACTTCATCCCTGCCGGTACCGGCGTATCAAAAGACCCGTGTCGGGAGGTCCCTGTAGGTCTCACCCTCTGCCGCATTTGACAAGGAGTAGGGCATGGCTGCACTGAACGGCAAAAACTGCGGGCAGGTATGTCCTCAAACAGTTTGCCGTTCTTAACGCTTCGCCATGCCCAACTCCTTGTAGCAAACGCGTCAGAATGGGATTCAACCCACAGAAACCTCCCGGCACTAGCCGCTGATGGCAGAGGTGAGCAGGGATGAAATCCCGGCCCTAGTTCTACCATGAACAGGGGGAGCCGGAAAGCACTTGCACAACGAAAACCCTGAATGGAGAAGTGGTGCCAGAGATTTCTTGAACAGCAGCGACCATCACTCAGGATCATCTGAAAATTGTTTTTGAATCTCTTTTACAGCCGGTTCATTCTCAATCAGGGTCCGCACACAGTCGGAATTCAGTTTTGTGCCGGACAGACGTTTGAGCTCCTCAAATGCCTTTTCATTGCTCCAGGCCGGTTTATAGGACCTGTGGCTGGTCAAAGCGTCAAAAATATCGGCCACAGATACGATCTGGGTTTCAATGGGGATTTCATCTTGCTTTAACCGGTTGGGATACCCTTTGCCGTCAATGGTTTCATGGTGAGATCCTGAAATGTTTTGCAGCAGGCTGATATGGTCAAAAGATTTCAGGCCAAGGTGCTGTGCAACCGCATCAATGATTTCTCTGCCTTTGGCGGAATGGGTCTGCATGATCTGCCATTCATCCTCATCCAGCTTCCCTGGTTTTAAAAGAATACTGTCAGGTATGCCGATTTTGCCGATATCATGGAGCGGCGCAAACATGAAAAGAGTTTCAATTATTTCATCGCTCAGGCCCGGGTTACCTTGTTTTGCCAGTTCCCGGGCAATCAGGCGGGCATACCGGGCCATCCGCTCCAGGTGGTTCCCGGTTTCAGGGTCCTTGTAACTGACCAGGCTCAAACAGGAGCGGAACGTACCCAAAAGCATCTGGGTGGATTGCAGCTTGTTGACCACCAGGGAGTTGACCAGCTGGGCGTAAAGATCCAGTTTTGCCAGGTCCTGTTCCAGGAACACGTTTTTCTGGTAAGAGTTGAAAAACAGCATTCCGATAAAGGCTCTGCTGTCAAAAAGCGGCACTGAATAGCTGGCCTGGTAACCGTTGGCCGCAATTTTTTTTGTATGCTCGTGGGTGCCGTTTTCGAACACGGACATGTCGTTCACCAGCCTGCTTTTTTTCCGGGCCTTGATCTCCATCAGAGAGGGCGCGTTGTCCATCAGGCATTCATAAAACTGCAACGGCAGATCTTTCGCACTTTGCACAAAGGTTTTCAACGTGTTCATATTTCTGTCGAACAGCGCCACTGCAACCCGGTCGATATAGCTAAAATCCTGCCTGATCACCTGGTGTAAGATCCGGATCTTTTCACTCAATGAGGCGGTATGATGCAGGTCTTTATACCGGCCATAGGCCAGAACGATCTCTTCCATTTTATTTTATCCGTCGTTATATCAATCGGTTTTTTT
>JAIPDY010000187.1 GCA_021737445.1 Desulfotignum sp.
TATGGAAAAACTGTTGAATGTCAGGCAGGCGGCTGAACTGCTCAATGTGTCTCAAATGACGGTGCGCAGGTGGACCAACGCCGGCCTGCCCCGTCAGTTTTGCCGGTCCTGTGACCCATGGAACCGAAACGGAACAACTGCTGGGCGCCTTCAGGCAGGAGAGGGCGGAATTTCGTTCCTGGTATGATATCGGCCTTGAAAAACGGGGGTATTCAGCAGTGATCTATTTTCCACCGGATGCGGCATTGCAGGTTTTCACCGATTTTCTGTCTGACAAACCTCTGACCCTGGAAGAAAACATGTCTTCCCCTGCTTCTGCTTTGCGGTTTGCAGCCCAGGATCTCAAAGCGATATATTTTGAATCTGTTATGTTCCGGCCGGACATGGTATTACCGGATGATGCCGCATTCACCAACTGGTTCTGGCAGAACACCGCTGCCGGTGCCGTACTCAAGGCGGTTAAGGAAAAATGCAGCGCTTCAGATGACAAGGCCCTGAAAATGACCGGGGAGATGCTGCTGGTGCCTATGGGCCAGGCATGAGACAGACGGTGCAGGGTGAACAGGCGGCGTACGGTAACAGGGAGCAGGTATGGAAAAACTGTTGAATGTCAGGCAGGCGGCTGAACTGCTCAATGTGTCTCAAATGACGGTGCGCAGGTGGACCAACGCCGGCCTGCTGGCCTGTTTTCGCATTGGAAAAAAGCAGGAAAGGCGGTTTTATCCCTCTGACATCCAGCAGTTTATTGAAGGCAGAACCACCTCCCCCCGGACAGAGAAAAAGGTTTCCGGCATCCCTGCCCATCAAGTGGCGTTGGGATTTGGCGGCCTGGATGTGCCGGACGGCACCCATATGGCCCACCTGTATGGGGATCTATCCGAGGCAATGGAGGTCCAGGCATTGTTTTTGCGCCAGGGAATCGAAAACAAAGAAACCGTTATGGTAATATCCCCCCAGCATCGCAGAGAACAGCTGCTTTCTGCCATGGAACAGGAGGGCCTGGATGTGGCAGAACTGATCCGTGAAAACCGGCTTATCCACGGCAGCGGCAGGCAGACCCCTCTGGAGATGGCACAATATATCTCCAATGCAGCTGTATCTGCAAAAGGCAGGTTCCGGCTCATCGGTGACATGTCCTGGACCGCACACAAAAAATGGTCTGAAGAAAATCTCAGAGCTCTTGAAGAAAGTACCAACACCTGCCTGGGCCCGGGCAGCCTGTTTTTGTGCCAGTACAGCCTCACGGAGTTTTGCGGTACCCAGACAATGATAGCCCTGGAAACCCATGCCTGTGCCTTTTACAAAGGAAAACTCCAAAAAAATCTGTTCCAGATGGATGGGTAACGCCAGCCGTTGCATCTATTTTGTGTAAGGAATGGCCGTCTGGTGCGACAAAACAGGCAAAGCAGGTGGATATGTCCGGTTAAAGGAAGGTGACACATGAAAACAAATGTTTCCAGATGGATGGTGGTGGCAGCAGTTATCGCGCTGGTTGTGCTTTTTTTTGTATTGAATCTGAACCGGTTTTTATCTTTGGAATATATCAAGTCCCAACAGGAGATGCTGATCGCCTTTTACCGGGAAAACACGGCAGCAGCCATTGGTATTTACATGGGCATTTATGTTATTGTCACAGCCCTTTCCCTGCCCGGTGCTGCTGTCATGACCCTGGCAGGCGGAGCGATTTTCGGCCTTTTGACCGGCACGGTGGTGGTGTCCTTTGCCAGCACCATCGGCGCTACCCTGGCCTTTCTTGCTTCCCGGTTTCTGCTGCAAGACTGGGTACAGGCCCGGTTTAAAGACAAACTGCACGCCATCAACAAAGGCATTGAAACAGAAGGGGCGTTTTATCTGTTCACCCTGCGGCTGGTACCGGTGTTTCCCTTTTTCATCATCAATCTGGTGATGGGCCTGACACCCATTACAACCAGGCAGTTTTACCTGGTCAGCCAGATCGGCATGCTGGCAGGGACCCTGGTATATGTCAACGCCGGCACACAACTGGGGCAGATAGATTCTTTAAAAGGGATTTTATCGCCCGGCCTGCTTTTGTCATTTGCCCTGCTGGGAATTTTTCCCCTTCTGGCCAAAAAAGGGGTATCTGTAATCAAAAAGAAAAAAGGAAAAGATCATGGCAGATTATGAATATGATATCGGGATCATCGGCGGGGGTGCAGCCGGTCTGACAACCGCGTCAGGCGCGGCACAGCTGGGGGCGAAAACCATATTGATCGAGCAGGAGGACAAACTTGGGGGGGACTGCCTCCACTATGGGTGTGTGCCCAGCAAAACCCTTATCAAATCGGCCCATGTTTACCACCAGATGAAACATGCCCAAGCCTTCGGACTGCCTCAGGTGGATCTGCCGCCGGTGAATTTCAGGCAGGTGGCGGACCGCATCAGATCCGTGGTGGATACCATCCAGAAGCATGATTCAGAAGAGCGGTTCTGCAGTCTGGGGGCCAAAGTGGTGTTCGGGCAGCCCCGGTTTGTGGATGAACATGCCGTGACATTGAACGGCAAAACCATTTCTGCAGCCAAATGGGTCATTGCCACGGGCTCTTCTCCGGTGGTGCCCCCTATTCCCGGCCTGGCTGACACCCCGCATCTGACAAACAGAGAAATTTTTTACATGGATGCGCTGCCCGGATCCATGATCTTTCTGGGTGCCGGTCCCATCGGCATTGAGATGGCCCAGGCCTTCAACCGGTTCGGCACAAAAGTGACCGTTATTGACAGGAATCCCCGGATTCTGGGAAAAGAGGACAAAGATATGGCAGACGGTGTCATGCAGGTGCTGGCAGCAGAAGGGGTGCGGTTTGTCCTGGACGTATCCATAGAGCAGGTAGCAAATCTGCCCGATGCCCGGCAGGTGACTGTCAGAGACAGCGCCGGTGACACACATCAGGTAACAGCAGATGCCATTCTGGTGGGCATGGGCAGGTCCCCCAATACCAAAGACCTAAACCTGTCCGGCATCGGCATTACGGTAGAGCGGGCCGGCATCCGGGTGGACAGCCGGCTGCGTACCAGCCACAGCCATATTTATGCAGCAGGGGATGTGAACGGCGGATTTCAGTTCACCCATGCAGCAGGATATGAAGGGGGAATTGTGACCAGCAATGCCGTGTCCCGCCTTCCCAGGAAGGTCAACTACACCTGGCTGCCATGGGTTACCTATACAGACCCGGAACTGGCCAGCATCGGCATGAATGAAACGGCGGCAAAAAAAGCGAAAATCAACTACAAACTTTTCACAGAATCTTTTCAGGACAATGACCGGGCACAGGCGGAAAAGCAGACAGACGGCAAAATCAAACTGCTGCTGGATGAAAAGGAAAAACCCATCGGGGTGCAGATCTTAGGGCCAGGCGCCGGCAACCTGATCAGTGAATGGGTGGCGGCATTCAACGGCAACGTGAAACTGTCCACCATTGCCGCTGCCATTCATCCCTATCCCACCATTGGTGAAATCAACAAGCGTGTGGCCGGCACCTATCTGTCCCCCAAAATTTTTTCCCCTGCCATTCAAAAGGGACTCAAGTTCTTTTTCAACCTCAAGGGACGGGCGTGTCATCCGGACAAATACTCCGGGAGGTGAAAAATTTATGAACACCATCACCACGCAGAGGAGCTGTAGATCAAAAAAAGGCAGATCCGGCTCCGGTCTCAATTCTGAAGTTAGGCGTGATCAGCGCACACTTTCATAGGCAGGACGAATCCCGTTATTGGAAAACACGATCTGCCACAGCTGGTTTCTGCGGGCACGGAACGATCCGGCACAAGCCAGCAGGTAATAGGTCCACATACGGTAGAACCGTTTGTCATAGGCAGATTCAAGATGCTGCCAGTTTTCCACAAAATTGCGGTACCAGGCCAGCAGGGTGGGATCGTAATCCGGTCCGAAGCTGTGCCAGTCTTCCAGAATCAGCAGGTTTTCAGCTGCCGTGGAAACCTGGCGGCTGGAAGGCAGCATGGAGTTGGGAAAAATATAGGTGGAAATCCAGGGGTCGGTCCACCGCACCGAGCGGTTTCCAGCAATGGTGTGCAGTAAAAACAGGCCCTGGTCTGCCAGGCAGCGCTTCACAACCGCCATGAAGGTTCGGTAGCGGCCGGCCCCCACATGCTCAAACATGCCCACAGACACAATGCGGTCAAAGGTTTCATCCATATCACGGTAATCCATGAGCCGGATATCCACAGGCAGTCCCTGGTAACGCTGTTTTGCAAAAGACACCTGCTCTTTGGAGACTGTGATGCCCACCACATTCACCTGATATTTTTCAGCCATGTATGCAGCCAGTCCGCCCCATCCACAGCCGATATCCAGCACCTGCATGCCAGGCTGCAGCTGCAGTTTACGGCAGATCAGATCCATCTTGGACTCCTGGGCTTCATCCAGGGTGCCGGCCTGTTTCCAGTAGGCACAGGAATAGTTCATCCATTTGTCCAGCATCAAAGAAAACAGTTCATTGCCGATATCATAGTGGCGGCGGCCGATTTCAAAAGCCCTGAATTTTCCCGGAGATGTGGTTAAAAATGCCTTGGTCCGGCACCACAAAGCGGTAAAAGATTTTTTGGCTTTCTGATCCAGCCGGACCTGGAGAATTTTATCAAAAAACTGGTCCAGCCGGCTGCACTCCCACCATCCGTCCATGTAGCTTTCTCCCAGGGCTTTGGAACCACCGGCCACCAGGCGTTTATAAAAAAGGGGTTGTTTTACCTGGACATCCCAGGGCCGGGATCCGTTTATCTCCACATCAGCGGAAGCAAACAGATCGGTTACCAGCTTTTCAGAAGAAATATTTTTCATGATGCAACCTCCCTTATAAGTGTAATCAGGCAGATGCCTTAAGAATGACTTATTCTAACACAGCTTAAGGGAGGTGGAAAAGAAAAAACAACCAATTGAATCAGGGTTGAATTACCTTCTGGGCCAGCTGCAAGGAGGTCACTATATCCAGCATATTGGTGGTGTACCCCACCTGTCTGGCCTCCAGAAGGTCAAAATGGGACAGACAGGTGCCGCACACCAGTATGGAGATGCCCTGTTTTTCGTATGCTTTTAGGGTTTCAAGCACAGGAGAACCGGTGATGGTCAACTTGACCCCGTTGTTGACAAACACCAGGCGCCACAGGTCATCTCCCATCTCTCCCAGGGTTTTGATAAAACTGAT
Organism: Desulfotignum sp.; assembly: GCA_021737445.1. Classification (GTDB taxonomy): domain Bacteria; phylum Desulfobacterota; class Desulfobacteria; order Desulfobacterales; family Desulfobacteraceae; genus Desulfotignum. Next base: position 5,178 of record JAIPDY010000187.1, read on the forward strand.
CATCAGTTTTTTTCCCAGTTCATCATCCCCGAATCCCATTCGGTCTGTGGCGATGAGCACCAGTATTTTCTGATGAACATCCGGATCGTCAGCTTCTGGAACTGATGGGTCCGGCCCGGGTCCCATATCGGTTTCTTCAGCCTGACCAGGGGGGGCATGGGTTAAAACTGCAGTGATGGTAAAATCATCTTTCTGTCCGGAAACAGTGGTATCATATCCCTGGGTTCCCAGAAACCGGGACACATTTTCCACAGCTGCTTCATTGTCCACCTGCACGGTCAGCTGTGAGGGGTGGGACTGATCCACTGTCTGTTTGGTCTTAAGAACCGGCTGGGGGCAGGCAAGGCCCCGGGCATCAACATCGGTTGTCATAACGATTTTTCCTTAAATATCCATGTTTATCCAATTCTGATCATTCCCGGATTCCGATCCGTCACTTCTCCGATGATGGCGGCCCGGGCAATCCCCTGTTTGTGCAGGGCGGCCAGAAGCTGCTGTGACTGTTTTTCAGGACACCCCATAAGCAGGCCCCCCGATGTCTGCGGGTCAAAAAGCAGGTCCAGCAGGGCTGGATCGATCCGGCTGTCAAATGCCACCATGGCTTCCCGGAACTTGCGGTTCCTGAATGCGCCGCCAGGCACCAGACCCATGCCGGCAAACTCCATTGCCCCGAAAATAAGGGGCACTTTACCGCTGAACACACGTGCCCCCACCCGTGTACCTGCCACCATTTCAGCCAGATGGCCCAGAAGACCGAACCCGGTAACATCGGTGCACGCTGTGATGGGAAACCGGGTCATCACAAAAGCCGCATCCCGGTTCAACGTGACCATGATGTCAGTGATGGCAAGGATCTGCCCGGGTGAAGCCATGCCCGCCTTTACCGCTGTGTTCATGACACCAGTACCCAATGGTTTGGTGAGAATCAGCCGGTCACCCGGGAAAAGTCCCTGGTTGGCCAGTATTCTGTCAGGATGAACAAAGCCTGTGACAGACAACCCATATTTGAGTTCATCATCTTCAATACTGTGTCCTCCCAAAAGCACGGTGCCTGATTCTTCCAGAATCCTGATACCGCCTGCCAGGATCTTTCGCAAAATTTCAGGATCCATGGATCCCAAAGGAAAGGCAACCAGGTTCATGGCGGTTTTAGGGACACCCCCCATGGCATAGACATCCGACAATGCATTGGCTGCAGCAATGCGGCCAAAATCATAGGGATCATCCACAATAGGGGTAAAAAAATCAACCGTCTGAATCAGGGCCAGGTCATCACTGACCTTGTAAACCCCGGCATCATCAGCAGTACCCAGTCCCACCAGCACATTTTTATCGGTGGGTATGGACAATCCGGTCAATGCAGCCGCCAGGTCCCCTGGCGG
>JAIPDY010000188.1 GCA_021737445.1 Desulfotignum sp.
CCCGGCCACAAACAGGATAGAACCGCCGTCTTTGACCACGCCCACTATGTTGAACAGGGCTTTGGTGGCCTGGTAGAGCTGGCCGTCGGTGCGGAAGCCGCCGGCAGACACCAGGGCAAAATCCCCTTTTTCAGGGACCGTGACACAGCAGGCAGTGTTCAGGGCTGTGCATCCCCGGTCAAAGGTGGGGTGCAGGTCTCCGGCAGCCGCATAAAAGATCTCCCCGGCCCCGTTGGATGCCACGGCAGCGTAACACGCGGTTTTGTCCTGTAAAAACAGATCTGCCCCTTCCATCATGTCTTCATGGACCGGGTTGCCCTGTGTGACAGCCTGGCGCACCAGGGGATGGGGCCGGCCCGTGCCGTCAAAGGCCAGGGAATGGTTCTGCTGGATGCTGTCATATCCGGCAATGCCGGGCAGGATATATTTTCTGCCCCCGCCGAACCCGGCGATGAGATGGTGCAGGAGCCCGCCGAAAATGATGATGTGATCCGCTTCCACAGCTTCTTTTGTCACGGACAGGCAGGTGCCCCGGGAGGTTTTTCCGATGTTTACCAGCCGGGAGGGGTCAAGGCCGGCAGAGTTGCAGATGCGCACCCGGCTGACACTGGCCTGGCCGGCCAGATGGGCGAACCGGGTGTCCGGGATCGGGGCATGGGTGCCCAGGGCGATGATCACCGTGATCTGTTTATCGGGCACGCCCAGGTCTGCCAGGGCCTGGATGATGGCGGGCACGAACAGGTCTCCCCTGGCCCACAGCCGGGTGTCGTCCGGGATGATGACTGCCACTTTCTGGAAGGCAATGCCCGGCGGGGCTGTGTCCTGAATTCCTTTTTGAAGGACGACGGCTGCCTGGTCCATGGAAAGGGGGGGCACCTCTTTTCCCTGGATCACAGACAGAAGGTTTGTGTCGGGGAGATCCACGGTGACGTGGGTGCGGCCTTTTTCCAGATCGATTTTCATGATCCCAGTCCTTTGCTGATCAGGGTTACCGGGTGAACTACGGTGAGGTTGTCTTTTTCAGACAGGCTGCCGTGCAGGTTGATCCGGCACACGGGGCAGTCCGTGAGCCAGAAATCAGCCCCGGCAGCCCGGGCACTGATCAGTTTTTTTGCCATCATTTTCCGGGAGATATCCGGGTATTCATAGAAAAAAGTGCCCCCGCCGCCGCAGCAGGCAGCTTCATCCGGCACCGGAATGTAGTCAAAGCAGGGCAGGGCCTTGAGCAGATCCAGGACCTTTGCCAGGGAATTGAAGCTGTTTTTGGAGTGACAGGGGGCATGGTAGATCACCTTGTGCTTCGGGGTGGTAGGTTTCATGGCTGCTGCCAGGTCATCCATATGGTCATGGAGAAACGAGAGAATATCCCGGGTTTTTGCGGCAATGGTGTCCGGCATGCCCGGGGTGGTCTTTTGGGCCAGGGCGATCTGGTGGGCCAGAGCCTTATTGCGGCTGGGGTCCAGGGTGTTCATCAATGCCGGGTATTCATCTTTCAAGGCCGCCCCGCAGGTGGTACAGTCCACGATCACGGCATCGCAGTGTTTCGCTGCTTCATCGCAAGCCTTATCCATGGCATCGCAGTTTTCTGCGGCAGCATCCTTAGCGTTCTCCGTGGTATTGCCGCTGTTTTCACGCATGGCCTCCTGGATGGCTGTCAGGTTGACCGCCATGTTTTCGACGGCCTGGTCCCTTGCCCCGTGAAACATCATGGGGATGCCGCAGCATGTCTGGCCGTCGGGGATCACCACTTCATACCCAAGTCTTGTGAGGATGTTCACAGTGGCCTGTCCGGTGTCGGCAAACAGAAAGTTGGTGGCGCACCCGGTGAAATAGACCACCCGGCCCCTGGGGTTGTCCCGGCAATGTCCGCCCGGGCTGTCCTTGGCAAAAGCCACCCGGGGCAGGGTGCTGCGGAAGGAGCGTCGGTTCATCTCCGGAAACCGGCTTACCGGGATGGTGCCGATTTTGTATTTTTTTTCCAAGGCCCCAGGGGTGAGGCGCCGGCCGATCCTGGCAAGGCCTGCCCCCATGCGCAGGCGGTATTCCTTTGCCAGCAGATACACAAGACTCCGGATGGCCGGCGGATCGGGCTGGGATTTGGCCATTTTCCGGCGCATCTCCATGAATTTGGCATAGTGGTTGATGCCGGATGGACACGCCACTTTGCAGGCCCCGCACATCAGGCACCGGGATACCAGATCCTTGAGCAGAGGAGAGGCGGACAGATCCTTTTTTTCAAACGCCTTGATGAGCTGGAGCCGGGCCCGGGGGGAGGCCTGTTCCTGTTTGAGTACCTGGTACACCGGGCACACAGACAGGCACAGCCCGCATTTGCCGCAGTTCTGGATGGGCTGGTCTGTCATACGAATTTTCCCGGGTTCAGGATCCCGTCCGGATCCACGGCCTGCTTGATGGTTTTCATAAAATCGATGGTGTCCTGGTTCATGACCAGGGGCAGGTATTTTGATTTGGCCAGGCCGATGCCGTGCTCTCCGGACAGGGTGCCGTCCAGGTCGGCGGCTGCCTGGAAGATCTCGTCAAATGCAGCCAGCACCCGTTCCCACTCTTGGGCATTGCTTTTGTCTGCCGGGATCATGGGGTGCATGTTGCCGTCCCCGGCATGGGCCAGGACGCCCACCCGCAGCTTGTATTTGTCTGCGATCTGCACGATGCGCCGCACCATTTCCGGGACCCGGCTTACGGGCACGGTGACATCTTCTGAAATAATGTCCGGGGCCAGCTTGGCAAACACCCCGTAGGCGGAGCGCCGGGCCGTCCACAGCCGCTCTCTGTCCTCTGCAGATCCGGCTTCCTGGATGTTGACAGCATGGCTGGCATGCAGCTTTTCCGTGATCTGTTTTATCTGTTTGTCACAGGCCTCTGCCACCCCGTCCACCTCGATGAGCAGGGTGCCGGCCGCTTCTCTGTCAAGTCCTAAACCGGCTTTGTCCTCGATGGCGTTCAGGGTGAGCCGGTCCATCAGTTCCATGGCTGCCGGCAGGATACCGGACCCGATGATGTCGGTAACCGCCTTTGCCGTGTCATCCAGGTCTTTGAAGGTGGCCATGATGGTTTTTACGGTTTCCGGCAGGGGCACCACCTTGAGGATCGCTTTGGTGACCAGTCCCAGGGTGCCTTCTGATCCGCAGAACAGGGCGGCCAGCTTGTACCCGGTGACATCCTTGATGTTTTTGCTGCCGAATGTGATCACCTTGCCCGAGGCCAGCACCACCTCCAGGCCCAGGATATAATCTAAGGTCACCCCGTATTTGAGGCACCTGGGGCCGCCCGCGTTCTGGGCAATGTTTCCGCCGATGGTGGAAGAATTCATGGAACCGGGGTCCGGGGGAAAGAAAAACCCGTAAGGGGCCAGGGCTGCCTGGACATCGGCATTTACCACGCCGGGTTCCACAATAATATACCGGTCTTTTGTGTTGATCTCAATGATTCGGTCCATTTGGGAAAAACAGATCACCAGGCCGTGGTGCAGCGGCACCGGGGCGCCGCACACCGAGGTGCCGGCGCCTCTGCCCGTGACCGGGATTTTATGGGCCGATGCCAGGGCCAAAATTTGTGACACCTCATCCGTGGTTTCAGGAAAAATTACGGCATCAGGCATGGATTCTTCCACAAACGCGTCATAGGCATAGCAGAAGAGCTGTTCTTTTTGGTCCAGCCACCGGGTTGGGTCCACAATGGACAAAAACTGTTTTTTCAGGTCCGGTGATATCATGTGTCTCCTTTGTGTCAGTCTCAGTTGTGCCGGCCCCTATTTGAGCAGCCAGTTGGGCAAAGCCAGGGAAATCCAGGGGATGTAGGTGACCAGCATCAGGCAGGCCAGCATGATCACCAGAAACGGGGCCACGCCCCGGGCGATTTTGATGATGGGTTCCTTTGTGATGCCCGATGCCACAAACAGGTTCAGGCCGAAGGGCGGGGTGAGCATGCCCATCTGGATGTTGAGCACCATGACCACGCCAAAATGCACCAAATCAATGCCGTATCGGTTCAGGGTTTCTAAAAACAGCGGTGCCAGAATAAGCATGGCAGACACATCATCCATGAAGCATCCCAGGATCAGAAACAATATATTCACCGTGAGCAGAAACATCCAGGGGCTGTCAATATACCGGAAGATGATATCTGCCAGCTGGTGGGGGACCTGCTCGGCCGTGAGCAGCCAGATAAAGGTCATGGCACAGGACAGAATAAACAGCAGGCAGGCGGACAGAACAGCCGCCTCCTGGCATACCCCTGTCAGATCCTTGAGACCGAACTCCCGGTAGATGGCCATCTCCACAAACAGGGCATACACCACGGACACGGCAGCCGCTTCCGTCGGGGTGAACACCCCTGAATAAATACCCCCCAGCACGATAAAGGGCAACGCCAGTGCCCAGATACCTTCTTTACCAGCCTGGATCAGCCGGGAAAGCGAGGCTTTGTGTTCGATGCGCCAGTTGTGTTTCTTTGCCACAAAAAAGGTATACACCATCAAAGAGAACCCGATGAGCAGTCCCGGCATCACCCCGGCCATGAAGATTTCCGACACGGATACATTCATGACCAGGCAGTAGAGAATCATGGGTATGGAGGGCGGAATCACGATCCCTAAAGAGCCGGACACCGTGATCAGCCCCAGGGAGAATTTTTCGCCATATCCGGCCTTGATCAGGGCCGGAATCATGATGGAGCCGATGGCCACCACCGTGGCAGGAGAAGATCCTGATATGGCGGCAAAAAAGATGCAGGCCAAAATCCCGGCCATGGCAAGACCGCCGGGAAACCACCCCACCAGGGCGTTGACAAAGGCGATGAGCCGTCTGGCAATACCGCCGCGGGTCATGACCGCACCTGCCAGGATGAAAAAGGGAATGGCCAGGAGCACAAACTGGTCCAGTGCGTTAAACAGCTGCTGGGTGATGATGGTCAACGGGGTGGAGGAAAAAAATACCAGGGACACCAGGGTGGTCACCCCCAGGATCACGGCAATGGGCACGCCTAAAAACAGGAGCACGGCAAAGCAGATGCAGATGGTCAGGATCATGGGTTCGCCCCTTTCAGGCCCTGTTTGAACGCCTGTAAAAGGAATCTGATCCCGATGAAAATGGAAAACACGGGAATGGGCATGTAGGCGATATACATGGGGATCTGCATGGTGGGGGAGGTGGTTTCATATCCGTGCATGCGCAGCACGATTTTCCAGGAATGATATGCCACAATAAAGAAAAACGCGGCTGACAGGCAGTTGGTCAGGGCCCGGACAAGGCTCTGCCAGGGCCGGCCCATGTGGGATACCACAAGATCCATGGTAAAATGGCTGCCGGTGCGCACCCCGATGGATGCCCCTGAAAACGCCACAAACACCCCCACGTACCGGCCCAGTTCCTCAAACCAGGTAAAGGAATAGTTGAACACGTACCGGGCGATCACCTGGACAAACCCGATGGCTGCCAGGGCCAGGATGGTCCACACCAGGGTGATGTTTTCCACACGGTTGATGAAGGTAAAAAAACGCTGCACAGAGGGGCCTCCTCAAAAAAGCGGCTGAAATGCTGATTTCAGCCGCTCTGCTTATCGGTTGGGCAGCGGTGCCGGCGGATATGGCTTTCGGCACCGCTGGGGTTTTATTGTTTGTGTGCGGCAATTTTGTCCAGTACAAAATCAAACAGGTCATCCCCGATTTTTTCACGGTATTTGTCCCACACCGGGGTCATGGCCAAACGGAACACTTCGCGTTCTTCCGGGGTCAGGTTGATGATCTCGATGTCATTTGCTTTGGCATATTCATCAATGGACAGGTTGATTTTGGGCAGAGAATCGTGCAGGGCCGCGTTCACGGTGCGGTTGGTGTCGATGCACAGTTCTGCCGCTTCCCTGAAGATCTTTTGCTGTTCTTTGGTCAGGCTTTCCCAGTAATCCACAGACACCACAATGATGCATTCTGTGAGGCAGTGCTGGGTCCGGGTCACATATTTGGTGACTTCGGTGAATTTCATGAGAATGGAGGTGAGGATGGGGTTTTCCTGGGCATCGATGACCCCTGTCTGCAGGGCGTTGTAGGTTTCAGGAAAAGGGATGGCCACGGGTGATGCCCCCAGCTGCTTGAAGGTATCCAGGTAGGCAGGGGAGTTCATGACCCGGACCTTGAGGCCCTTGATGTCATCCGGGGTGCGCACGGGGCGCTTGTTGTTGGTGAAATCCCGGATCTCGTTTTCCGTCCATCCGATGGCGATGAACCCTTTTTTGGGGAAAAAGGAAAAGATCTTTTCCTGGACTTTTGGGTCATCTAAGGTGGCGTATGCGGTTTTGCGGTCCGGGAAAATAAAGGGCATGTCCAGAATGGCGCACTGGGGCACAAAGTTCTGGAGAACGGCCGTGGTCAGGGCTGCAATCTGCAGGGTGCCGGCCTGGACCTGCTCGGCCATGGAGCGTTCCCCGCCCAGCTGGCCGGCCGGGAAGGTGGCTATGTCGATTTCGCCGCTGGTTTTTTCCTTCACATAGTCGGCATACGCATCCACGCCCTTGGCCTGGCCGTGAAACGGCGGGGCCACATG
>JAIPDY010000189.1 GCA_021737445.1 Desulfotignum sp.
GATGGGCAGGCCGGCCACTTTTTCTGCTGCCAGCCAGGTGGCGCCGCACGGCGCCCCCCGCAGAACCCGGATCCGGGCAATGTGGTCATGGTCCAGCTCCACTTTGATTTTCGGAGCACCAAATAATCTGCCGTAATCCTTAAGCTCCTTATGGTCTGCCAGGGTGCAGCAGGTAGGGGGACAGAAAGCATTGCCACACTGTATTTTCTTGCCTGACGACACCAGAGGAATGCCAAGTTTTTCACACAACAGGCTTAAATCGTGTGACAGATCATGGTGTTTGAGATAATCCAGAACCAGGTCTGCATGAATGGCCTCCGGCAGATACGCAGATGTATCATCCAGCACCGGCGGCAGATCCGGCTCAATATCAAATATCTGCATGCGGAACCGTTTGTCGCCAAACGCATTGATACCTTTGATCTTGGAGCTGCCGGATCCGTTCTGCTGAAAAACCGCAATGGTCTGCATAATCTAAAATCCCAGATCTTCGTTGACCAGGATGATTTTGATCCGTTTTTTTACAAAGGATTTTTCAATAATGGTCCAGTAGTTACAGATCCGGTCCGGGCTGGCGCATTCCTGGCATATACCCGTGGTGACACAGGGGGTTTTTTTATCCAGGTTCATGGTGTTCACAGGTGCGGCATAGTTTTTAATCCGGAACATGGCATCTTCCAGGTCAGGGCACAGTTTGTTTCTGCCTATGAGGAGAAGAACATGTTTTGGTCCCCACATCATGGCGGCCACCCGGTTGCCGATCATGTCCAGGTTCACCAGCTGGCCTGCTTCGGTCAAAGCATTGGTGCCGGTGATAAACAGATCAGCCAGCAGCGACTGCCGTCTTCTTTCCATCATCTCTTCAAAGGAAAGGCTTTTATCAAAGGTATTGATAATATCAAGATCTTTGTTTTCCATAAGGGAATGAAAAAGACCTGTGGACACAAAAGACATGGACCCGCCCCAGGAAACGCTCTTGACATCCAGGGCCGGAAGGATTTTGTCTATGGCCAGGTCTTTGGCATCAGAGGCGGTATCTGCAGTAAACACCTCAAAATTATTTTTCTCAAGATTTTCCTTTACTGCACTGAGTTTCAGATTCCAGTAATTATCAATGGGTTTTTTCATGTGTTAATCCATAATTTGGTTATTTTTTAAGGTTTTGTTTCATACCATAATCTTCATATAACTATACCTGCAGGAGAGCTGCCTGGCAATGATTTTTTGTTTTGATGAACTATCCATGTGGATAAAAAATAATTTTAAAAATACCATTTTTTTTGTTGACTTCATCTGACAATCTTAATATTTGAATGAAAATGATATAAATTGAATTCAGTAAATAACACAAGTTTTTCGTTTTTTTCTTCTCATACTGGACGTTGCCGGGCGCTCAACTGGTTGTAAAAACAATATTGCTGATCATCAGCAATTGCAACATAAGATAAAACAGACCACTGTTACACAAATATGACTGGTATCCATTGCGAACCAGATAAATTTATAAGTTTATCTTTAAAAAAGGGGGTGATGGACATTTGATCATACCATAAAACAAGCTGTTATTTCAGACAATTACAACCATAGCAAAGGAGATGCCGCATGAGCAGAAAAGAAGTTGTCGAAACCACGGAAGCCCAGATCGCTGTCCACTGGAAGGAAGAAGATTACTATTATCCTTCTCCCAAATTCATCGGCCAGGCCAACCTGACTGATCCAGACATCTTTGACCGGTTCAGCCTGGACAATTTTCCCGATTATTTTACTGATTTTGCTGAAATGCTCACCTGGTACAAATACTGGGACGAGGTCCTGGATACCAGTGACGCTCCCTGTTTCAAATGGTTTAAAGGCGGTCTGATCAATGCCAGCTACAACTGCATCGACCGTCACCTCAAAGACAATAAGAACAAAACCGCCATCCATTTTGTCCCGGAACTCGAAGAGGAACGCATCGACCATATCACCTATCAGGAACTGTATGTAAGGGTCAATGAATTCGCCTCCCTGCTGCGCAATTTTGCAGGGCTCAAGCGCGGGGACCGGGTCACCATCCACATGCCCATGTCTGCCGAGCTGCCCATCACCATGCTGGCCTGCGCCAGGCTCGGGGTGATTCATTCCGTCGTCTTTGGCGGATTTTCCGCATCTGCCTGCGCCGACCGGATCGTGGATTCCAACTCCCGGGTACTCATCACCATGGATGCCTATTACCGGGCCGGCAAACTGCTCAATCACAAGCAGCATGCTGACGAGGCTGTCAAAATTTCCGAAAAACAGGGCCAGGTGGTGGACAAGGTACTGGTGTGGCAGCGGTATCCAGGCAAATATTCCTCTTCCACCCCCATGCAGGACGGCAGGGATGTGTTTGTAAATGAGGAGCTGAAAAACCACTTTGGTGACCGGATTGCACCGGAAAAAATGCTGTCTGAAGACCCGCTGTTTCTCATGTACACCAGCGGCACCACAGGCAAGCCCAAAGGATGCCAGCACAGTACCGGCGGATACCTGGCCTATGTCACGGCCATGTCCAAATATATCCAGGACATCCACCCGGAAGATGTGTACTGGTGCATGGCAGACATCGGATGGATCACCGGCCACTCCTTTATCGTTTACGGACCCCTTGCCCTGTGCGCCTCCTCCGTGATCTACGAAGGGGTGCCCACCTATCCGGACGCCGGCAGGTCCTGGCGCATCGCCCAGGATCTGGACGTCAACATCTTCCACACCGCCCCCACCGCCATCCGGGCTTTGCGAAAACTGGGACCTGAAGAACCGGCCAAATACACCTATCATTTCAAACACATGACCACGGTTGGCGAGCCCATCGAACCGGAAGTGTGGAAATGGTATGAAAGCGCTGTGGGCAAAGGAGAAGCCATCATCGTGGACACCTGGTGGCAGACAGAGACCGGCGGGTTCTTATGTTCCACAGTGCCGGGGCTCAAACCCATGAAGCCGGGCAGCGCCGGCCCCGGGGTTCCGGGCATTCACCCCTTTATCTTAGATGACGAAGGCAAAGAGATCAAAGAAACCGGGATCGCCGGCAATATCTGCATCCGCAACCCCTGGCCTGGACAGTTCCAGACCATCTGGGGAGACCGCCAGCGGTTTGTGGACACCTATTTTGCACCGGTGTGCAGAAATCCGGAGAGCAAGGACTGGAGAGACTGGCCCTATCTGGCCGGAGATGCCGCCATGATGGCCGAAGACGGCTATTTCAGAATTCTGGGACGGATCGATGATGTGATCAATGTGTCCGGCCACCGCCTGGGAACCAAAGAGATCGAATCAGCTGCCATGGTGGTGGATGAGGTTGCCGAAGCCGCAGTTGTGCCGGTGTCCCATGAGATCAAAGGCAAGGAACCTGATCTGTACATTGCCCTGAAAACCGGGGTCCAGCCGTCAGACGAACTGGCAAAGAAAATCTCTGATGCCGTATGTGACCAGATCGGCAAGATTGCCAAACCCAGAAGAGTCTGGCTGGTTCCGGACATGCCCAAAACCAGGTCCGGCAAGATCATGCGCCGGGTGCTGGGCGCAATCTCCAATAAAGGCGATGTAGGGGATGTCATGACCCTGGCCAATCCGGAAATTGTGGAAGAGATCAAAAACATGGTTCAAAAATAATGCTGCGCTGTTAATGTGAGGAGGAAATGCAATGTCCAATCTGTATGACCAGGCCCATGAACAATCCATCAAAGACCCGGAAGGATTCTGGGGGCCCATTGCCCAAGACTGCCACTGGTATAAAAAATGGGACAAGGTGCTGGATGATGCCAACACACCCTTTTTCCGGTGGTTTGTGGGAGGTGAAACCAACACCTGCTACAACGCGGTGGACCTGCATGTGGATGAAGGCAGAGGAGACCAGGCCGCCATTATCTATGACAGCCCGGTAACCGATACCATCACAACCTATACCTACAATGACCTGAAAGACCAGGTATCACGCTTTGCCGGTGTCCTGAAGCAAAGGGGTGTGACCAAGGGGGACCGGGTCATCATCTACATGCCCATGATTCCCCAGGCCGTGTTTGCCATGCTGGCCTGTGCCAGAATCGGGGCGATCCATTCCGTGGTGTTCGGCGGGTTTGCCGCCAATGAACTGGCCACCCGGATAGACGATGCCAAACCCAGGGTCATTGTATCCGCATCCTGCGGCATTGAAGTCAAACGGGTGATCCCATACAAGCCGCTGCTGGACAAGGCCATCGACCTGTCCGGCACCAAACCGGAAGCCTGCGTCATATTTGCGCGGCCCCAGGCAGAAGCCAACATGCAAAAAGGAAGGGATTTTGACTGGGATGAGGCCATGGACCAGGCAGCACCGGCAGATTGCGTGCCTGTGGCTGCCACAGACCCGTTGTATATCCTGTACACCTCGGGCACAACCGGCCAGCCCAAAGGCATTGTCCGGGACAACGGCGGACACATGGTGGCCCTCAAGTGGACCATGAACGCCATTTACGGGATCAACCAGGGGGATGTGTACTGGGCCGCATCAGACATCGGCTGGGTGGTGGGGCATTCCTATATTGTGTATGCCCCCCTGTTCAAGGGGTGCACCACCATCCTCTATGAAGGCAAGCCTGTGGGAACACCGGATGCATCGGCCTTCTGGCGGGTGATCTCCCAGCATAAGGTGAAAACCATGTTCACCGCGCCCACGGCATTCCGGGCCATCAAACAGCAGGACCCGGGCGCCAAAATGATGAGCGATTTTGACCTGTCCCATTTCAAATACCTGTTTCTGGCCGGAGAAAGAACCGATCCAGACACCCTTTCCTGGGCGGAAGACAGCCTCAAGGTGCCGGTGATCGACCACTGGTGGCAGACAGAAACCGGGTGGGCCATTGCCGCCAACTGTGTGGGACTCCACCAGTTCCCGGTCAAACCCGGCTCCCCCACCAAGGCGGCCCCGGGCTGGGACCTGGCTGTGCTGGATGAGGCGGGAAATCCGGTGGGCCCCGGGGGAATCGGCGCCATTGTTGCCAGACTGCCTTTGCCGCCGGGCACCCTGCCCACCTTGTGGCAGAATGATGACCGGTATATTTCCGCCTACCTGGCCACATTTCCGGGATACTATGAAACCGCGGATGCAGGGTATATTGACAAAGACGGATATGTGTTTGTCATGGCCAGAACCGATGACATCATCAATGTGGCAGGCCACAGGCTTTCCACCGGTGCCATGGAAGAGGTGATCGCCGGCCACCCGGATGTGGCGGAATGCGCTGTCATGGGGGTGGAGGATGCCCTCAAGGGCCAGGTGCCGTTAGGGATGCTGGTGCTCAATGCCGGGGTGGACAGAGACCATGATGCAGTGATCAAAGAGGTGGTGCAGCTGGTCAGGGACAGTATCGGTCCTGTGGCAGCCTTTAAAAACGCCACCGTTGTCCAGCGCCTGCCCAAAACCAGATCCGGCAAGATCCTGCGGGGCACCATGCGCGCCATTGCAGACAAAAAAGCGTATAAAGTTCCTGCCACCATAGATGATGATGCCATCCTGGATGAAATCGCAGCCTCTTTGGGAAAGATCGGATATGGAAAACAGGCATGATAGAACCTGACATATAAATAAAAATTCAAATTGAGAGGAGGTGGTGTGATATGCCCTGATTATCCAAAGATCCTCGATAATCAAAAATGATCCGATCAACTCATAATAATGAGATAACAGGAGGGAAAAAATTATGGATCCAAAAGTTTGGGTATGGATTTTTCTGGGATTGTACATCATTTACTGCTTCTGGTGGGGCATGAAGGGATTTTTCTCTGAGAAAAAAGCCTCAGGCTATGCTATTGCAGGCCGTTCCATTCCGTTCATCGCATTTTTGATGGCAGCCACTGCTGCCTCGTTTTCCGGGTGGACCTTTATCGGCCATCCTGGCCTGATCTGGAAAGCAGGGCTGGTATATGCCTATGCATCCTTTTACGTGCTCACCATCCCCATCACCGGGGCATTTTTTGCCAAAAGAAACTGGCTCATGGGCAAGCGCTACGGGTTTATCACACCGGGCGACATGTTCGCCTATTACTACAACAATGAAGCGGTCCGCTGGCTCACGGTTCTGGCGGCATTTCTCTATTCCATTTTCTACTCCGGGCTCCAGCTCATTGCTGCTGCCAAACTGTTCTACTGGACTGCCGGCGTGCCAGAAACCATCGGATTGATTTTCATGGCCTTTATCGTCTGGTTCTATGTGGTCACCGGCGGTCTCAAAGCCTCCACATGGGTGGGGGTGCTCCAGTTCTGCCTGCTGGTGGGCGGCATCATCCTGCTGGGATTTTACACCATCACAAGTCCTTTGTTCGGCGGGTGGTCCGGATTTGTGGCCTCCATGGGCGGCCTTGAAGACAAATACATGAAAGTGCCCGGTCTGATCCACTTCGGCCTGGGCACGGGCGGGTGGACCGCAGTGATGATCCTCACCTACATGTTCGCCCTCATGGGGATACAGTCATCCCCGGCCTTTACTTTGTGGAACTTTGGTATTGCCTCTCCCAAGCCCCTGGCCTGGCAGCAGGTGTTCATGTCCACCTTTGT
>JAIPDY010000190.1 GCA_021737445.1 Desulfotignum sp.
ATGGTGGTGTCAATGAAATCCCTGACCCCGGAGTAGCGCTTGAAATAGTTGTCAATATAGGTGGCTGCCATTTTCCGGCTGATGTTCAGATCGTTGGCCAGGCGGAAGGCGCTCATGCCGTAGACAATGCCGAAATTGATGGCCTTGGCCTGGCTGCGCAGGTCATCGGTGACAAAACCGGGCAGGACCTGGAACACTTCCATGGCTGTGCGGGTATGGATATCTTCATCATTGCAGAAGGATTCCATGAGGATCTCATCTTCTGCGCAGTGGGCCAGGATGCGCAGCTCGATCTGGGAATAGTCTGCAGACACAAGGGTGCAACCTTGTGCCGGAATAAAGGTCTGGCGGATTTTTCTGCCCTCGGGTTTGCGGATGGGAATGTTTTGCAGATTGGGATTGGAGCTGGACAGGCGGCCTGTGGCGGTTATGGTCTGGTTGAAGGATGTGTGGATCCGGCCTGTGTCCGGATGGATGAGCTGGCCCAGCGCATCTGCATAGGTGGATTTGAGCTTGCCCAGGGTCCGGTACCGCAGCAGTTTTTCCGGCAGAGGATGGGTGGCGGCCAGTTTGGTGAGCACCTCCACATCCGTGGAATAAGCGGTTTTTTTCCGGGTTTTCTTAACCGATTTAAGGTTGAGTTTTTCAAACAGGATCACCCCCAGCTGCTGGGAGGAGTTAATGTTGAATCTTTCCCCTGCCAGGTCATAGATCGTTTGTTCCAGCTGGTTCATTTCGGCTTCAAAATCTTTTGACAACCTGGCCAGGGCATCTTTATCCACCCTGAACCCGGTCATTTCCATATCTGCCAGCACCGAAACCAGTGGGACCTCAAACTGTTCCATGAGATCAAGCAGCTCCTGGTCCCTTAGCTGTTGTGAAAAATGCTGATACGCCATAAAGGTGATGTCTGCATCCTCTGCCGCGTAAAACACGGCATCGTCCACAGGTACATCCTGGAATCCGATCTGGTCTTTGCCCTTGCCGGTCACCTCTTCATAGGAGACCATTTTATACCCGAACAGATTCATGGCGATCTGATCCAGGCCATGGCCCCGGCTTGTGGGGTTCAAAAGATAGGAAGCGATCATGGTGTCAAACACGATGCCCTTCAGGGGCATGCCGTACCGGGCCAGCACGATATAGTCATATTTGATGTTCTGGCCCACCTTGCTGATATCAGGGTTTGCCAGGATGGGGCCCAGGATTCGCAGGATATCTTCTCTGGCGGGCTGCCGGGTATCATTTGTATGGCCCACAGGGATATAGAATCCCGTGTCCGGCTGATAGGAAAAGCAGATGCCCACCAGGTCGGCTGCCATTGGGGTTTTGGAAGAGGTTTCCGTGTCAATGGCAAACACCTGTTTGTTTGCCAGAACCCTGGCCAGTTTTTCCAGTTCATGGGTCTGGGTGATCAATTTATAGATTTTTCTGGATGCGTCGGCTTTTTTTGCAAACTCCTGGGCCAGGGATTTGAACTCCAGCTCCTGGAACAGTGCAAAAGCCTGTTTTGTGTCAAAGGGTTTGAGCTTGAAATCTTCAATGGTTTCTTTGACCTTTACATGGCGGTCGATGGTGGCCAGATCCCGGCTCAGCAGCACAATGTCCCGGCTTTGGCTCAGGCTTTCATACAGTTTTTTCTTTTTTGCCACCTGGTCCAGATTCTGGTATAAATTGTCAATGGAGCCGAACCGGGCCACCAGCTTGACAGCGGTTTTAGGGCCCACGCCTTTGACCCCGGGAATATTGTCCGATGTGTCACCGGCCAGTCCCAGTACATCAATGTACCGGTCCGGTTCAATTCCCATGTCTGTCATGACTGCGGGGCGGTCCAGAATGGTATCTTTCATGGGATCCCACAGGATGCAGTGATCGGTGATCAGCTGGATAAAATCTTTATCCCCGGTGACCATGACCACCTCAAACCCCTGGTCCTGGGCGATTCTGGCAAAGGTGCCCACCAGGTCGTCGGCCTCGAACCCGCTTTTCTGGACAATTGGGATGTTTAACGCTGTGATCATCCTGCGGATATCGGGAATCTGGGCGGCCAGTTCATCCGGCATGGGCGGGCGGTTGGCCTTATAGGCCTCATAAAGTTTATGGCGGAAGGTGGGGCCTTTGACATCAAAAAACACGGCCGCATAAACCGGATTTTTTTCCCGGACCAGTTTCATTAAAATTCTGGTAAAACCGAATGTGGCATTGGTGGGATGTCCCTGGGCCGTGCTCAGGCTCTGGATGGCGTGAAATGCCCTGTATAGAAATGCGCTGCCATCGATGAGAAATACTTTTTCAGAAGATTCGGTCATCTTGCCCCGCCTTTTGGGTATTGCAGTTTTTTATAATTGAAGGCATATATACTATCTTTTGATACAAAGGAGAAGCAAAGATTTATTATGACAGGGGAAAAACAGCGCTTCGGGCAAAAGGAACGCCGGGAAAAACGTATCCAGAACAGCCGCCGTCAGTGCCATTGCTGCAACCAGACCTTCATGTTCTGCTGGCGCTGCCGGTGCGGGTTTGCCATGTGCCAGGCCTGCATGCATGAAAACGCCTGGGGCCTGACCTGCAACGGCATCACCTGGACATGCCCGGACTGCGGAGCACAGAACGGGTATGGCAATCAATAAAAATTGATAACCAAAAGGAGGATCGATTCATGACGGCAGACATTAAGATCGGAACCCTCATCTCCGGGGGCGGAACCAATCTCCAGGCCATCATTGATGCCTGTAAAGAGGGCAGCATCAGTGCGGATATCGTGTTCACCGGGTCGGACACCCCCGGTGTCCGGGGGCTTGAGCGGGCACAGACCGCAGACATCGACACCTTTGTTGTGGATTACAAACAGATCATCGGGTCCTGCCGGGCCAAAGGGATTGCCGATGCTGACCTTCCTGAAGATTTTAATCTGGCAGAAATTATGGAAAAACAGAAACTGGTGGACCCGTCAGATGAACAGGCGCAATTTTTTCTCAAATCCCGGGCCATTGCTGAAAAACAGCTGCTGGACAGGATTCTGGCCTATGACATGGACCTGCTGGTTCTGGCCGGTTTCATGCGGATGTTCACCCCCTATTTCATCGACCGCATCAACACCGTGCCGGGACAATACCGGATCATGAACATCCACCCGGCCCTGCTGCCGGCATTCCCGGGAACCGACGGGTATGGAGACACCTTCAGGTATGGATGCAAAGTCGGGGGGTGCACCGTGCATTTCATCGATTACGGGGAAGACACCGGACCCATCATCGGCCAGAAAGCCTTTGAGATTGCAGACACCGACACCCTGGAGGATGTGAAACGCAAGGGCCTGGAAAAGGAGTGGGAACTGTATCCCGCCTGTATCCAGAAATTTGCCGACCGCTAGAAAGATGGGGTGGGGCACCCGCTAGCTGAGCAGCCTGAGCATCATCGGCACGGCAATCATGGTGCCGAGGGATGATCCCAGATTGGTGAAAATCACCACCAGCAGAATCCGGGTGACGTTATTGCGCCAGAACCCTTTAATGGAAACAATATCTTTGGGGATGGCCTCCAGGTCCCGGACTTTGGGCCTTCGGGAAAATGCCTCCACAAGACCGGACACCCAGCCTGCCGCGATCATGGGGTTCAGGGATGTCAAGGGAGCGGCAAAAATGGAAGAGATGATGGTATAGGGGTGGGCCAGGGCCAAGGCTGCCCCCAGGCCGGCAAAAATTCCGTTGGCCGCCACCCAGATCCAGATCATGTCTGTGCCGGCATCTTTGCCCTCCATGGCAAACCCGGCAGCAAACAGCACCAGGATCAGCCCGGGAATCAGCCATTTGAGGATTTTGCCCATGGGTCCGGCCGGGGGGATCTGATCCAGCTGATCCAGCGGTTTCGGGCTGTCCGCGGTCATATATTTCTTGATCCCCGGCACATGGGCGGCCCCCACCACCGCCACAATATTGCTGCCGGGGGCATTTGCAATCTTTTGGGCCAGGTACTGGTCTCTTTCATCGATTAACACCTGCTGGATGATGGGGTGGGCTTTTTTTACATCCGCCAGCAGGATCTGGAGAATGTCCTCCTGCTTCATCTTCTCAATATCTGCTTCCTGGATATCATCTGCAGATCCAAAGGAAAACACAATGGACGCAAACAGCTTGATTTTGGCCCACAATCCCATGCCCCGCCACACCCGGGAAAGGGTCACCTGGATATCTCGGTCCGCCGGTATTATGGCGGCATCTATTTTTTGTGCAGCCTCAATGGCATTGACCATTTCCTGGCCAGGCTTGATATCAAACCGGTCAGCAATTTTTTTTTGAAAAGATGCCAGAAGCAGGTTCATAAAAAGCATTAACGCTCTTTTTTCTTTGATGATCTTGACAATATCCATGTTGCGCCACCGGTCCGCATCCCTTATGGCTGCCAGCCGGGTGGGGCATAATTCCACGCACACAGTGTCAGGGGCCTGGGCCAAGATGACGTCTGTGACCAGCCTGGCACTGTCTCTGGACACATGGGCTGTGCCGATAAGGGTGATATTTTTTTCTCCATGGCTCAGCCGGTGGATTGACTGGTTTTCTTCCACTGTTTTTTCCATTTTATGAGAGCCTTTTTGCCTGTCTATTAAAAATCAAAGCCTGATTATACGCATTTTATCGGGCATGGCAACAGCTAAATCTTGACCTTGCGGCAGGGTTCTGGTATGCAGATCAAATGAATACAATACAGAATTTACCTGATTTTTGGGTGACTGTTTTTGATTCTTCCAAAAATGGCATTCTGGTCATTGATGCCCAAGGTGTGATAATTTTTTACAACAAGGCCGCAACAAGTATTTTCAGGGATTCGTTTGCTGAATATATGGTTGGTGAACATATATCCAAAGTAAGACCGGAGGCGTGGCCGGATTTAAAAAACATCCTGAAGACCGGTCGTCCCCAGCACAAAAAAAAGATTTCACTTTCAGATACTACAATTATTGCGAACCGAAGTCCTATCAAAAAAAATGAAGAGACTATAGGGGTAATTTCCGTATTTCAGGATATTTCAGAATATGAAACCATAATTTCAGAACTTCAGGGCTACCAGAGATTGCACAAAGAACTGGAAGCCATATTTGAATCATCCTACGATGGGCTCTATATAACGGACGGTTCTGCAAAAACCATTCGCGTAAACAGTTCCTATGAAAGAATTACAGGTCTTTCAAAAGAGGATCTCATCGGCCGAGATATGTATAGTCTTGTTGATGAAAAAGTCTTTGATTACTCCGTAACATTGGAAGTGCTCAAAAACAGAAAGGCTGTCACCATTTTACAGAAGGTTATGGATGGCAAACAGCTGGTTGTTACAGGAACCCCTGTTTTCGATGAAAACAATGAAATTTTTTTAGTGGTGACCAATGTTCGCGATATAACCCGGTTAAATCTTCTCCGCGCACAACTTGAAGACAGCAAACGTATTAATACCCGATTTTATCAAACTCTTCAGGAAAATGATGACTTAGAACATGCCCTTCAAGAAATGGTCATCAAAAGCCAGGCCATGATTCAGGTTGTAAAAAAAGCCTTAAAAGTTGCAAATGCTGAAACTTCTGTTCTCTTACTGGGAGAGTCCGGTGTTGGCAAAAGTATGTTGGCAAAAATTATTCATCAAATGAGTCCCCGAAAAGAGAATCCATTTGTGAAAATTAATTGTGGTGTTATACCGGATTCATTAATGGAAAGTGAACTGTTCGGTTACGAAAAAGGCGCTTTTACAGGTGCGTCTCATTCAGGAAAAGCCGGTCTTATTGAGGCCGCGCATGAAGGCACTGTCTTTTTGGATGAAATCGGTGAATTGAAGCTGGATATGCAGGTCAAACTGCTTGAGATAATTGAAGATAAGACATATACAAAAATCGGTGCGGATCACTCCACCAAAGTGAACGTAAATATAATAGCGGCCACAAACAGAGATTTAAAGAAAATGATACACGATGGAAAATTTCGTGAAGATCTCTATTACAGATTAAATGTTGTTCCCATATACATTCCCCCTTTAAGAGAAAGAAAAGAGGATATTGCAGCCTTGATCCATAATATCCTTGACAAATTTAACAAACAGAAAAAAATCAGCAAACGTATTGCCCCTGAAGCCATTGAAATCCTTTTGAAGCACAATTTTCCCGGAAATGTCAGAGAATTGGTTAATATTGTTGAAAGAATGATTGTTATGTCAGAGGAGAATTTTTTATCTCCTTTGGATCTGCCGAGTGAAATTCGAAAAGAAGCGCATGTGTCCTCAATATCTAATCAAAAGGGTTCTCTCAAAGAAATATTGGCCGGCGTGGAATCTCAGATAATTAAAGATGCCGTTTCAAAATGCAGCACTATAAAGGAAGTATCTCAGGCATTAAATCTCCATCCGACAACCCTATGGCGCAAGATGATCAAATATGGCATCAAACAGAATATTGCATAAATGAATTATATTGCAAAATTGCAAACATTCAAG
>JAIPDY010000191.1 GCA_021737445.1 Desulfotignum sp.
GGCCCGGGACGCGGTGTTGATGATGCGGCCCCCGGCCGGCTGCATCAGGGGGATGATCGCCTTGCACACCCGGAACACGCCGTTGAGATTGACATCCAGGGTCCTGAGCCAGGCGGTCTCGTCATAGGTGTGGATGCCGTTGGGCACCCCGAAGGTGGCGCCGGCATTGTTGCACAGGATATCCACCCGGCCGAAGGCCTGCCGGACGGTTTCTGCCATCCTGCTGACGGTGGTGTTGTCTGTGACATCCAGAGGTGTGCACAGGGTCTGGATTTTCCACTCTGTTTCCAGATCCTTGGCGATCTGTTTCATTTCATCCAGTGCCCCGGTTTTGACTTCACCGGCACAGGGTTCAGCCCGGCCCAGATCCGCGATGACGATATGGCATCCGCATTCCGCAAGCTTGCGGCAGATGGCATACCCGATACCGGACCGTTTGCCGGCACCGGTCACCAGGGCGATTTTGTCCTTCAGGTCTGTGAACACGTGTTTCCTCCTTTCAGCCCGGCCATCAGCTGTGCCAGGCTGAATTCATAAATTGTCTGATGATTTTCCTGTGCCAGTGCAGTCTTCTCCAGCTTTTTCAACTGCATCACCCCGTGAAGGGCGGCAAAAAAGTAAACCGCATATTTTTTTGCATCGGTTTGTTTAAACGTATTGTCGGCCACGCCCTGCTCGATAATCTGCTGTATCAGGTCCAGGATTTTGCCACCGGACATGTCGATTTTGTTTTTCAAATCCGGTGTAAAAAAGATTTTGGAAGAAGACAGAAAATAGTTGATCACGTCATAATAATCTTTGTGGTTCCGGCAGAATGTGTAAAACGCACGGCCGATGCGGACCAGTTTTTCATCACAGGCAATGGGACAGATGTGAATCTTCTGGATGGTGTGGTAAAACAGGGCCAGGCCTTCTTCCTGGAGGGCTGCGAAAATCTCTTCCTTGCTCTGAAAGTAAAAATAGATGGTGCCCACTCCCAGTTCCGCTTTTTTTGCGATGCCGGACATGGAGATGTTGTCAATGCCGTGGGAAAACAGCATCTCTCTGGCCCCGTCAAGGATCTGCTCCAGCCGGGCCTGTTTTTCATTTGCCCTTCGTTCTTTTATTCCCATGCCTGTCCCCTTCGGCCGGCAGCGGATTTAAATAAAATTCATTATTCGAATGCCATTCGAAACAAGATATGAATCAGTCCATTTCAAAAGTCAAGGAAATTTACATTTTTTTTGTCAAGGCAGCCGTGATGGTGTATAATTGCAGATTGAATGAACCGTGGCAGAAGGCATACACTTTCGGCCCTTTTTTGTAATTTTTTCACGTACCTGTTCAGTCGAGATCTCTTTGCTGCTGTCTCAGGTTCAGGTCACCATGGGCACGGTCAGGCCCCCGTCCATGAGAAACAGGACCCTGGCATCCTTTCCTTTTTCTTCCAGGGCCTGGTCCAGTGCGGTCTGCAGATCGGAGAACGGGGTGATAAACAGCAAAGAGATTATTTCCGGATCCACGTCGGTTACGGCCCACATCTGTGCCCACAGGCCTATCTCCGCCATTTTGGCGGCCTTGTGATACCCTAAAACATACCCCTGCTCGATTTTTTCCAGGGCCGCTTTCGGGGAGTCGCAGGAGCCCAGCAGGTCGGCAAAGGCTTTGCCGCCGATGCCGCACCGGCATTTGGCCACCAGGATCAGTATCCCGTTCTCCTTCAATGCCAGCTTGGCATTGTCAATGCCTTTCTGGGCCTGGTACAGATCGATGTCCTGGGGAAACTTCACCACTGACACCACAATGTCGGCTTTTTGTGCCAACGGCGCGCAGAACACCTCATTGGCCCGGTCGATGGCCGCATGAAAGGAATCATGGATATGACCGGTGCAGGCGGCATACACCTGGTGGTGCTTGTCTAAGACCGTCATGATGGAAAAGATCTCCTGTTTTACGGTCTTGATGGCATCCATCATGTCTTCGTGGACTGGGTTGCCGGAAAGGGCCAGGGCACAGGCCTCGGGCACCAGGGCCAGCTTGTGGTTCTTTTCCACGGTTTTATAGCCGGCGATCCCCGGCAGAAAAGATTTTCTGCCCCCGGTGTATCCGGCAAAATAGTGGGGCTCCACCGATGAGATGATGATGATTTTGTCCGCTTCCACCCCGGCTTTGTTCACATACATGGGGGTGCCGTTGGAGGAATCGCCCAGATAGACCATCTCCTCTTCTTTTCTGGCATCATGGACAATGATGCGGTCCTTTATCCGGGCATAATAGTCCCCGAAAATCTGGCGGTATTCTTCTTGGGACGGGGCCCGGTGGACCCCGGTGGCAATGATGAACCGGTAATCGGTTTTAGACAAATCATCAAAGATCACATCCAGGACCTTTGGCGTGGGGGTGGGACGGGTGGCGTCATTGACAATGACCAATACGTTTTCGGCATCCTTCAGGAACTGGTCAAAGGGTTTACTGTTGATGGGATGGGCCACGGTTTGGGCAATGACCTGATCCTGGTCTGCGATGGTCACATCATTGGCTTCCAGAAAGCCGGGCTGGATGCTGTCATCCAGTTCTGCGGTCATGGTACCGTCTTTTCCATAGGGCACGGAAATTTTCATGGTATGGTTGTCCTTGTATCAAAATCTGTCAGCGGATCGGGCCCATGCTGTTGAGCCGGTCAATAAATGTGTCGATCTCCGCCTGGAAAAGGGTCTTGTCTCCGGCCGGAATTTCCACCACCTGGAGGCGTGCAGGATCAATATTTACCCGTTCCAGAGTGGATTGCATACCTTGAATCATTTTTTTGGCCCGGGTGTTGCCGTTTTTGTGCTGGCACTCATCTTCCGGGCAGGCGGCCACCAGCACGCCCCAGGCCTTGTTTAGAAACGGGGCCATGAGCAGCTGGGATTCCAGGCGGCCGGCACACATGTTCACATAGATCTCGTAATCTTTGTCATGGGTTTCCGACTCCGGGAGCCGGGAGGCCTGCAGGTCCGGAAAATATGACCAGTTGCAGGCAAACACAATGGCTTTGGCAGATGTGTGGGTGCTTAAAAACCGGGAGGATTCCGTGATCAGATCCTCTCTGCCTGTGCCGAAATTGTTTTCGATCTTGGCGGCCCCGGCCGGGCAGACTTCCACGCAGATGCCGCAAGCCTGGCATTTCACCGGATCGGTTTCAATGCCGTCTTCTCCGTGGAACCTTGCCTCGTGGGGGCAGGCCTTGACACAGACCAGGCACCTGGCGCAGTTCATATAGGTCACCGAGGTGGTGCCCGGACCCTTGAGTCCCATTTCCACCAGGTCTTTTTTGGCATCGGTGAACACCTCGGTCAGGGTCACCCCTGAAGAACAGGCCGCTTCACACCGTTTGCAGTAAAAGCAGTTGAAAATCTTGTCCGCCGCCATTTTGGTGGGCTCCAGTTCACCGGACAACAGGCCGAAAGCGGTGATGATTTTTGCCCTGGGGGCATCCGATTCCCAGCCCGTATATTTAAACATGGGACAATGTTCAAAACAATAGCCGCACCTGATACAGGCGGACAGGGTTGATTCCCACTTTTCCAGATGTTTGAACCGGGTCTTTTCTTTTGTTTCCATATGTCATAACCTCGTAATAGGTAAATTAAGTCATCTTTGTGAATCGGTCACAGCAGTTTTGCCGGGATGTATCAGTTGTGCACGGCATATCTCAGGCCGGTTGCCGTGACCCAGTCCTCAGGGGCCTGCATGAGTTTGCCCGGATTCAGGATGTTGTTGGGGTCCAGTGCCTGTTTGATGGTCTGCAGCAGTTTGAGGGAGTCGGCTTTTTCCACTTTAAAGGACTCAGCCTTGGACAGGCCGATGCCGTGTTCCGCAGAGGTGGTGCCGTTGACGGACCGCACATATTCATAG
Source organism: Desulfotignum sp. (assembly GCA_021737445.1). GTDB lineage: Bacteria > Desulfobacterota > Desulfobacteria > Desulfobacterales > Desulfobacteraceae > Desulfotignum. The sequence continues at coordinate 3,877 of JAIPDY010000191.1, forward strand.
ATCTCGGTAATGGCTTTTTTGGCGGATGCCCACTGGTCTTCGCGGTTGGTATCCATGAGGATTTTGGTGTGCATGCACCCGGATCCGCAATGGCCGTAGGCGGTCATGATGATATTGTTTTTCTTGGCCACTTCATGGATTTTGCCGGCCATTTCCGCCATTTTGGAATAGGGCACGGCCATGTCATCGGCCAGGGAGGTGGAGGACAGGCTGTCATCATATTTGGACAGGGCGGGAAACAGTTTTTTGCGGCCCATGAAGATCTTGGCCCGTTCCTTGGGGTCGTAGCTGGTCTTGATATCGCTGCCGTGGTGCTTTGTGCAGATCTCTTTCATTTTGTTGATCTCATAGTCCACAGCTTCCTTGACCATGCCGTCCGCTTCAAATATCAGGGAGGCTGCCACCTCTTTGAGTCCTAAGTTCATGGTCTTGTTCACCGCTTTGATGGCCACGGAATCCACCAGCTCCAGCATGGAGGGGATGGCGCCTGATGCCATGATGGCCCCGATGGCCCCCCCGGCATGGGACAAATGGTCAAAATTGGCAATGCCCATGCACCGGTATTCCGGTATGGGAACAAAATTGAGGGTGGCTTCCACCACAATGCCCAAGGTGCCTTCAGATCCCACCATGAGTTTGTGCAGCTGATACCCTGATGCCTCTACCCGGGTGTGTGCGCCCAGGGTCACAAGATCGCCGTTGGGCATCACCACTTTCATGCCCAGGACCGCATCCCTTGTGGCCCCGTATTTGACCGATCTTACCCCGGAGGCGTTGTTTGCGATCTCCCCGCCGATGGTGGCGATGCGGGAAGAGGCCGGGGTGGGGGGGTAAAACATGCCGTGGGGTTTGAGTGCCAGGTTCAGGTCGTCATCCACCACCCCGGGTTCCACCCGGCAGTAGACATCGGGCAGGTTGATCTCCAGAATCCGGTTCATGCGTTTCATGTCCAGAATGATGCCCCCGTGGATGGGAACGGTCTGGCCGCACATGCCGGATCCGCCGCCCCTGGGAATAACCGGAATCAGGGCATCGTTGGCATAGGCCATCAGTTTCTGCACCTGCCCGGTGGTATCCGGTCTGACAACAGCCCAGGGCATGGCGTGGTGAACCGAGGAATCAGACCCGAAGGCGTAAAGGTCGGACGGGTCTGTTTTGACGTTGTTGTCACCGAATATTTCCCGTAATTTAGATTCGTCAACTGATTTCATTGGTATCCCCTTTTGATGAATCATTTATTCATATGTCCTTGTTTAACCATGTGGTGATGGTATTGTGATGCCAAATGTTTCATAATTCCATAAACCTGTGCAAAATTCAATGCAATTTGACTGGCTAAATTCAAATAAATGGGTTTGTTCCTTGGCAAACCATTGGGTTGGGTTTATAATTGCCTTTGTTTGAACATACTGGCGGATGTTTTTGTCGCTTTTTCATACATTTTTAAGATTATTTCCAGGGAGGATCTTTTCATGACCCATACCATTGAGTTTTTACCCCATAACAGACAGATCAAAGTTAATGACGGCGAAAGCCTGATCCGGGCAGCCATGGAAGCCGGTGTCCATATCAATGCCTCCTGCGGCGGGGGCGGTGTGTGCGGCAAGTGCCGGGTGAAGATCGAATCCGGTGAGGTGGGCGGCGGGATTTCCGAGCAGCTGTCTGATGCAGACAAAGGAAAAGGGTACTGCCTGGCCTGCCTGGCCACGGTAAATTCCGATCTCACGGTGCGCATTCCCGTGGAGTCTGAAGTGGAAACCAGCCGCCTCACCCAGACCATGGACCGGCATACGGCCCGGGCCATGTCCATCAATGTTGAGAACCTCAAAGAGGACGGGCTGTTCATTCCACCGGTGGAAAAAATCTACCTGGAGATGGACCCGGCCACGGAAGGGGACAACCGGGCGGATGTGGCCCGGATCATGCACCATTTGCGGATACACCATGACGAGCACAGGCTCACCATGAGCCTGAACCTGATCCGCAGGGTGCCGGACCTGATCCGCAAGGAAAACTTCAAGGTAACAGCCACCATTGTCAGACCGGTAAGGGAGGACGGCAAGAACCAGATTGTCAATATCGAGCCCGGGGACACGTCGGACAGAAACTTTGCCGTTGCCGTTGATATCGGCACCACCACGGTGTTCGGCCAGGCCCTGGACCTTCACACAGGAGAAGTCCTGGCCCAGCAGGGGGAGTTCAATTCCCAGATCAGTTATGGGGAGGATGTGATTTCCCGGATCATGTATGCGGAAAAAGGGGACGGGCTGGCAACCCTGAACAAAAAAGTGGTGGAAACCATCAACACCATCATCAACAGTATTGTGAAAAAAGCGCAAATCCAAAAGCATGAGATATCCACCATCACCCTGGCCGGCAACTCCACCATGACCCAGCTGCTGCTTAAGATCAACCCCAGTTATATCAGAAGAGACCCCTATGTGCCGGCCTCTATTTTGTATCCCCCTTTCTATGCAACGCTGATCGGCCTGGACCTGGCAGACCATACCACGGCCCTGGTGTATCCAGGGGTAGCCTCCTATGTGGGGGGGGATGTCATATCCGGGATCATGGCATCAGGCATGTACCGGTC
>JAIPDY010000192.1 GCA_021737445.1 Desulfotignum sp.
AGGCCGATGAATCCGATCTGTGTTTTTTCGGGTGTAATCTGCATCATCTCCCCCCTGTAATCATGGTTTTAAACTTGAACTGCCGGCACTATACCGGTTTTTTAGCTTGACTGTAAAGGGTATTTCAGTCTACACAGTCAGGATATCAAATCCATAAAATCATATAAGGGTGAACTTTCTGCTATGAGAAACCTGTTTGCACACACCCGGACTGCCCGCTCCCTGGTAATGTCACTCTGTTTTTTCACCACTGCGGTCCTCTGCCTGTTCTCTTTTGACGGCCAGGCCGATGCCTCCTCCGGACCAGCCATCATTTCCGCAGCGGAAATCGATTATCCGCCTTTTTCCGTTGTGGATGAATCCGGCCGGGCTGACGGATTTTCCGTTGAATTGCTGCGTGAGGCCCTGAAAGCCATGGGCCGGGAGGTCACTTTTAAAACCGGTCCCTGGAACCAGGTCAAAGGATGGCTGGAAAAAGGAGAGGTCCAGGCCCTGCCTCTGGTGGGACGGACCCCGGAAAGAGAACCTTTGTTTGATTTCACCTTTCCCTACATGTCTCTGCACGGGGCCATTGTGGTACGCAAAGGCACCACGGGCATCCGGACTTTGGAAGATTTAAAGGGACGACAGGTGGCAGTCATGAAAGATGACAACGCCGAAGAGTTCTTGCGCAGAAAGGACCGCGGCATCCACATCATCGCCCGGCCCACCTTTGAGACAGCCCTTCAGGAGCTGGCAGACGGGAAATATGATGCGGTGTTCATCCAGCGCCTGGTAGCCCTGCGCCTGATTCAGGAAAGCGGTATCACCGGTCTTAAAATCATCCGGTACCCTGTCGAGGCGTTCCGCCAGGATTTCAGTTTTGCTGTCAAAGAAGGGGATAAAGAGACCCTGGCCCTGCTCAACGAAGGCCTGGCCCTGGTCATGGCGGACGGCACTTTCCGCCGGCTCCATACCAAATGGTTTGCCGCCATGCAGCTGCCCACTGACCGCCCGGTGATCATCGGCGGTGACCATAACTACCCGCCGTTTGAATTTGTCAACGATGAAGGCCTGCCTGACGGCTTCATGGTGGAACTGACCCGGGCCATCGCCAGAGAGATGAACATGAACATTCAGATACGGCTCGATTCCTGGTCAGACACTGTCCAGGCTCTGGAAAAAGGGGATATCGATGTGATCCAGGGCATGTTCTATTCGGCAAAACGGGACCTGACCCTGGATTTTTCCCCCCCGCACCTGATCTCCTACTATGTGGGGGTGACCCGCAATGACAGCGGCAACCCGCCGGAAACTGCTGCAGATCTGACTGGGAAACGCCTGGCTGTACAGCAGGGGGATGTGATTCTGGAATTTGTGGCCGGGCACAACCTGACGGCACAGGTGTCGGTGCTGGAAACCCAGACAGAGGTTTTGCAGGGTGTATCAGAAGGGCGGTTTGACTGTGCCCTGGTTCCCCGCATCAGTGCCCTGCACCTTATCAAAGAAAACAACTGGACCAACCTGAACCTGGGCAGTCACCACTTTTTTGCCGGAGAATACAGCTATGCGGTCAAAAAGGGCAGGCGGGCACTTTTGGCCCAGTTCAGCGAAGGATTGAAAACACTGGAACAAAGCGGTGAATACCGGCGCATTCATGACAAATGGCTGGGATTTTATCAGAAAGAACAGCTGCCGGCAATCCGGGTTCTGCGTTACCTTGCCATGGTGGCAATCCCCCTGGTGCTGGTTTTGGTGATGATGTTTTTATGGTCCCGGGCGCTCAGGCGGCAGGTGGCCCGGAAAACAAAAGAGCTGCATGACAGCACAGAGTTCCAGAGAGCCATGATCGCCTGCTCGCCCGTGGCGCTCTACAGCATCGATTTCCAGGGAAAGGTAACGTCCTGGAACGAATCAGCACAAAAAATTTTTGGATGGACCGCCGACGAGGTCCTGGGTCAGCCCCTGCCCATCGTGCCGGAGGATAAAACAGCAGAATTTGAAAAACTGCGGCGGCAGGTGATTGAAGACGGGGCATTTTCAGCAGTTGAAGTCGTCCGCAGAAAAAAAGACAACACCCTGTTTGATGTGAGCCTGTCGGCAGCCCCGATCAATGATTTCCAGGGCAATATGATCGGAATCATGAGTTCTGTGGAAGATATCACCAAAAAAAAACGGGCCCAGCACCACATCCAGCATTTGAACCAGGTGCTGCGGGCCATCCGGGATATCAACCAGCTGATGATTCATGAAAATAACCAGGATACACTGATCCGGGAAGGATGCCGTCTCCTGGTGGCCCATCGCGGTTATCCATCTGCCATGATAGTTCTCACCGATGGAAGGCAGATGCCGGTCTCCTGGTCCATGGCCGGTCTGGCAGAAACTTCCGAAGAGTTGACCGGTTTGCTCCGGCAGGGGAAGCTGCCCCTGTGCTGCCAGGGGGCAAAAAAGGCAAAAAAACCCCTGGTGATCCATGACCAGAAAACAGCATGCAGCGGCTGTCCCATATCAGACAGCTGCGCTGAGAGACTGTCGGTGTGTGTGCCCCTGGTCCACATGGAAACCGATTTTGGCTTTCTCAACGTGGCCACTGAAAACACCATCATTGAAGATGATGAGGAATACAGCCTTCTCAGTGAGATGGGCCAGGATTTTGCCTATGCCCTGAGCACCCTGAAGATCGGAAAAGATCAGGAAAAGCTCCAGGCACAGCTGATCCAGGCCCAGAAAATGGAATCAGTAGGCAGGCTGGCCGGCGGGGTGGCCCATGATTTCAACAACATGCTCTCTGTGATCATCGGGTATGCAGAACTGGGCGTGCTTAAAACATCCCCTGAAAACCCTTTGCATCCTGACATGAAAGAGATCCTCACCGCAGCCAGACGTTCTGCTGACATTACAAAGCAGCTGCTGGCCTTTGCCAGAAAACAGACCATCAATCCCAGAGTGCTGGATCTAAACGAAACCGTGGAAAACATGCTCAAGATGCTGCGGCGGCTCATCGGTGAAGATATCAACCTGTCCTGGCAGCCCGGGGGCGGGGTGTGGCCGGTATACCTGGACCCGTCCCAGGTGGATCAGATCCTGGCCAACCTGGTGGTCAACGCCCGGGATGCCATTGCAGGGGTGGGCAGCATCACCATTGAAACACAAAACACCCATATTGATGACCAGTATTGCGCCATGCATGCCGGGTTCAAGCCGGGTGATTTTGTTTTGCTGGCGGTGAGTGATGATGGTTGCGGCATGGACAAAGAGATCCAGAAAAACCTGTTCGAACCGTTCTTTTCCACCAAGGAAAAAGGCAAAGGCACCGGACTCGGGCTGGCCACCGTGTATGGCATCATCAAGCAGAACAATGGATTCATCAATGTTTACAGTGAACCGGGCAGCGGCACCACCTTCAAACTTTACCTGCCCCGCCATGCCGGCTCCCCTGACCCGGCAGCGGTCACACATTCCGAAGAAAGTCCCCGGGGACAGGGGGAAACCATCCTGATCGTTGAAGATGAAGCGCCTATCCTGACCATGACCCGGAAAATACTGGAAAACCTGGGATATACTGTTTTTGAAGCATCATCGCCGGGGAAGGCCCTGGACGTGGCAGAATCATGCGGGCAGAAAATCGATCTTTTGATCACTGATGTGGTGATGCCGGAAATGGATGGCCGGCAGCTGGCAACCCGGATGCAGTCACTGTATCCGGACATCAAAGTGCTGTTCATGTCCGGGTATACCGCCAATGTCATCGCTCACCGCGGCATCCTGGACACCGGGGTCAACTTTATCCAGAAGCCCTTTTCCAACCCGAACCTGGCCGCCACAATCCGAGACATCATCGAGGGGGGCAGAAGTTAACTTTTTTTATCTTTTTTCAAGGGTCTCCCTGGTCAGGCAGTACAGCAGGGCGATACCGGCCAGGCAGACACTGCACAATCCAAATGCCAGGTGAAATGCGGGCAGGGTCAAAGACGAACCAGGGAAAAACCGGGTCATCACATGGCCCATACCCTGAAGAAACACCGCCACCCCGGCCATGGTGAAAAAGTTGATCCCGGTCATGGCCATGCCGGCATTGGCTTTGGGCACCTGTTCTTTGATATGGGCATACATCACCTGTCCTGACCCCGAGGCCAGACCAAAGGAAAAAAATACCAGATATACCACCCACACCCCGGTATCCGGGGACAGCCGGTTCATTGCCAGCAGCAGACCTGTCATGCAGCAGATGCCGGGAATGATGATTTTTTTCCGGGATTTCACCAGGGAATCAGACAGCCATCCGCAAAAGGGACATCCCAGGATCAGGCCGATGCTCATCAGAAAAAGAATATTGCCCGCCGTGACCGCAGACAATTCAAGGACATGGATGAGAAACGGTCCTGCCCACAGGGCCTGGACAGCCGCATAGATCCCATACCGGCAGAAGGTGGCCGCTGAGATAATCCAGTAATCTTTTTCATGAAACAATGCCCATGCCCGGCCCATGGTCTGGGATACGCTGGGCCGCAGATCCGCCCCGCCTGTAATGTCAGCGGCCCCTCCGGCATCCGCACCCGGCCGGTCTTTGATCACTGCAAAAAACAGCAGTGCCAGGGCAAAAGTAAACCCGGCAATGATCAGAAAGCTGTGCCGCCACCCCACAAGGCTGACCATGAGCACCAGAGGGGTGGCTGCGGCAATGTTTCCCAGGGTGCCCAGAGACACCACCACAGCGGAAAGGGTGGCAAACTGCCGGGGTTCAAACCAGACGGTAAGCAGCTTCAAGGACCCCATGAAATTGCATGCCATGCCGACCCCCAGCAAAACCCGGCCGAAGGTCAGCCAGGCAGGGCTGGTGCCCAGCGCAAAAACCACTGCACCGGCCACTGACAACAGGGTCAGGGCGGTCATGGCGGTCCTGGGTCCCACTGTGTCCAAGAAAATACCTACAGGGATCTGCATGATGGCAAAGGCATAGAAAAATGCGGCAGATATCCGGCTCAGATCCAGGGCGTTCAACCCCATATCCTGCATCAGATCCGGTGAGATCACGGCCACTGATGCCCGGTAGAACTGGGACATGGCAAACATGGCCGCCGCAAGGATAACAGTGGAAAAAAGCCAGGTGCGTGAATGTTTCATAAATTTGATCTCATTTTTTGAAAACTTCAGCAACCTTTCAAATTCAGCTTTCCACTCTTGTCTGAAAGGAATTCAGTGTGAAAGTAGGGGTCAAGAATGATACGTTCAACGCAACGTTTAATTTGTTTTTTTGAAGATGAATATCGATTCAGATTTTTGATAAATTGTTTTTCATATTTCGCAAGATATTCTCGCGTTTCAGTCATCCCATACCTCTTCATGGGAAAATAGTTCGATTTTGTGGTATATCCATTTTTCCTCCTAACAGTTCAATATGTATTGTATTTTTATTATATTCACGTGCTACAGGGATGTAAAGTGAAATATATTCCGCTTTTTAAGAGATCCCTGGCCCTGCTTCACCATTCAAATTTTTCGTTGTGCAAGTTATTTTCAGTTCCCCCTGTTCATGTAGGAACCAGGCCTAAAATTTCATCCCTGCTTATCTCTGCCATCAACCACTAGTGCCGGGGGGTTCCTGTGGGTTGGATCCCATTCTGACGCGTTTGCTACAAGGAGTTGGGCATGGCGGAGCGTCAAGAACGGCAAACTGTCTGAGGACACACCTGCCCGCAGTTTTTGCCGTTCAGCGCAGCCATGCCCTACTCCTTGTCAAACGCGGCAGAGGGTGAGACCCACAGGAACCCCCCGGCACGGGTCTTTTGATACACGGTTTACAAATTAAAACAGAAGTTGTAAGAACCGGATGAATGACCAACAGATAGCATAAGGAAACAAACACCATGAAACAGATAGATTTGAGAAGCGACACCGTTACCCGGCCTGACCAGAAGATGCTGGAGGCCATGATAACCGCAAAAGTGGGAGATGATGTGTACGGCGAAGACCCCACCGTGAACCGGCTGGAGCAGACAGCCGCCGCCATCACCGGCATGCCTGATGCCCTGTTTTGCGCATCGGGCACCCAGACCAACCTGGTGGCCCTGTTGAGCCACTGCCGGCGGGGGGATGAATATATCGTGGGCCAGACCGCCCACACCTATAAATATGAAGCCGGCGGCGGTGCGGTTCTGGGCAGTATTCAGCCCCAGCCCCTGGATTTTGAAGATGACGGCACCCTGGATCTGGCCACAGTGGAACGGTTCATCAAGCCGGATGACTTTCATTTTGCCAGAACCCGGCTGTTCTGCCTGGAAAACACCCAGGCCGGCAAGGTGCTGCCCATGGCCTATCTAAAGGAAGCCAGGGCGCTGGCAGACCGCCATGGTCTGCGCTTTCACCTGGACGGTGCCAGGGTGTTCAATGCCGCCGTGAAACTGGGAATTGACGTTAAAGAGATCACCACCCTGTTTGATTCCGTGTCCTGCTGCCTGTCCAAG
>JAIPDY010000193.1 GCA_021737445.1 Desulfotignum sp.
GGCGAACCATCCAGGGGCTTTTTGTTCATAACTATATAAACGGGGTAATTATACCACGGTTACATTATGGTCACGTTTGTTGCAGCAGGTCCTCGCTGACCTTCGGTGATATCAAAGGAAACGCTGTCCCCTTCGTTGAGGGATTTGAAACCCATGGCATTAATGCCTGAGTGATGTACAAACACATCTTTCCCACCGTTTTCCTGTTCAATAAATCCAAACCCTTTTGCATCGTTAAACCATTTTACTGTACCATTCGCCATGTTGGCAATCTCCTAAAAAAAAATAAAAATAAAAAAATTCGCTTCGAACTTCATCAGGGATAAATCATAGATTGGGTCTTGATGTACACCGTAAAAGAAAGAAACAGTTGCGTTCTGTTATCTTAACGCAATCTTCATATAATACAGGATAAAGAAACAAAGTCAAGGGTTTTTTTTATTCTGGAAATTTTTCTTTATCCCGGGTATTGTACGTGGACAGCCATAAAGATGATAAGGAGAGAACCGTATGCAAATTATTGATCAGCGCCATGACATCATCAGCCTGCCCGATGACCTGCTCCAGGTCATCGAGACGGCAGGCCGTACCTGTTACAAGTCTGAGGACAAAATTACACCGGATTCAGCTGCCGGGTTTGTGGCCCGCATGCGGGACCGGGGCCACCATGCCATGATCGAGTTTGCCGACATCATTGTCCGGTTCACCACCAACCGTGGGGTGACCCATGAACTGGTGCGGCACCGGTTGTTTTCCTTTGCCCAGGAATCCACCCGGTATGTGCGGTATGACGGAAAAATGGAATTTATCCGGCCCTGCTGGTGGGAAGACAGCACCCCGGCCCAGCAGGGTATCTGGGAAGCGGCCATGGCAGAGGCGGAAACGCGGTACCTTGAACTGCTTCAGAGCGGATGGCGGCCCGAACAGGCCAGGGAGGTGCTGCCAAATTCTCTGAAAACTGAAATTGTGGTCAAAGGCAATATCAGAGAATGGCGCCATATGTTTGCCCTGCGGTGTTCCAAAAAAGCCCATCCCCAGATCCGGGCACTGATGATCCCGCTGCTGTCGGAACTCAACAGGCGCCTGCCCGTGGTGTTTGAGGATCTTGTGTCCTGAATATGACAGACCTTGCAGAAGATATCAGGATGACATGCAGCCGTCATCCTTTTTGATCACCTTGGTGTAACATTCATCGCGGTCTTTGTCACTGTCGGATGATTTGTCACAGTCACTCATCTTTTCCACCACGTTTTTCTGGTCTTCTGCATCACAATGATCTTTTTTTTCAGTGTTTTTTGCCATTATCTGTCTCCTTATTGTTTTTTTTAAACATATATAGTGTAATGTTCTGGAAAGAAATGTCAACCAGGTTCAGGCGTTTGCCGGAAAATGGTTGTTTTAAAAAACACATATTGATTTATGTCAAGGACGGCTTGAATCAACAGGGTTAGATTCAGTAAAAACAGGCATGGCAGAAAATATAAAAGGAGGTATTCATGGAATCCATTGAACTGGACCACACTGCCCAGGCATTTATCGATCAGGTTGAAAAAATTAGCCGTTCCAATCTGAGCCGGTGCTGGCAATGTCTTGCATGCAGCGGGGGATGTCCCTTCAGTGAAGACATGGATGTGCTGCCCAACAAAATCATTCGAATGATCCAGTTCGGTCTCAAGCAAAAAGCATTGTCCTGTTCAACCATCTGGCTTTGTGTGGGCTGCAACACCTGTTCCATGGAATGCCCCAACGGGGTTGATATGGCCGCGATCATGGACGGGCTCCGGCAGATCGCGATTCAGGAAAAAGCACGGATTGCTGAACCCGGTATTCTTTCTTTTCACAATGAGGTTATCGATTCCATTGCCCGGTATGGCCGGACCCATAAGCTTGAAATAATGATGCGGTATAAATTATCCAGCAAGGATCTTTTTTCCGATATTGATCTTGGGCTGAAAATGCTCAGCAAACGCAAACTGGATCTGCTGCCGTCAAAGGTAAAGGATAAAGAGAGTATCCGTGCCATTTTTAAAAATACAGACTGGTTAAATGAATAATAATGATGGCAATCCATGGAATAATGGTGTATGGAAACCGTTTATAGTAGATGTCAAGGGAACCTGGGATATCTCAATGATCAAACCAACAAATAAAACTGACCCATGCAGATCCTGAACCCATCCCGGTGGTACCTTCACCCGGTATTTATTTTTGCCTGCTCCATTTTTGCCCTGGCCACTTTTCTGGTGCTCACGGTGAGCCTTTACATGGAAATCAGGTCTGCCCTGGAAGTGATCATTTTAAAGTTTCACATTGACCCGCAGATGATTTTCCCATCCAAGACCGGCATGACCATTATCGTGCTCAGTCTTTTGATCACCGTGGTCCTGGCCGGGATTCTTCTGGCGTTTATCTATTACCAGAAAACCGTGAACCTGTTCCGGCTCCAGCACAATTTCATCTATAATTTCACCCATGAACTGAAAACGCCGGTGACCTCTTTGCGGCTTTATCTGGAAACATTTATCCGCCACCCTCTGGAACCTGAAGATATCAAGCGTTACAGTGAAAACATGCTCGAAGATATCAACCGGCTTACAGATAATATCAACCGGATTTTGAATCTGGCCCGCATTGAAAGCCAGAACTTTGGTTCAGAAGTGAGCCGGGCCAGCCTGGTGGAGATTGTTGAAAATTTCTGCAAAAAAAATGAATCTCTGTTCCGGGAATGCGATATCCAGATATTAAATCTGTCACAGGCGCGGTTTGAATACCCGGTTAACCTGTTTTTGTTTGAAATGCTGCTCATGAATATCGTGTCCAATGCCATCAAATACAATGAATCTGACCAGCCTGAACTGAAAATTGTGTTTAAATCCCACCTTCAGAAGGTTACCATCGATTTTATCGACAACGGCATCGGTGTAAATCGTCAGGAGGTAAAAAAAATTTTCCGCAAGTTCTACCAGTCCGGCCGGGAAAACCGGCAGCGGGTGTCCGGTTCAGGCCTGGGGCTCTATCTGGTTTCAAGTATTGCCCGGATTCACGGATGGCGGGTATCGGTATTCAGTGACGGCAAGGGATCAGGGGCACGGTTCACCCTCACCATCCCCAGAACCGCCATTGCCAATGTCAGGGAGAAAAATATATGGAAGCGACTGAAAAAAAACGTGTTCTGGTCATAGAGGATGAGGCCCGCATCGCCGAAGGTATCCGGCTCAATCTGGCCCTTGCCGGATATGAAGTATCCTTGGCTCCCGACGGCATTGAGGGACTGGAACAATGGAGGGCCTGGCAACCGGACCTCATTGTTCTGGATATCATGCTGCCCATGATTGACGGGTTTTCCATTTTAAAAACCATCCGCCAGGAAGATGAAAAAATTCCGGTACTGATTCTGTCTGCCAGGGGAGACACCAAAGACAAAGTCAAAGGCCTGCGGTACGGGGTGGATGATTACCTGGCCAAACCTTTTGACCTGGAGGAGTTTTTGCTGCGGGTGGAGCGCCTTGTTCAAAAAAGCGCATGGTATGAGCCGGTTTTAAACTACACAAAACCGGATTATCCCCTGTTTGAGGGCGATCACTACCGGTTCGGGGACAATCATGTGGATTTTGTCACCTTCAAAGCCTGGTGTGTGGCCGGCGAGATCATATTGACGGAACAGGAGATCACCCTGCTTAAAATTTTTATTGCCAACAGGGGCAGGCCTTTGTCCCGGGAGATGCTGCTCAATGCCGGCTGGGGATATTCCAGTGATACCTCCACCCGCACGGTGGACAATTTCATGGTAAGATTCAGAAAATATTTTGAAAAAAATCCCAAAGATCCCCAGTTTTTCAAAAGCCGGCGGTCTGTGGGCTATATTTTTGATCACACCTGATCCTCACCCGTTTACATTGAAATAGATGGTTATCCGCTGTTTTGAAAACGGCTGATATGGGTGAAACGCCCTGAAGGGTGAATGGCAAAAAAATGTCTCGCTGAAGGGTTCGGGCACAAGGGGTTCCAGATGTCCTGAAAATGGCTGCGCCTTCCGGGTGCCCGGGTTTTTTTTCAGAACCCGGGAATCATGGTGCCTGCGCCGGGCAGGATCGGACAGGACGGCATATGCTTCCTGGATGGCCTGGAACGGCCGGTTGTTTCCTTTGTAGTGATCAGGATGGTATTCTTTTGCAAGTCTGCGGTAGGCATCTTTGATGTCTGCCTGACTGGCATCGGATGTAATGCCTAAAACAAGGTAATAATCCTGTGGCATGGTATCACCTCCTGGCGAAAATATCTCTTACCGGTTCTTTTTATCCGGTTTCATATACAAAACCTAAGGTTCTGCTGCGATTTATTCCATGCGTGAAACTAAAATAGAATGATCTCATTACTTTGTCAATAAAAAAATTATTAGTAATGAAAATTTTCCTTGACATGAAACCGGCCTGTTTTATTTTGGTGGCATACAAGGAAAAAGTGGGTAACACACCTGGAATATAATTTAAAAACAGTATGTTGCAACCTATGTACTGCGTGATCCTCAAACCCTGTAAAAGGCAAGGAGGTGGCATATGGATATGAAAAAACTTGCACCGTGGAACTGGTTTAAAAAAGAAAACGAAAACATGGGAAAAACCGTACCGGTCAGGCGTGGGGACGGTTTGCATGAAGACCTGCGGACGGGGACTCCCCTGCAGGCGTTTCACCGGGAAGTGGACCGGTTGTTTGCAGATATGTTCCAGGGATTTGGGGTGCCGTCTGCTTTTGGAAGAAAAGATCTGTTGATGTCCGGCAGATTGAAATCCGGTCAGAGTGATGGCTGGAACAGAAAAGATGTATTACTAATTCGAATTTTTAAAAAAAATAATAGCAAGGTATTGACATAGAGTCTTTGATAACTAAATTCTGCTCAAAAGAGTTCAAAAGGTGAAAGCAGCGGCAGATCTTACGCACACAGCACAAACTGACAGAGTTTCATGATAATGTCGCATACAGTGCAATAACAGGCCGGCTTTCACAAACAACAAACAAAAAATATAATAAAGGAGGATGTGTCATGTTTACAAGATTCAGCGATATCGACAGATTGTTCGGAACCATGGACCTGCTCCGGCAGCGGCTGGACAATTTATACACCGACTATGGCCGTCCCTACGGGACCAGATGGCTTATGGATGAAGGATTTCTCCGGGCCAATCTGTACCAGAGCGGCGATAACTTTGAAATGCGGCTGGAAGTTCCCGGCATGGACAAGGAATCATTGGATATCAAGATTCAGGGAAACTATCTGGAAATTTCCGGTTCCAGAGAACAGAATCTGCCCGAGGGATACAAGGTGCACAAGACGGAACGAGGCGCCGGTACTTTCTCCCGCAGCTTTACCCTGCCCGATGATGTGGACAGCAACCGGGTGGAAGCCACCTTGAAGGACGGCATACTCTACTTGACCCTGCCCAAGTCAGAGGCGGCAAAACCCAGGCAGCTCTCCATCAAGTAATCAAAGATGTTTGATCGCCATTGAACTTTTGACCAACATAGATAATGGAGGCGTATCATGGAAAAAAAGACTGAAATCGCAAAAAGAAACGACCAGAATATAGAAAAAACACGGGAATTGTACGAAGCCGCACGGATGGTTGACATATATGAAAACGAAGACGAAATCCTTTTGTATGCAGACATGCCCGGTGTTGCAAAGGATGAACTTTCCGTTAACATAGACAACGGCAGGCTTTCCCTGTCAGGTGTGAGAAAACTGGAAACCAGCGGGGCAGCTTCCTGGGAAGAGTTCGGGAATGTGGAGTTTGTCCGCAATTTTTCCGTGCCCCAGACCATTGATGTGGAAAAAGTGGAAGCAGAATTGAAAAACGGTGTGCTCGCCCTTCACATGCCCAAGTCAGAGGAAGCCAAACCCCGGCAGATTGAGATCAGAACCGCATAATGCGTATTTGTAAAAACAAAACCCGGAGATGTTGATCCTCCTTATGACATGCCATAACCCCGAACCGGGAAGCCTTCTCCGGGTGGCTTCCCGGTTTTTTCATGGCAGCTATGCCCGTGCAGAATCTTTTTGCTGAACCGCTTTCCCATAAACCAGGCCTAAGGCATACCGGTTGTCTATCATTTCCAGCCAGGTGGTAACTGCCTGGTCCTGGCTGTTGTGAAAAATCTGCCGGTTGATGACTGCCACTTTATGAAGGCTTTCGTTGAATCCCAGCCCCAGGTATTTCAGAAACGCTTCCTTTAACGTCCAGTTTGTAAAAACAGCTGCAGCTGTTTTTGGCATGTGTGCAATTTCCTGTTTTGTAAACGCGGTTTTCATGAAGGATGCACCCGGCAGATCAGTGATTTTTTCAATATCAATGCCAAGCAGGATATCAGGATCACGGCTGAGGGCGACAGCCGTATAATCGCCGCTGTG
>JAIPDY010000002.1 GCA_021737445.1 Desulfotignum sp.
TTTTCTTTCCTGTAATCATGGAACTGGGATATGATCCCATCTGGTTCGGGGTCATAATCGTCATGGTGACGGAAATGGGGGTTATCACCCCGCCGGTGGGCATCAATGTGTATGTGGT
The DNA here is from genome assembly GCA_021737445.1 of Desulfotignum sp. Classification (GTDB taxonomy): domain Bacteria; phylum Desulfobacterota; class Desulfobacteria; order Desulfobacterales; family Desulfobacteraceae; genus Desulfotignum. The sequence goes on from JAIPDY010000002.1 coordinate 119, forward strand.
CTATGGGGTGGCAAAAAATGTTCTGGATCAGGAAGTTCCCCTGGAAAAAATCTTCAAGGGCATTTTTCCCTTTCTCATCGCCGTGATAGTGGGTGTGTTTATTCTCATCCTCTTTCCCCAGATCATCCTGTTTCTGCCCAATCTCATGTACTAACCACCTGACCCCTTGTTTGTTAAAACGTATATCCAATGGAAAAATGGATTTTTCCGGAATCTTCCCCGGTTTCAGGATTAAGCCTGAATCCATACAAAAGGCCTACCGGTCCCACAGGGGTCATATACCTTAACCCCGATCCCAGGGTGAATTTAAAGCCTTCATCACTGCCGGATTTTGTGGTATCTTGCAGGGAGCCTGCATCAACAAACAGGGGCAGTTCAAAATTTTTGCCAAGGTCAATGCGCGCTTCCATGGAGCCGGCCATCCGGGTCTTGCCCCCCAAAGGGTCACCAAAGGCATCCAGAACCAGTTCATTTTCACCAACCCCCCTTACATCTGAAATCCCGCCTAAAAAAAACAGCTGATCATAAGGCAGTTCACTGTCTGCAGAAAAATTCTGGATGGTGCCGTACATGGCCTGGAATGCCAGTACCAGCCGGGAAAAGGGCTGAAAATAATATTTGGCCTTCACCTGGTATTTCACAAAATTGTCCAGATCCTCCAGGATATCCCGGGTATAGCCGGCAGAGGCGTTGAAATAGAACCCGCTGGTGGGTTTTGCATAGGAATCCACCGAAGACCAGGTCACAAATGGTGTGGTTGAAACAATCCCCCGGGCGGCGTAAATGTCCGGATTTAAACCGGTAATTGTTCCGGTGGCATACTGCTCTCTGGACTCAAGTTCAAAACCGGTGCCCAGTTTCAGATTTCGGGTCAGCTGTTTTTCAAACAACAGGGATGATCCATATTTGCGGGAGCCGAAGCTCTGATTTTTAAGTTCTTCTTCAGAGGCGTACACATTGAAATCAGCGTATATATGTTTTGACAGAAGATCAAAATCCGTTATACCCAGGATAGTCTCATACCCAATGCCGGAAACCTGGGCATCCATATACAGCTTCCGGTTGGTTCCCAGCAGGTTCCTGTTGCCGGCAGACACCCCTATATAGGCATCTTTGGCTGTGTCATACCCGATGCTTGTGTCAAGAAAATAGGGTTTTTTCTCCTCCACATTGGTCAGGAAAAACACCTGGTCAAGATTTTCCCGGATACCGACAGCTTTGAAATCCGCTCTTTCAATGCACTGGATATTTCTGATCTCTTTTTGCAGGGAAACAAAACTGTTCAAAGACACAGGTTCCCCCGGTTCAAGAGTATTGTGCCGGAGTATCACCGAATCTTTCGTGTCAAAATTGCCGAATACCCATACCCCGCCCACCGTGGCCTGGGTGCCCGGTTCCACCTGGAATGTAACCTGGTAATCTTTTCCATCCGAATCTATACGTGTCCGGACATCTGCGTAGACAAACCCTTTTTCCGCAAGAAAAGAGAGAATCGCCATGCGGTCTGCATCCACCTGTGACGGGATGAACGGTTGTTTTTCCCTGGTTTGCAGCATCTGTGTGATGTCTGATGCAAACATTTCCGGCAGGCCGGAAAGCGTTACCCGGGTAACCTGCCTGCGGTATCCTTCTGCCACTTCAAATACCACATCACCCAGCATCCTGTTTTTTTTATCTGCCGCATCCCATGCCACATCAGCAGACACCTGTGTTTGTGCAAACCCTGTGCTGGCATAATAGTTTTCCAGAATCTGTGTGTCATCCGAAACCATGTTCCGGGCAAAGGGACCGTCGTAGAAAACTCCTTTTTCCCGGGTATTCAAAAGGGCTTTAAGATCTTCGGCATCCTTGGATTCTGCTCCTTTGATGACAGAGGATCTGACAATATAGCGGGTGTTTTCATTGATCTGTATCCGGATATGCCGGACCGGTTTTTCATTTTTCATTTCAGTATCAGCGGTAAAACTTACCTCGCAGTCCATGTAACCGGCCTTCTTGTATCTGTCTGTGATGTTTTTGATGCTGCGCTTCAACCCGAAATCATTACGGTTGCCTTTTGTCCAGATGGTCATGTCTTTTTTTAACGTATAGGTCATGAATTCTTTGTTCCCGGTAAAGGAAACCCGGTACAGCGGACCTTCCTCTATATGGACCACCACCCTGGCGGCTTTTTTGTCTGCATCCGTGTGCACATCATAGGTGGCGGCCGCCTCGGCAAAGCCTTTTTTTCGGTAATAGGCCACTATTTTTTTGACATCTGCTTCCAGATCCTTCTGGATGGTTCTCTTGCCTTTGCTCCAGAAAAAAAGCGGCAGTTGATAGGATTTCATGCGCATTTTAAGCCGGGTGTCGGAAAATACGGTATTGCCGGTAAATGCAATTTCCACGGTTTTCAGGGGCGCATGTTTTTTGATCTCAATCAGAATATCTCTCTGCAGTCCCTGGTAAGGTTCAGCTGTAATGTCCACTTCTGCATCCAAATATCCCCTGTCCCCCATCAGGGTCTTGACCGCCTGCACATTTTTTTCCATATGGTCCGGGTAAAAGGCACTGCCTGTGACAAAATCCGTGGACTTGACAACCGCATTGCTGAATACGGGAAAAGCACCGTCCACGGTTATTTTCCTGACCAGCATAACCGGGGTCAGCCGGAAAACAAGGGGGATGGACGGTGCATCCATATCCTGGTCCGGCACATCGATCCGGCTGAACTGCCCGGTCTGTTTCAACAGGGTGATAGTGGTATCCAGATCCTGTGCTGTGAAAAGGGTGCCTAGTTGAAACCGGATCATCTCCATGGCCATGGGCCGCAGTTTTTCCTGTCGCTTTTCTGTGCCGCCCAAAATTTCCACACGGATCTGTGAGATGACAGGCCGGCTGTCACCGGCATCGGCAGGGATGGCAGAACAAACCTGCCACAACACTACAAGAAAAAAAACAATGCCTGGACTGAGCAGTCTCTGCGGATATGGTTTGTTATCGGAATGGATCATCTGTTATCTGAACTCCAGTTTGAGGGTGATTTCCGTGCCGAAATCTCCTTTTGAATCATTGAACGCCCTGAGCAGGACATTTTCCAGCATTTTGTATTCCGCAGCATTGGTATGGATGGTCTCCTGTTCTTCCGTCTGCATGGAATAGATGACTTTCAGGCGGTCTGACAACTGCTTGCCCATGGTGACATTCACATTTGCACCCTGGTCTCCTGATTCATCCAGCCCCAGTTTGAATTCATCCAGCGGCGTGGATGATTCCACGCCCTGGCTGACCACTTCAGAGGCTCTTTCCGTAAAAAAACCGGTATATAAGCCGCCCCCCTGCCCCAGTTCCTTTGTGGTCTTGCCGAGGACAATCAGGGACAAAATATCTTCGTGGGTTTCAGCAGGATCAGAATAGAGCCTGAATTTCAGGTTGTCTGTCTTTCCGCTGATATCCATGTGGATAACCCAGTTTCGTATCTGAGTGGTTGCATGCAAAGTGATCTCCGGGTCGGTTTTGAACTGGTCTACAAAATCGATGACCCCTGTTTCAATCTCAAACTGTCTTTTCTGATAGACCACAGTGCCTTCCAAAATTTGGGCGCGTCCTGTAATTACAGGGTTTTTTATTGTACCAACAATTTTCACATCAGGTTCCACCAAAATAAAGGCCAGGTTGTTGTCCAGTACAAACGGGTCTATGTAATCCACATCAATATCAATGGTGGTGTTTTCAATCATGGAATTTCCGGGCTCTGACTGTTTGTTTTGTGCTGCTGGGGCCATTTTCCGGCTTTCCAGTGCCTCGGCCAGATCAAAGGTAAAATCCTTGTAATATTCACCTTTGAGCAGCAGTATGGTTCCTGTAATGGCGGATTTTTCCCTGGTTCCAAAAAAGGTTAGATCTGTGTTAAAGGCGATTTCTACGGTATCTTCCAGGGAAAGGGCAATATTTTCTGCTGTCAGCCTGGCCCGGCCGGATACGGGGATAAATTTTTCCAGTTCCAGGTCCCCTGACATCTTCAGGCTGCCCTGGCCGAGATTTGCCTCCATATTTTCAATTGTCATGTGATGGTTGGACAAGTCTACAGAGCCGTTAAGCCCGGATATGGCAAGATTGGCCAAAGGAACCGGATATGCCAGATCCGCCAGGGTGAGCTGTGCATTGATTTCCGGTCGGGAAAAGGTGCCGTCCAGATCTGCATCAAGCGTGACAGTACCAGTTGCCGGCTGCATGTTGTCTGTAATTTTTGGGGGCAGCAGGATGTTCACCCGGCCCCGGGAAAGCATATGGCCGGTTACCACGGCCTGTACCCCTTGAATTCCTGCGGTTTCCAGAAAAAGGTCCAGCCGGGTATCGGCAAATGTCAGGGCCAGATCAAAATCTGCGGTATCCGGGTTGAAGGATGCTGCAAGATTTGCTGTATGATCCAGGGTCACAGACAGGCCCAGGTTTTTTTGACCTGTGTTTTTTTCATCAGGCTTTTTCAGATCCAGGACAGCCTGGATGGTTTTTACCGGTATGCGGTTTTTGACAGCAGCAGAAGGGCTGCCGGATGCATCAGCCGCAGAAGAAAGTGCTGCAGCCCCGGCATAATTTAAGTGAATATCAAGGGCGGATTCCAGCATGTCCACAAACAGGTTTTCTTTGTCCGAAGGCGTGAATGACACCGGCAGGGTGATCTCTTTTCCTGAAAGGGTCAGGGCCATATCCATCTGCCCTGCCGCTTTTTTATCCCTGTCTTTGATATCTGCAGTAACGGAAAGGGTGCCGCCCGCCTGCCCGGCTGTTTCCAGGATATGGCCTGGGATCAGGGCGGAAATATCACCTTTGGCGGTCACATGTCCCGTCAGGGTTCCGGCGGTCCCGGTGAAACCGGCTGTCTGTAAAAATGGCGCCACCAAGGTGTTGTCAAATGTCAGATCCAGGTCATAGTGCGCATTTTCCGGGTCAAGGCCGGAGATCAGGCGGATGGTGCTGCCCGCCTGCATGTTGATCCGGGTTTTTCCCAGATCGACCAGGGCCTTTATCTGTTTTACAGGCAGAAAAAAGCCACTGCTGCCGCCGGTTTTTTCCAGGTGCAGCCCCGGGGGCTGCAAATCCAGGGCAAGGTCTGATGCCAGATCAAATATCTGTATCTGATCTGGTTTTTTTGATCCGGATGCCACCGGGATTTCCAGGTTTTGTGCCAGAAGTACCAGGCGGCAGGTCTGCAGCATGCTGCCGGAAAAACCGGCATCCCCGTTCAAAGAGATCTGACCGCCATTGATCCGGGTTTTGATATCCTGGATGCGGATATGGTCCGGGGAGACCGTAACCCGGCCGTTGAGGTCTGAAACAGTGATCCGGGGGAAGGGCAGATGCCAGGCCAGATCGTTAAGGTCCATGTCTGCATTGATCACAGGTGTGTCCACCGTGCCCCCTACATCAGCTGCAACAGTCAGGCTGCCATTTAGCGCATCCAGCTGGTCTGCAACCGACGGCGGCAGGTCAGCCGGCAGTTTGCCTGCAGCCCGGACCCACCCGTCAATACCCCCATGGATACCGGTGATGCCGGCAGCCGACAGCAGCGGCCCGAAATCACTGCGGCTGAAATCAAGATCAGCTGTATACCTGTTTTTTTCCATGTCCAGTGCAGCTGAAAGTTCCGCCATATTTTCCAGGAACACAGACATGGTTTTCTTTTCCAGATCAATCTGTGCCCCGATTTTCTGAAACGGGATGTCCATGCGCTGCACCGCCCCCATATCAAGGTTGGTGCCAAGGGTGTAGTCCAGGTTTGTATCCAGATCAAATGCAATGGCGGTATCCAGATACTTCAGGGCAATTTCTGTGTCAGCCGGGGCAAGAAATTGTCCGGGATTGACCTGACCGGCGGTTTTAAAAGATACCTGGATCACCTCTTTTGGGGTAAATCCTTTGTCAAAAATCCGGGCTGTGCCGGAAGCCGTTAACTTCATGTCCTGTCCCTGGACAAGGAACCGGGTGATTTCAGCCAGGCCGGTGTTGTCCAGTTTTCCTTCAATATCCACAAGGTCAAGGACAATTCCGGCGGCTCCCAGATTTCGGCCTGCCAGCGCAAACTCTGCTGTGAGGGTTTCCAGGGAGATCCCCTTGCCCCGGATATGTCCACGGGAGGAAAACTGTCCTGAAAATCCGGGTATCCATGGGGATAAACGGGCAAAGTCTCCCCCCTGCTGATCAAATGACACCGCATAGGAAAGATGGTCCATATCCCGGGCCGGGTGCAGAAATCCGTCAGGAAAAAGTAATGACAGATCCGTTGATCCGGAAAAATCCATGCGGCTGTCCAGCAGGTTCACCTGTCCCTGTGCAATGGTCAGCACCTGTTCGGCCAGATCCATTGTGATATCCATGCTGCCTTTTTCAAAGGCCTGTTTCATTTCCAGGTGCCGCCCCTTGATCTGCAGCTGCACAGACGGGTTGTTCAGGGGGCCTGTGCCGTTTATTGCCAGATCCACGGTGCCTCCCAGATCCGGCATGTTTTCTGATATCTGTGACACAGGGGCAATATTTGCTGCTGCCGCAAGTGCCAGATCTATTTTCCGGGTGTTGAAAATATCTGCCACAGATCCGGATGCGGTGAGAACTCCCAGGCCTGAATCCAGGTCAATGGCAATATCATTTATATCATTTTCTTTCAGGGCACCGGCAGCTGTAAAGGATCTGATATCAATGGCTGTTTCCGCATTGGACAGGGAAATGCCGCTAATTTTTACAAAAAGTGCAGCTGTCTGCCGCACCAGATCGGCATCCGATATTTCAATGGTGACAGCTGCAGCTGAAACTGTGTTTTCAGGATCAGAAAAAACCAGAGAGCCGCCGGTGATCCCGGCCTTTCTGATCTTTACATTCAACGGGATGCCGGCTGCATCCTGATCATCAGCCTGGATATCTTCAGGTGTATCATCTTTGACAACAAGGGCATCAAGGATATTTGTCCTGCCGCTGCTGTCAGCATTAATATTAAGTCTGGGCCGGTCAATGTGAAGGTTTTCTATTTCCAGAACCCTGTCAAACAAGGCACTGAGCCGGATATCCAGCCGGAGGGAATCAAATGCCAGGCAGGTGTTTCCCTGTAAATCCTGCAGTTGCAGGTTTTCCAGCCGGAGAAATGACCCGGCTGCCAGCACATCGATACGATCGGCGGTCAGTGTGCCGGGGATCAGGGTGTTGATGTGATCTTTCAGCAGGTTTTTTGCATGGTCCGTGCGGCTGTACCCGTAAAGCCCGGCCATCAAAGCAGCAAGGCAGATCAGAATGACAGCCCCGGTAACAACTATTTTTTTTTTCATTATAAAGATTATTGTGTTATTTTTTCATTTTCAGGTTTCAGTACCATGATCATGCCCGGTATTATATCATACCCCCAAAAAATATCCCAATGACAAATTACAGGCATGCTTGAGTTCCAGCTGCAGCCTGATAGTTTGGACTATCATCTGGTAAACATACCAAAAAAATGATGGTCCCTTTCATCTGAGGGATGTTTATTTGATTTTGCTTGTTCATGAAATTGTGGTATATTGTTCACCCAATATACTTTACACAATAAAGCCAGATGCCATAAACTGCCCGCACCTTTTGTGCTCAACCGGTACGTTGCCTGCTGCTGATCTTCCCTGCTGCTTATTATGGAAAAATGCAGACAAACCATTGCCAATCATGGTGATGTTTTCAACATAAGGAGAAAAGGTATGAAGCGTTTCAGGTTGCATGTATGGTTTGCCCTTGTGGCATCAGCGGGAATTTTCTTTTTTTCAGGATCTGCAGTGGCCCAGAAGCCCATTATTCTGGGTGCCCCTTTGTCCACGGCCTATCTTTACGGCTGGGATGCGGAGCGGGGCATCCGGCTGGCTGTGGAAGAGATCAATGCAGCAGGCGGTGTGTCTGTGGGCGGTGAAAAACGGCCCTTTGCCGTGGAGGTGATCGATACCCGGGATCTTGAGCCCGGGGTGCCGGTGAGCGAGGCATTGATGGCGGTGGAAAGGCTGATTCTCAACAAGAATGCGGATTTCATCGTGGGCGGTCCCAACCGGTCCGAGGCGGCCCTGGCTGCCATGTCCCTTTTGTCCAAACACAAACGGGTGTCCATTGTCACCTCCGGGGTGCTCACCCCCAAGTATCACAAGACAGTGGCAGCCAATTACGACAAGTTTAAATACGCTTTCCGGATCCATGGGGAAGCAGTGAATCTCATCGGCGAAATCATTGCCAACTTTGCTGATCTCAAGGAAAAATACGGCCTGACCAAGGTGTTTATCATGGCCCAGGATGTATCCCATGCCAGGGGTGCGGCAGAGGTCATGGGCAAGGTGGCCGGCTCCAAGGGGTTTGAGGTGACGGGTACCGAGATTTTTCCCACCGGTGCCACCGATTTTTCCATGGCCCTGCTCAAGGCAAAATCCACAGGGTCACAGATTCTCAATATCTGGATGGATATGCCGGAAAGCGCCATCCTGCTCAAGCAGTGGTATGATTTGAAAATCCCGGCCCTGCCCTTCGGCTCCACCCTGGCGGCAGCGGAACAGCCCGGGTTCTGGGATGCCACCGACGGCAAGGGGGAATACACCCTGTGCAACGTGGTCAATGCGGGCAATGCCCCGTCCGAGGCCACTCCCTGGACCATGAAATTCTACAACGCCTATGCAAAAAAATGGGGGGTGGAGCCTGAAGGCCTGGGATCTTCCTCATCCTACATGGCGGTCTATGCCCTCAAGGATGCCATAGAGCGTGCCGGCTCCATCGATGCGGACAAGGTGATAACCGCCCTGGAGCAGATCGATATGATGGGCGTATACGGCCGGCTCCGGTTTGATCCCAAATCCCACCAGGTGATTCCATCCACGGATCCCAAAGAAGGGGCCGTGGGTTCCATCCTCCAGTGGCAGGACGGCAAACGGGTGGTGGTGTATCCCAAAAGCATTGCCATGGGTGAAATCCTGCTGCCGCCCTGGATGGAATAACAGGCGAATCGTATCAGCGGATTTACTGTTCTTTTGACCCTTGAACCTGGGAAAGTTGTGTTATGGAAATTCTTGTCTACGGGACCATCAATTCCGTGTCTTTGGCCCTGATGGGTCTGGGGTTTGCCATGGTCTACGGCATCAGCCGGGTGCCCAATTTCGCCCATGGTGCATTGTATATCATCTGCGGGTTCGTTACCTGGACCCTGCTCCAGAAGCTGGGCCTTCCCTATGTGCTGGCCATTGTGCTGTCCCTTGGGATCAACGGCATTCTGGGCATTCTCATGTACCGCCTGGTCCTGATCCGGGTACGGGGCATGAACATCTCGGAAATCATCAGCTCCTATGCCATCGGCCTGGCCATTCTGGAGGGCCTGCGGTACGGCGGTTTCCGGGGCATGACCTATACTTTGCCCGTGTTCATGGAGGGCATGGTGGTCATCGGCGGGGTGCCTGTTGATTATCACCGCCTCGTGATGGTGGTGATCGGCATCCTGCTGGTGGCGGGGCTGTGGTTGTTCACCCATTTCACCAAACTGGGCCTGGCCCTCCAGGGCATGGCCCAGGATGAGCGGGCCGCCCTCATGCTGGGCATCGATTCCGATTTCATGGCCATGCTGGCCATGGGGTTCGGTGCGGTCCTGGCCGGGGTGGCGGCCATCGCCATCCTGCCGCTGGGTAACATTGTGGTGGAATCCGGGTACCAGGTGCTGATCATGTCCATTGCCGTGTGCATTGTGGGGGGGCTGGGCTCCTGGATGGGGGCATTTTTTGCCGCTTTCATCATCGGGTATGCCCAGATTCTGAGCGTGGTGTTCCTGGGGTCGCATTTTCAGATGGTGGTGGCCCTTCTGGCCATTATCCTGACCCTGATTTTGAAACCGTCCGGCCTGTTCGGCCAGCAAAAGGAACTGGAGGACAGGGTATGAGCACACAAACAAGAAGAAAAGAGAGGATCGACCGGGGAATCAAGGTCCGGTCCGATGGGCTGTATGCATTGATGTCCTGGCGGGAGATGGCCTACCTGATCGCCCCCCGGTTCATTCTGATTGCAGGGCTGCTGGCGTTGCCGTTTCTCATGCCGGGCCTTTACTGGCAGCGGGTCATCTCCATTGTCTGCATCTATGCCATGGTGGCGTTGAGTTTTGATTTTCTGGCCCATTATGTGGGACTGGTCTGTCTGGGCGGCGCTTTTTTCATCGGCACCGGGGGATATATCGCCGGCATTTTCAATGCCTATTTCGGTTTTCCCCCGGTGGTGACCATTCCTCTGGCCGCCCTTGCCGGCGGCATTTTCTGCACCCTGCTGCTGCTGCCCTGCCTGCCTTTGAGAGGTGTGTATTTTGCCATTGTCACGTTGATGTATCCCTTGTTCATGGCCCGGATCATCGAGGCATTCGACCTGTTCGGCGGCACGGACGGCATCCTGGGCATCGACAGCTTTCCTTCCGCATTTACAGAGCAGTATTTTGTGGTGGGGATCCTGCTGGTGTTCCTCTTCGGGCTGCGGCGGATCGTGACCACGGACATGGGGCTGATCTTCACGGCGGTGATGGACAATGACCAGGCCGTGCGGGCATCAGGCATCAATATCACCCATTACAAGGCCCTGGCCGTATTTATCGCCTCGGCCATGGGGTGCCTGGCCGGGGCCTGTCTCACCCATATCTACATGTGGTCTGGCATCTCCCAGTTTGCCCTGGATTTTTCCATCCTGCCCATTGCCGCCACGGTGATCGGCGGGGCCGGTACCCTGGTGGGTCCGGTGATCGGGTGTCTCATACTGGTGCCGGTGTCGGAACTGCTGCGCGATTTCGGTACCCTGCGCATTGTGTTTTACGCCACACTGCTGGTGGCATTCATATTGTTCCGCAGCGACGGCATCATGGCGTTTGCCAAAAGAAAATATGAACAGACTGAAAGGTGGACCCGGATATGAGCAAGCAAACCAGACAGGACCAGCCCATTTTGCGCATGGAAAATGTTTCCAAGGTGTTCGGCGGAGTCACCGCATTAAAACATGTTGACCTGGATGTGTATGAAGGGGATGTCTTAGGCATCATCGGTCCCAACGGGTCCGGCAAAACCACCATTGTCAATTCCATTACCGGGTTTATCACCCTGACATCGGGCCGGATCTATTTCAAGGGAGAAGATATTACCGGGAAAAAAGCCCATAAAATTGCGGATATGGGGATAACCCGAACCTTCCAGATCATGCGGCCCTACTACAGCCTGCCGGCATTCAAAAACCTGGTGATCCCGCTGTTTTCCCCCAGGGCCAAGCGTACCGGCGGATGGCGGGGCGGCGGAACACTTGGTGACCGCAAGACCATTGCCATTGATATCCTGGAGGAAATCGGATTTGAAAGGGACTCTTATATCCCCTTTAAAACCACCTCCACTTTGCCCACAGGATACCTGAAGCGCCTGGAGCTGGCACGGTGCCTGGCGCTTCAGCCGGAGGTCATCATCTGTGACGAGATATTTTCAGGACTTTCCATGAGTGAAATCGCCTCCATGGTACCCTTGATAGAACGGCTCCAGGATGAAGGCATCACCATTGTGATGATCGAACACCGCCTGCGGGAACTGTTCCAGGTGGCCAACCGGATCATGGTGCTCAATTTCGGGGAAAAACTGGTGGAAGGCGCCCCTGATGATGTCATGGCGGACGAACGGGTCAAGGAAGCCTATTTCGGATCTGAAAAAATGGAGGAGGTCATGACATATGCTTGAAGCCACGGATCTCATGGTGTTTTACGAAAACATGCTGGCATTGAACAACATCAGCATCTTTTGCCGGGACAACCAGATAGTGGGGGTTTTCGGTGCCAATTCCGCAGGCAAATCCACCCTGATGTATTCGCTTTCCGGCATTATGCTGGATATCCGGAAAAAAGAAAAAATGTCCGGGGGCGAGCGGATCACCCTTACCGGACAGCTCTTGTTCCAGGGGCAGGACATCATGGACATGAAACCCAGCAGCCGTGCCCGGGCCGGAATTGTACTCTGTCCGGAACGCCGGCGCCTGTTTAAGGAAAGCTCTGTCATGGAAAACCTGCGCATCGGCGGGTATCTGGCCACCAAAGCACAGGCAAAGGTCAGTCTGGAGTTTGTCATGGCCCTGTTCCCTGCCCTGACACGGCTGCAGAAACGCCTGGCCGGTTTCTTAAGCGGCGGTGAACAGCAGATGGTGGCCATCGGCCGGGCCCTCATGGCCCAGCCCAGGGTTTTGCTGCTGGATGAACCCCTGCTGGGACTAAGCCCGCTGATGCAGGCCACATTGATCAGGGCCGTCAAAAAGATCCAGGAGGAAAGCGACATCTCCATCATCGTGGCCGAGCAGTATGCCAGACCGGTGTTTCCAATAGTAGATTACGCCTATATCCTGGAAAACGGGGCCGCAGTCATGGAAGGCACCAGAGAAGAACTCATGGACAACCCGGATGTAAAATCCGCCTATTTTGGCGTGTCATAATAAGGAGTACCAATGGTCGATACAATACCCCTTGAAAAAGAACTGTCCTATTCCAGGTTCGATCTGATGAGCGACACCTACCCGGACAACACCGCTGTGGTATACCTGGGAGAACGCTTCTCCTACCGCCGGCTGCGGGATATGAGTGAACGGTTTGCCGGAGGCCTGCAATCTATCGGGGTGGGCAAAGGCGACAAGGTGCTCTTGTATATCCCCAACTGCATCCAGTGGATCGTCTCCTTTCTGGGCATCCAGAAGGCAGGAGCGGTCATGGTTCCTGTGTCACCCATCTATACCTCCCATGAAATCGCCTATATGATCAAGGATTCCGGTGCAAAAACCATTATCTGCATGGACACCAATTACGGGTATGTCCAGGAAACCTTTGGCCAGACCGGTTTGAAAAAGGCTGTTGTCACCAATCTTATGGATCTTCTGCCGGTGTGGAAGCGTGTCATGGGGATGATCCTGGACAAGGTGCCGTCGGGCCGGGTGACCTATGATGACAAAGTGGTGCCATTTACATCCCTGCTCAAGGCATCTCCCATTACAGACAAGCCGGTCCTCGATCCTGTGACAGACCTGTCCTATATCCTTTACACCGGCGGGACAACCGGGTTTCCCAAGGGGGTACCGGGCAACCATATCGGCGCCACCTCCTATATCAATGATGTCACCTTTGATGTGGCAGGGGAACACCTCAAGGAGGGCGAGGATGTGTATATCGCCATCAACCCGCTGTTCCACATCATGGCCCTGGGGTTTTTCATGGCCATCGGCCTGAACAAGGGCAACATGGTGGTGCTCATGCCCCAGCCCCAGGTGGATGCCATCCTGGAATCCATCCAGCAGTACCGGGTCCGGTGGTTTCTCGGGGTGCCGGCCCTGTACCGCATGATCCTGGAGAACGACCGGCTGGACCAGTATGACCTGTCCTCTCTGCAATATTGTTTCTGCGGCGGGGATGTACTGCCCGGCAAGGTGATGAACCGGTTCAAGCAGGCCTACGGCCTGCCCATTTACCAGGTGTACGGATCCACGGAAGTAGGCCATGTGACCTACAGCAAAATCGGGTCTGAGCCCGCTTCCGGCTCCATTGGATATCCCTTGAAAAGCCGGGAATGCATGGTGGTGGATCCGGTTACCCTGGAATGTGTGGAACACGGGGAGAGCGGAGAATTGTTTGTGTCTTCTCCCTATGCATTGAAAGAATATTACGGCAAGCCTGACGAAACCCAAAAGACCTATATCAAGGTCAATGACAAGGTGTACTGCCGCATGGGGGACTATGTGTCCTGCCGGCCGGACGGCGAGCTGGTCTATATGGAACGGTCCGCTGATATCATCAAACACAAGGGATACCGGGTGTCTGCATCGGAGATAGAGGCGGTTCTCCAGGACCATCCCACGGTCATCAACGCCTGTGTCATAGGTGTGCCTGATGAAAAAACAGGGGAGCGCATCAAGGCCATTGTGGTGCTCAAGGAGGATGCCCGGGGCGTAGGAGGGGTGGAACTGATCAAATGGTGTGCCGACCGGCTTGCCTCCTACAAGGTGCCGGGATATGTGGAATTCCGAGACATGCTGCCCAAATCCAAGGTGGGCAAGCTGCTGCGCCGGGAGGTCAGAGACAGTGAGGTGCGACGAATCACGGGAAAAACAGCAGGCTGACACCATGACATGTATCTTTTGCCATAACCGGGTCCCGTGACAGCGCCTGCCTGCCCACGGAGATCAATTTCAAGCCCTCCTGGTTCAAGGGCCGGGCCCACCATCTGTGCATCGTCAGAGACATCACCCGCCGGGTCGAGATGGAAAAAAAGAGCCGGAAAATGGAGCGCATGGCCTATATCGGGCATCTGACCGCATCTTTGTCCCACGAAATCAGAAACCCGTTGTCATCGGTGAAGATGAACCTGCAGATTTTAGGCAAAAACAAGGCCTTTGCCGGCAATGACAAGCGGCGCCTGGCCATATCCGAGCGGGAGATCCACCGTCTGGAAACCATTCTCCAGCAGCTGGTGATCAACCTGCTGCTCAACGCCCTGGATTCTGTGGCGGACGGCGGCAAAATCATCATCACCACCGCTGCCCGGCATTGGATGCAGGTCACTGGACGACTTGCTTTATAAAAGCATACGTTGTAGGGTTATTTGAACCGGCAGAAAGGAAAAAAAGATGGATCAGGACAAAAAAATTGCATTGCTCATCGATTGTGACAATGTAAGCCATAAATCAATTGAGGGTGTGATCAATGAATTGTCAAAATATGGAAAAGTGAACATCAGACACGCCTATGGGAACTGGAAAAGCGACAGCATGAAAGGATGGGAGGAAAAACTTCATCCATACGCAATAAAACCTATTCAGCAATTTGTCTATACAACCGGGAAAAATGCTACAGATGCCGCAATGATAATAGATGCCATGGATCTGTTATATACCCAGAAAATAGATGCATTCGCCCTTATGACCAGTGACAGTGATTTTACTCCTCTTGTTATGAGAATACTGTCCAACGGCATAACGGTTTACGGTTTTGGTGAGAAGAAAACACCGCCTCCGTTTGTCAAGGCATGTTCACAGTTTATATTTACTGAAAATCTGGAAACGGCAGAAGACGAAGAATATAAATCATCGAAAAACGGAAATTCAAAAAAATCAAGAAATGAACTTCGGGGGGATACGGGACTGGTCAAATTATTGAGAACGGCGGTGGAGCAGTCTGCCGGGGAAGACGGCTGGTCACATCTTGGTCAGGTAGGTCAGTATATTTCCAACAACACCTCCTTTTCTCCGGTAAACTATGGATACAAAAAACTTGGAGAGCTGATAAGGGCCTGTGATTTATTCCAAATTCAAATGAGAAATGAAAATTCTGTCATGTACATCAAGGATAAAAAAAATTAACTGAAACCGATCGGTGCCGGCATCTATTTTCTGAATTCATCCCATTTATAATCAATGAGTTCGAGCATCACCCCGTTCATTTTTCTGGGATGGATAAAGGAAAATTCGCAGTCACGGAACGGCCTGGCACCGCCGATAAACGGATAGTTTTTTTCTTCAAGCTCTGTCATGGCTTCTCTGGTGCTATCCACATTGAAACTTATGAGCATCACCCCTTCGCCCTTTTTTTCGATGAATTTTGCCACCTCCCCGTCCGGGGTCAAGGATTCCATGAGTTCAAAACCAACTTCTCCGAGCCAGTACCGCGCCACCTTTATCTTTTCAGATGCATCAATATACACATCATCAGGCGAGGTTTTTCCCAGGACCGGTTCCCAAACCTTGCGGGCCTGATCCAGATCTTTCACTGCGATACAGATATGATCGATTTTGTTGATTTTCAATTCATGCCTCCCGGCAAAAAAGTTCATCCGATATGCGGGTTCAGGGTCCACTTGATGAACCAGCCCTTTTCATCACGGTCCAGGCACACAATGCCGGAATTCTGAAACCGGATCACCCGCAGTTCAAGATTTTCGGCCGTCAGAAATGACACCAGCCGCTCCATATAAGGCAGATGTCCCACAATCATCCTGTTTGACTCAGGATCGATCCGGGATCCCAGATCGGTGACATCATCCAGCGGACCAATGCCGTCTGCTTTTTCCAACGGCGGATTCACTTTCAGGATATCCTTGAAAATCTGTGCAGTCTGCTCGGCCCGGGCCTTGCCGCTGTGCACGATTTTTGACACCGGCACCTGATACATCAGGGCCACGTCGGCAATTTTCATGGTTTCCTGCCGGCCTATGTCAGACAACCCCTTTGCCGGATCTTTTTCCTTTGACAGGCTTTGCCCGTGCTGTACCAGATAGACAGCCATGAGAACCTCCCTTCTTTTGTCAGTTGTCACAGTTTTGACAATATTATCTGGTTCTCCGATACATGGCAAGTGTTGTGTTTGCCATGGATGGACCTTGCCCGGGATATTCATGATTTTCTGAAATGGCTTTACAGGCATTGAAAATGCTGATAAGCAGTTTTCAATATTTTCTTGACTTGGGAGACGTCACCGATGAAAAAAAATAAATACGCTGATCCCTTTCTTGAAAAACAGCTGGCCAGAAAAGAATTCCCCCGGTCCAGCCGGTACGACACCGACTGGATCCTGGACAATCAGATGGGGCCCAATGCGGTATGGCTGGCAGAATGCCTGTGTGAGGCCCTGCCCCTGGAACCGGGCATGCGGGTTTTGGATCTGGGGTGCGGCCGGGCCCTGACCAGTATTTTTCTGGCAAAGGAGTTTGACGTACAGGTGTGGGCCACGGACCTGTGGATCACACCGGACCACAACTGGCAGCGGGCCGTCAAGGCGAAGGTTGCCGACAAGGTATTTCCCCTGCGGTCGGAGGCCCATGCACTGCCCTATCCGGCAGGGTTCTTCGATGCAGTGGTGTCCATCGATGCCTACCAGTATTTTGGCACCGATGTGCTGTATCTGGATTACCTGAGCCGGTTTCTTAAACCCGGTGGGATGCTGGGGGTTGTGATGCCGGCGTTGATGCAGGAGATGGGAGATGTCATCCCTGAACATCTGACCCGGCCCCAGGCCAACGGCAAGGTGTTCTGGGAAGATGGGTGCCGCAGCTTTAAAACAGCTGACTGGTGGCAGAAATTGTGGGAAGGCGACAGCAGCGTCACCGATGTCCGGATGGAGATTTTGCCCGATGGCTGGCGCTTTTGGCGGGATTTTGAAACCGCCCTTGAGATGGCCGACAAAAGCATTTTCCCGTCTGATGCCCAGGCCCTGGACCTGGATCAGGGGCGGTATATCGGGTTTGTCCGGGGGATGGCCCGGCGGACCCGGACCGAATCCATGAACCTGTATGACCCTGCCATCAGTGCCCGGGTGGGAGTGGACCAGTAGCCGGACCGGAATCTGGGCATCAAAGGAGGCAGAAAAATGAAACAGATCATTGAAAATATCTGGCATGTGGGCGACAGCGGCTGTGCTGTCTATCTGGTGGATACCCGAAGCGATGCAGGGCTGGTGCTGATCGATGCCGGCATGGACCTGGAGATGATCAGGGACATTGCGGTTAACGGCCTGGGATTTGAAGATATCCGGCACTGTATCCTGACCCACTGCCATATTGACCATACTGCGGTATGTGCCGGATTGTCGCGGGATCTGCCGGGACTTCGTTTTTATGCCCATGCACTGGATGCACCCCCCATTGAAGAATCCGGCCATGACGGGCGCACCGCCGCCGGCTGGTATGGCATCACCTACGAACCGGTCTCCCTGTATAGACAATTTGATGCTGACACTGTGCTGACTCTCGGAAGGATGGACTTTCAGTGCCTGCACATCCCCGGACATACACCGGGATCCATTGCCGTAATGGTGGAGTCCGCCGGCAAAAAGGTGCTGTTCGGCCAGGACCTACACGGTCCTTTCAGCGACGATTTTTTCTCAGACCTTGCTGATTACAAAAAATCCATGGACAGGCTGCTGGCGCTGGATGCTGATATTCTGTGCGAAGGGCATTTCGGCATTTTTCAGCCAAAGGAGCGGATGCGGGAATTTATCAAGGAACACCGGGAGAGAAACCTGCGCTGAATTTCAAACTGTAAAAAACACCCGGGTTCGAATCTGCTGCTCAATTTTTTCAGCGATTTATTGGCAGTGAAGTGCCTTAGAAGATGGGATTACTTGCCGATTGACATGGAAACAGGATATCTGGTACAATGCGAATCTGTCAAATAACCTGATGAGGCGCACAACGACCCCCATATGAAACAGATCTTTATAATTTTGATGTTGCTGTCCTTTGCATATGTTCTGGAGGGCAACGAAACTGTCAGCCCGCCACTGCCTTTGCCGCTGGGAGTGAATCCGGCATCTGTCAGACCACTGGTTGACCTGGTGGATAACCATATGCAGGATCAGCTGTTGCAGCGGCTGAACCAGACCCCCCTGTGGAAAAAACTGATCCGTGAAAAGAAAATGACAGTGGGACTGGTTGATTTGGCGAATCCGTCAGAAATACGCTATGCAGGGGTGAATGGAAACGAGATGATCTACGCGGCCAGTCTTCCCAAAATTGCGATTCTTCTGACCGCGTTTCACTGTTTTGAAAACCGGACACTCGAGCAGACCCCTGAAGTGACCAGGGACCTGCATCTCATGATCCGGGCATCAGACAACCAGGCTGCCACCCGTATGATCGAAAGGCTTGGCATGGAACAGATTCAACAGGTTCTAACCCTGAACAGGTATGACTTTTACGATGCGGCCCGGGGCGGGGGACTCTGGGTCGGCAAGGAATATGCCAGAACAGGCCGGCGCCTGCCTGAACCGATCAAGGGCTTGAGCCATGCGGCCAACGCGAGCCAGGTCTGCCGGTTTTACTACCAGCTGGCCATGGGAAAGCTGATCAACCGGGAAAGAAGCAGGGAGATGCTGGAAATCATGGTGAACCCAGGGATTGAACACAAGTTTGTCAAAACCCTCAAAAAAACCATGCCACAGGCCCTGGTTTTCAGAAAGTCCGGCACATGGAAAACATGGCATTCCGACTCGGTCCTGGTCTGGGGGCCTGAATGGCGGCGGTATATTGCCGTGGCACTGATTGACAATCCGAACGGGGAAACCATTCTTCGAAAACTGATCCCTGAACTTGAAGCGGTACTCAGTGAAACGGCCGCTCACAGGCATGCAGCCCGGCGTTCATGATCCGATCCACAAAACATGGCGGCCTGCAGTATCCCTTTTTGACCCTGTTTCAAAAACTGTTCGATGTTCGGGAAGGTGAGGTGCACCGGACGGTGGGAATGTTTGTTTACCTGCTGCTGCTTGTCGCTGCCTTGATGATGATCAAACCCGTGAGCACTGCCCTGTTTCTGACCCAGTTCGGGGCCCGGCATCTGCCCTTTGCCTATATACTGACCGCTTTGTTTGCCGCGACACTGGCGTATGGGTATTCTGTCATGCTCAAAAAAACCGTGCTGGAGACATTGATGAAATCAACGTTGAGCAGTGCGATTTTCCTGCTGCTGGTATTCTGGGTGTTTATCCACAACCAATGGTTTCAGGGCATGATTCTGTATCTGTTTTTTGTCTGGGCCGGGCTGACAGCCCTGATCTGTGTTTCCCAGTTCTGGCTGGCAGCCGGACACTTTTTCAACATGCGGGAAGCCAAGCGACTGTTCGGTCCCATCGGATCCGGGGCCATCATCGGGGGCATCGCCGGCGGGTATGTGACCCGGCTTCTGGCACCTGTCCTGGGCAGTGACTCTCTGATCATAGCCGGGGCAGTCTGCCTGTTTCTGTGTATCAAAATCATGGATATCATGTGGAAAACCTGCGGCCATCCGGATCTCCCTTCCCGGACAAATCTGCGGTCCCAGGCGCCGGAGGCTGAACCTTCAACAGTCATGCAGATCTTCAAATCCCGTCATCTGAGTTATCTGGCCGTGATCCTGGCCCTCAGCGTCATTGCCGCCCGCCTGGTGGACTACCAGTTCAATGCCCTTGTTTCTGCCGTGATCACCGACCCGGACCAACTGGCTGCATTTCTGGGATTCTGGATGTCCAATCTCAATTTCATAGCCCTTCTGGTGCAGGTGTTCATGACCCGCCGGATCATTGAAAAGGCCGGTGTCGGGTCCTCCCTGTTTTTTCTGCCGGCAGCCGTGTGCCTCGGGGGAATTGTCACCCTGATTCATCCGGCGCTGTGGTCGGCGGTGGTAATCAAGCTAAGCGAAGGCGGATTCAAGAACTCACTGAACAAATCCAGCATGGAGCTGCTGTTTCTGCCGGTTCCCCTGAAGATCAAAAACCAGGCCAAGGCGTTCATCGATGTGTTCGTGGACAGTACCGCCGGGGGCATCGGCGGTGTGATCCTGGCATTTCTGGTGTTTGCCGTTGATATTTCCCCGGCACAGATCAGCTGGATCCTGTTTGGCCTGGCTGCCGTCTGGATGGTGCTGATCCGCCATGTCAAAAAAGCGTATATTCAATCCTTCAAGGACAAGTTCGACCAGCTGGACGATACCGAAACCAGTCTGACCGGCCCGATTCCAGACAATGAACAGGTCATTGAAAAAATTGTCCAGGTGCTTGCCGGATCTGATGAAAAAGAGATATTCAAGATGCTTCAGATGATATCCGAATTTCACAATGACAGACTGGCAGACAGTTTTGTACAGCTTTTGGATCATGACAATCCAGATATCGCTGCCGAGGCCCTGAGGCAGCTGTATTTTTCAAAACAGACCGATGTTTCACACAAGGCCCGCGAACTGCTGGGTTCAGATCATCTGGCCCTGCAGACCGAGGCGGTCCGGTATCTGTTCCACCATGCTGCGGATCAGACCGGCTGCATGTCCACGTTTCTGGAAAACCACGATTCCCGTCTCCAGGATGCGGCACTGCTGTGCCTGGTCAGGGAAGCCAGGAAAAACAGGACCTTGAAAGCCAGATTCGCCCCGGACCGGCTGATCGAATCCCGGCTGCACGCAGTTGCGGATATCACGGATCCGGCCCTGGCCCGGGCTGCCAAAAAAATTTGCATACAGGCTATCAGCCTGTCCGATATCTATCCGCTGTATCCCTATCTGAACCTGTTCATGGAAGATCCGGACACCGAGGTGGTGACCGCCGCCATCCATGGGGCCGGTCAGACCGGGCATCCACAATTCATACGGGTTCTTGTCTCATTTCTGGGCAGAAAAACCGTGTTCAAAAAAGCCGCCATGGCGGCACTGACCCGCTATGGCACCCCGCTGCTGGATCAGCTGGGAGAGCATCTGTCCAATCCCTATATTCCCTATAATATCCGGAAGCGTCTGCCGGAAGTGATTGCATCGTCCGGGAGCCAGAAAGCGGTGGACCTGCTGTCCCGTCATCTGGCCCAGACGGACCTGGGCCTCAGGTACGAGGTGATCCGTGCCCTGAACAAACTGCGGATCCGGTCCGGCACCCTGTTTTTCGATCACATCCGGCTGGTACCCAGGATCAGGCGTGAAGCCGGGGATTATATGGATATGCTCCTGATCCTGTATGCCCACAGGCAGATTGAATCCGATCCCGGTAAAACAAAAAAGGGAACTGCCATTTCCCGGGCCAGAGAACAGCTGATCCTGGGACTGGAAGTCCGTCTGGATGCCAGCCTTGAAAGGCTGTTTCGGCTGCTGGGCCTGAAATATCCCCCCGTGGAAATGTACAGTGCCTACAAGGGGATCCGCAGTTCGGACCGGGAGGTCCGCATGAGTGCTATGGAATTTCTGGACAATATCCTGGACGGAAACCTCAAGCATATAATCATGCCGGTCATTGAGACCGGAGGGATGGCTGCTGACATGGCCCGTCATTCCCTTGAAGAGGAGATCCCCGGGGAATATGACTCCTGCGTGGCCCTGCTCAACAGTCAGGATGATTTCTTAAAAGCCAAAACGCTCTATCTGCTGGCATTCATGGACGATGACCGGTATATCCCCCATATGGCCGCACTGCTGGACAACCCGGCCCGGAGTGTCAGCGACATGGCCCGGTTCGCCCTCAGAAAATCGGGCCGGTTTGCACTCAGTCAGAGAAAAGCGGCTCACAGGCATCCGCCGCCGCAGATTTAGGGCAGGTGCCTGATGATGGTATCGATCTGGGTGGCCAGGGTCTGATGGTCCACGGCTGAGTTTTTTTTCAGCACGTTGGTCATCAGTGCGACCAGGTAGATCCGTGAATCCGGGTGTTCGACGATGGCCACCGAATTCATCACGTTTTCCTGGTTGCCCATGTATTTTCTGCAGGTAAACCCCGGTTCCGGCACACACCGGTACAGGCTGCCGGATTTGAAATACACGGCAGCGCCCCCAAGGGCCGGGGAGGAGGCATACCGGATCCGCCGGGCCGTGGTGTACATCAGGCGCTTGATTTCCAGGCTGGACCAGGGATCCACCAGCCGGCCCTGTTCCAGGGCCACCAGAAATTTGAGCAGTCCTGCGGGCGTGGCCCGGCTGTCCCCTGTGCCGGGAATCCGTTTTTTTCCTTCACTGGTAAACAGGCTGCCCAGATGAAAGTCCTGCCGGGAGAGACCGGCCCGGGTCAACGGTTCGTTCACCACCTCTTCGGCCAGATCGGACAGGGCTGTTTTTGGCATTGTGGCAAAAAAATGGTCTTCGGTTTCCCGATCAGGCGGATAGCCGGACCCGAAATGGCGCATCAGGATGAGCTCCTTCCACAGCACGCTGGCCGCGGCGTTGGCGCTGGCCGAAATCATGTGATCCGCCCATTCATACAGGGAGAACTGGTCCTCGGTCCGGACGGGCCGGCTGCTGTATTCACCGGTTTCCGGCACAAACAAGGGGATGGTGTGGTGATCAGAAATGATCCAGGGCCCGGCCGTAACCATCCGGGTTTTCAACAGGTGCCGGCGATCTTCCACATCATCGGGAAACAGGCGCTGCAGCTGGGCGAACAGCCCGGCAGCCACGGCCAGCTTGCCGACACTGCCCACTGGAAATCTGCGGTCGGCCTGCTGCCATGCCATCCTGGCCGGACGGCCCGGTGAGATATCCAGTATAACCAGGGAATAGCTTTCATCCCGGTCAGGGAACAGGGACCGGATCTGTTTCTGGAAACCGGGGTCGATCAGGGCACCGGCTTCTGACAGATCCAGGGGGGTGGATGTCAGGTGAAGTGTGATCTGTTCCGTGGCAAGCCTGGCACCCGGCGGCAGCACCGGTTTTTCGGTCTGGCCGGATAACACAGGCGCCAGACGTTGCAGCCGGCGGATCCCGGTGGTGTCATACCCGTCCACTGGATAGGCCCGGGCAGATGCCAGGGACAGGAACAGGCTGATGCACAGGCAGGCGAGTCCGGTCATTAAAACAGGAATTGAATGGGGATAGCGGTCTGTCACGGGGTCACCTCCTGATGCAGTAAAACGGTTTTCGGGGTCTGGTTCATCCGGTCCAGTGACTGCAGATAGGCCAGCATTCCGGCTTTCTTGTTTTCGACAAACGGACGGATCTGAAACAGGCGCAGAGATCCGTTGATAAATCCCAGCTCGATGTCATAGGGGCCATCTCCTTCGATCCCGGGCGTGCCCGGAATCGTCTGCCGGACCCGGTGGACAAGATCCCGGATGGCCTGCCGGTCATCGGGTGTCAGCACCGGCTGATCAAAATGAACCGCTGCCCTTTCCACCCCGCCGGACGCCGGCAGCCTTGTGGCCTTGGGCTCCCTGGACGGGGAAAAAAGAATGTCCTGTCCCGTGCCGGTCATCAGATAGGTCTCAGCGGCCTGCCCTTCCACAGCCCCTCCGGCGCCCCGGCTGAAGGCGGCCGTGACATCTTCTCCGGAACCGGACACAATGCCGTGGGTGATGACCACTCCTGACCGGTCCACATTCACCGTGGGAAGCAGCAGGATGGAGGGAAACACGTTTTCCGGATTTTCAAGGTATTTCTGGCGCCACATATAGCTTCTTTCGCTGTAGGGAGAGGCCCATACATCCCGGATAGCCTGAAGAATGGCCGTCTGATTCCTGACATTGAAAACGGTGAGGTTCAATCCGGCGCCGGTAAAATCGCTGATGTCTTCCATGTTGGTGTCACTGCGGATAAACACCGGCACCTCGCCCAAAGGGGCCTGGAACACCGCCTGGAACTGCTCTGCCAGGGCAATTTCCAGTCCGGACAGCAGCGGCATGGTGCGGATGGCGGACTGAAGCTCTGCCAGCTCTGCCATCTGCCCGGTCTCCCCATTGGCACGGCGGTCCAGGGCCCGGGTCAGAAACTGCCAGTAACTGCCGCCGGTGCCGGGCATGGGCTGGTCCATGTGCTGCCGGAATATGCCAAAGGGGATCACTATACCCTCTCCCACAAAATCAGGAAAAAGGTGTTTCAACTCCCCCAGGTTCGCGGCCTTGGGACCGCAGATCCGGCCGGAATCAACCGCCCTCAGGTCACTCAGGCGGATCAATGCGGTTTGTTCAAGCACGATCTTTTCAGTGGGCACCCGGAACCGCTCCTGTTTTCTCTCCCGTTTCCGGACCAGCCGGCGCTCTTCTTCTGTCAGCCGGTGATCCGGCTTGAGCACAATCACCCCGCCCGGGGATACTGCATAGAACAGGGTCTGCCCGGCCCAGGGCACCAGGTTGTCCAGGCCCTGCCGGGAGACCACGGTATTGGGAATGCCCAGGTTCCTGGCCAGCAGCTGGACATGGGAGACCAGGTTGCCTTCGGAAACCGTGAACATCCCGGCCACCGGCTTGAGTTCCGGCGGAATGGTGCCAAAGCCGTAAATCTTTGCCGGATCGGTCTCTTTCATGGCGTTGCCCGTGCCGGGGATTTCCAGAACACCGTAAGCCAATCCCGCGTTCATGCCCCGAAAGTGGCGGGATGGAACCCCGTCGGGCAGTTGATGGGTAATGCCGGAAAAATGCTGCACCATCCCGGCCAGTATTCCCAGGGTGTCCCCCAGTGGCAGCAGGATCGAGGACCGGACCCGGTCATCCATGAATCCGGCCGTTTGGGGTTCGAACCCGGAGAACCGCTGGATTTCCGGCAGATAAACGGACTGAATCATGGCGGTTCCCCAGTCGACCGTCCGTGTCAGCTGTTCAGCCTTCAGGCGGAACAGCTCAAACGGCAGGGCGTTCTCCTGCGGTGACGGCTGAAAGCGTTCCACTGCCTCCCATTCCCAGATTTCCAGGTATCCGCACCCGGCAGCGGCCTTGATCAGGACCCGGCATTTGTCCATCAGCTCTTCCAGGGTCCGGGGCTCCCAGGTACGGATGGTTGAAAACAGGATATGCTCCATGTCAATGGAGATATCCATCAGGGGGAGTCTGAGCTGGGGGGGCGCTTGTGTCACTGTCGAACGGATCTTGAAAATCAGGTCTGCCATGTCCTGGAACGGGTTGGCGGTTCCGGTGGGGTATGCAGTGCCGCCCCGGGCCAGGTATTCTTTTGATACGGCCAGGGCGGACCGGTTTTCAGACAGAGCGGCCAGGCTCATGGATTTTGCCGCCAGCAGTCTGTCGAGGCGGTGGATAGGTTTAACCGCATACTCGGCCTCAAGGTTCAGGAGCAACTCCTTGAACAGGGCAGCCTGCCGGCTGTCAAGTCCCTGTACCCTGCTTTTCACAAAATCTTTGACCCGGTCAAGGTCCCCGGCATCGGGCTGACCGTGAATCTTGACCCGCAGGTCCGTGAAATCGGGAATCTGGTCGGACAGGGTTTTGGATACGGCCCGGATGGTGTGCAGCCGGTCCTGGTTCTGAGAGAAGTGGGGGATGGTCCGGCAGGCCTCCCGGATCACAAAAAACCGGTCCTGGATTTGTTCGGGCCTGCCCAGCACATGGTCCAGGAACCGCCCGCCCCAGGCTGCCTCATCCTCTGCCTGGATCGCCCCCCGGTAATATCGGGCCCGGCGGTAGATCCACCCGTCATCCACCTGGAACAGATACCGGACCAGTGCCTGCTGCTTTATCCGGGAATGATCTGCGGCCGCATCCCAAATGACGTCATGGGAAGTTCCGGACAGCACCAGGTCCAGATAGATCTGCCGGGTGCCGGCAAGGTCGGAAACCCACTGTTTGGGCAACCCGTGCTGTAATCCACCGGGCACTGGACACCGCTGTGCAGCGGGCAGCACCCGCCCGTCCGGGCAGAACCATTTGATGGCCTGGTACGGGCCTCTGGGATCTTTTTTCAACGCCTGAACCATGGATGCGATCTCCGGATCGGTCAGGGCCAGGGCCGGGGATTGCCAGAAAATCACCAGGCAGAGCAGGGCCTGGCATACGAATACCAGCCATGTTGTTTTCAATCGTTTATTCATTACCACCTCATGATCATCATGATTTGTCATTTTGCCCCCAGGGATGCGGTGATCAGGCAGGCACCGCGTGAAACCAGTGCCGCACCAGGGATGGTCCACACCCATACCAGTATAATATTGCCGGCAACGCCCCACCGCACGGCCGAACGCCGGGATATAAGTATGTATCCACTATTTCATAGGTGGAAGCGGAATCTACGCGTGACCGGGATTCGGTGTCCGTGATGGCCCCGGCAAACTGAACAGCAGGGCCGGTTACAAGATACTGTGCAGCCATAATGAAAACCAGTAAGCACCTGACAGTTATTTTCATAGTTTTTCACCTTTTGTATGCTGCCTGATTCAGCGGATCATTTTCAGGCTTTGAAGATGTGGTAAAGGAAACACTACAAGGCTGACTGACAGATAAACGTACAAAAAAAGGGACATATTGTCAGCAGGCTGTCAATTTAAGAAATATTCTTTTTAACTGCCAGTGTCAAATGAAACTTGATATTACCGTTTCATACAATATCATGAAACAGTGGTAAAATGGTATATATTGTATTATACCTGTCAAAAAATATCATATAGAATGGATGTAACCGGATATCCGGTATTATCGCATTCCAGCAGGAGGTCTCCATTGAACCCGCTTAAAAAAGACCGGCCTGATGTTTCTTTTTCGAGACACTCCCTGTTTCAGGTCCTGCTCCCGTCAGGGGGGGGAGGAGACGGCTTTTACAAACGTGGACCGCTCCCGGGTTTTTGACATTCCGGGGGAGGATTTTTCTGCAGCTTCTGAAAGACTGTCCATTGATTGCGGTCAACCTGTGCCGGTTCTACTGCCGGGGAGATCCGGGCTTACCAGAGGGCATCTGATTCTTCGGCATGAAAATCCAAACGGCCTGAAATGCTCACATACTGTGTGAATTGTCAAGGCGTGAAAGACATAAATCCTGAGAAAAGAGTCAGAAGCTTGTCATTAAATGGATTGTCATTTCCACGCTGGCCTCTCTTTTTCCCCTTCAATGCTGTCATACACGGCCTTGGTCAGTATCTGGGTGTTTCCTGATTGACTGGCATATAAAATCAGTGATGTCATCTGTTTCCTCCTGTTGGTATGCGTACGTTCCACATCCGGTCAGCCGGTCTGGCTTTAACAACAGCAACAATACCAAACCCGTTATCGGTTGTATCTTCATATCGTCTCCTGAAATAAAGGAATCGTTTCTTATCGCCTTTTTTTTATAATCATCGCATACTGATCACGATTTCGCAATGCAACGCCTGTGATTTATGATGATGACAAATTCAGGAATACCGCCCATCTGGAAGGGGCGATTCCCATGAGCGAGTTTCTCAGAATGAAGCCGGACCTGGCATTGGATACCCGTATCATCTTTTACTGAGGGTGACCCGGCGACAGCTCTGCGGCAAGGATTGCCGCACAATACATGGCAGACGGGTACACACGGATTCAGGTGCTGGATAACGGGATAGCCGGCTGGAAGGAAGCAGGTTTCAACATCCTGTAATCTGATGATTTATGGACTGCCGGATCTGCAGGTCATCTTGTTGCTCTTATGTACCTGATTTACTGCTTGAATTTTCCTTGAAAAGGTGGTAGTAGATCTCGCTTTCAAAAAGAGATTTACAAACAATGTAACCGGAAATGGTAACAGGAGATAGACTGGATGCGCGTGGTCCTCGTTTTTCCGCCCAGGGCCAGCGCTACCTATGTGCCCCTGGGAATTGCATCTTTGGCGGCGTTCATTGCATCGGCCGTGCCCGGTACCGGGGTCCGGCTGGCTGATCTGAACATTGATACCTGGATCCGGCTTGCAAACGCCGACCCCCATGGCCAGGATCTCATGGATTTTGTCCGGGGCAAAACCGGCACCTTTACGGATCCCGGCCAGACCCTTTCAATTAAACCGGTATGGGACCGCCTCAGAAGACAGATGTCTCTGCTGTGCCGCCAGGCTGAAACCTTTGTTGCCACCGGGGAGGCGGATACCCTCTTTTTGTCACTGCTTGGCAGCCATACCCGGCAGATCATGGCATCTGATCCCGAACTGGTGTGCATTTCCGTGCTTTTCCCTGAGCAGATGCCTTTTGCCGCTGCCCTGGCCCGCACCCTCAGGCAGGCCATGGGAAAAAAATCCGGCACCCGGTGCCGGGTGGTGATGGGCGGCGCCATGATGTCAGCCCTGTCGGTGCAGGACCTGCTGACTGCAGTCCCGGAAATAGATGCCGTTGTCAGCGGTGAGGGGGAAGATGCAGTGGCCGCCCTTTGCACCGGCATACCATTTTCAGATATCTCAGGGCTGACGTTCAGGCAGGAAAATGAGATCAGAACCAATCCCAAATCCCCGGCCATTTCTCTCAAAAACCTTGCAGCCCCTGATTTTTCACAGCTGCCCCTGGATGCCTATTTCAATCCTGTCCCGGTACTGCCGGTGCTGTTTTCCAGGGGATGTGCCTGGCGCAAATGCCGGTTCTGCTCCCACAACTTCTCCTTTGGCGGCTATCGCAGAAAACCGGTTGAAGCATTTGTGTCGGAACTGGCTGAATATCAAAGGACTCTGGGGGCTTGCCATTTTTATTCAGCAGATGAATATATTCTGCCCCGGGACATGGATGCCATCTGTGAGGAGATCCTGGCCAGGGGGCTGAAGATCTCTTTTCATATTCTGGGCAAACCCACGGCCGACTGCACCCCCGGCAGCCTGGCCCTGTGGTCCGCCGCCGGATGCCGGTGGATCGGCTGGGGCATTGAATCCGGTTCCCAGCGGCTGCTGGATCTGGTCAACAAGGGCACCTGTGTCCGGGATGTCCAGACCGTGCTGAAAGATTCGGCTGCCGCCGGCATTTCCAATCTGGGACTGATGATTTTCGGCCTTCCCACCTCCACCGACCAGGACCTGGACCAGACCCTGGCATTTCTAAGCGATGCCTATGATAGTCTGGACGGTCTGACCGCCAGTGCCTTTGTGCTTTTTGACAACACCCATTTTGCAAGGAACGCTTACCGGTACGGCATGCACATTGACGGACCCGGCATACTGATCAACAGCGGCAGCTCCGCTGTCCGGAGTACCCGCCTCAAATTCAGGGAACTGGCATCCAGCGGCTCGCTGCGGTTGCCCCGTGGGGCATTGGAGGTCTCCCGGTGGCAGCGGTACCGCAGATGGCTGGGTGAGGTGCCCCTGCTGGAACAGCTGCCCCCGGAACACTGGCTGATTCATGTAAGCGGCAGATGGTTGCCTGCGGTGCCTGCCCTGCCGTTTTCTTCAGACACGGAGACTGCCTGAACACATGCCATCACAGGTCTGCTGCAGCCGGAAACAGGTAAAAAATACAGATACTGAATCTGCAAAAACTGTGCGCATCATTCATGCCGGTTTTTCAGCAGTCTGGGTTCTGAAAATTTTTTTATTCCGGATTTAAAATCTTTAAAAATTTGTTGTTTTTTCCTTTTGTCATTGCTTGTAAAATTCATGGGTATAAAATAAAAAAATATTATAACTTCGGAATGTTAAAAAGGAGACGTTTCATGGGCATGCACACTGATGAACTGTATTTCAAACCCAGGCTGCAGGTGATCAACCAGGACCAGATGGGGCAGATCCACATGGCCACACTGGATGTGCTGGAGCACACCGGTATTAAACTTACCCATCCCAGGGCCCAGGCGCTGCTGTCAGGGGCCGGTGCCAGGGTTGAAAAGGACCGTGTAAGGATTCCTTCCTGGATGGTGGAACAGGCCATCCGGCAGGCACCCAAAAGAATAGTGCTTGGCAGGCGCACAGGAGAGCGTACCGTGATCCTGGAGCGGGACAAATCCTGGTTCGGGCCCAGCCTGGACTGCATCGATTACATGGACCCGGCCACACACCAGCGCAGCCGGTTTGAAAGCCGGCATGTGGAGGTCACGGCAGCCCTGTGCGACGCTTTGCCCGGGTTTGACTGGTGCATGACCATCGGCATGGCCGATGATGTACCGGCGGACACGGCAGACCGGATTGTGGCCAGAAAAACCCTGCAATTTTGTGAAAAACCCCTGGTGTTCTGCTGCAAGGACACCAACAGTGTGGCAGACATCTATGAAATGGCCCTGCTGCTGTGCGGCGGAAAGGACAATTTTGAAAAAACCCCGTGCATTGTACACTATTCCGAGCCCATCTCCCCGCTGGTGTATTATGATCCCGCAGTGGACAAGATCCTTTTTTGTGCTGAAAAAGGCATCCCCCTGATCAATTTTCCCGCCCCCCAGGCCTGCGGAACTGCGCCGGCCACCTTTGCCGGCACCATTGTCCAGGCCAGTGCTGAATCATTGAGCGGCCTGGTCATGCACCAGCTGGCCAATCCGGGTGCCCCGTTTATTTACGGTGCCTTTACCACCATCATGGACATGAAGACCTCAATCTTTTCCTACGGGGCCATTGAGTTGAGCCTCATGACCGCGGCCCTGGCCCAGATGGCCCAGCATTACCAGCTGCCTTTTTTCGGCACAGCCGGTGCCACGGATGCCAAGTTCTGTGATGCCCAGGCCGGGGCGGAAGCCGCATTCCAGTGTCTGAGCGCTGCAGCCGCAGGTTCCGGCCTGGTGCATGACTGCAGTTCCTGGATGGACCACGGCAATCTGGTGTCTCCCGAATTCATGGTGCTGGTGAATGATATTGTGACATCAGTCAAACACTATATGGAGGGGATTGCCGTCACACAGGAGACCCTGGCCCTGGATATTATCGATAAGGTCGGCCCGGGCGGGCATTATCTCCGGGAAAAGCACACCATGGATCACTTCAGGAAGATCAAATATTCGGATCTGTTTGAACGTCAGATCCATGAGAAATGGAAAAACAACGGGGCCAGAAAACTGGAGCAGCGCCTCCAGGAGCTGACTTTGGAAAAGATGAAGCACCGGCCGGCACCTTTATCAGAAGCAATCATCAAAGAACTGGACCGTATGCAGGCGGCCTGGAAATAGCCGGAAACCGGGATCAGCCGAACCGTCCGGTGATGTAATCCTGGGTCAGCTGGTGCAAAGGATTGAGGAAGATCTGTTCCGTGGGACCGATCTCAATGAGATCTCCCAGGTGGAAATAGGCGGTGCGCTGGGATACCCGGGATGCCTGCTGCATGGAATGGGTGACAATGGCAATGGAGTAGTCCCGGCGAAGTTCATCAATCAGTTCTTCAATGATGGCCGTGGCAATGGGATCCAAAGCGGAACAGGGCTCATCCATGAGGATCACTTCCGGGTTGACGGCAATGGTTCTGGCGATGCACAGCCGCTGCTGCTGGCCCCCGGACAGGCCGGTGCCAGGCTGATCCAGCCGGTCCTTGACCTCGTTCCACAAGCCGGCCCGGATCAGTGATTTTTCCACCAGCTCTTCTGTTTCGCTCCGGTTGGTGACAAGTCCGTGGATTCTGGGGCCATAGGCCACATTGTCAAAAATGGATTTGGGAAAAGGGTTGGGTTTCTGGAAAACCATGCCGATCTGTGCCCGCAGCGGCACCACATCCACATCCCTGTCATAAATATTTTTACCTTCCAGAAAGATGCGCCCCTCCACCTTGCAGCCGTCAATGGTGTCGTTCATGCGGTTCAAACAACGGATGAATGTGGATTTGCCGCATCCGGACGGACCGATCATGGAGATGACCTCATTGGAACCAATATCCAGGGACACGGCATTTATGGCTTTGCTGGCACCGTTATCATAATATACACTGACCTCTTCGCACCGCATTTTGGGATTTTCAACGTTTTTTTCTCCAACGGTGTTCCGGTTTTCCTTATTCACCAGACGGTAACTGCGCTTCTGGGAAGGGACATTTTCCGGTCCGGTCTGTTCAGCCGTATGCCTGGCTTTTGCCGGGACAGTTGTGTAATCTGTATTCATTGCAAATTTCTTTATATGTAACATTTTCAGGTTGCATGACAGCATTTACACCAGTTCATAGAGACACCAGCAGACGTCAACAAAAAGATAATTTACCTGATCTGCATTAGGAAATCTTTAATCTTTTGTTAAATTAATGTTAGGATCTGTTCCAGCCGATTTTTTGCTGTCTCCTGCTTTAAATACAATCCCATGACCGGTATAATGAAAATACGCCTGGAAACCTGACCGGCTGCCCGTGGCAGAAAAGATGCAAAAACAGGAGGTACCTTTACAATGAAAATTGCCATATTATCAGATATTCACGGTAACCTTGAAGCGCTGCAGACAGTTCTGGCAGAAATTCACAGCCTGCACCTGGATGAAGTGATCTGCCTGGGGGACAACATCGGATATGGCCCGGATTCCCAGGCTGTCATGGATATTTTGGAAGGGCAGAAGATTGCATCTGTTATGGGCAACCATGAAATGGCGGTGAAAAACAGGGCCAATCTGGCGTGGTTCAACCCCATGGCCCGAAAAGCTTTGGAAATAACACTGGCACAATTGTCCGGGACTGCTGTTGCAAAAATCTGCAAACTGCCCTTTTTTCTGGTGAAACATGGCCTGCGGTTTGTCCATGGCGTGCCGCCTGCGAATATATTTTTATATCTTTTCCAGGTGCCGGAAAAAAAACTGATCCAGAAGCTGGACCAGTTGCAAGAACATATCTGCTTTGTGGGGCATACCCATGATCTGGGCATCATTTCCTGGGACGGTGCCTGCCTGACAAAAGACAAATTGGTCCCCGGAATTTGCCGGCTTGATGAAAATAAAAAATATATCATCAATGCCGGCAGTGTGGGCCAGCCCAGAGATGGCACGCCTGAAGCCAAATTTCTGGTGTATGACACGCAAACCCGCCAATTGTCTGTCAGGGCGGTTAATTATCCTTTTGCTGACACCGGCAAAAAAATTATTGCTGCCGGTATCCCGAAAATGTATGCTGAAAAACTGGCTGTGGGTGCTGACATTAAAGGATAACAAAGAGAGATTGAGATGAAAAAGATCGGCAGATTCACCATCACAGGCCTGCTGGGCAAAGGGGGCATGGGCAGGGTATATAAGATAGCCTATCCTGTCACCAAAAAAATCGCCGCCTTAAAGCTGCTGGAACCATCTTCTCTGCTGGCCGGTCTTACACCAGAAAAAGCGCTGGAAGAGATGTTCACCAAAGAAGCCGTCACCATGGCTGCCATCCGGCATCCCCATGTGGTGGATATCCTGGATTTCGGGCGGACAGGAAACCAGCTGTATTATATCATGGATTATTTTTGCAACAACCTGGGAACCCTTATGGGTGAATCCTTTGAAGAGGATGACACCCGGGTTGTTCCCATTGAAAAAGCGGTGCCCTATACCACCCAGATATTGAGAGGCCTTGTGTGTCTCCATTTTTCCGGTATTATCCACAGAGATATCAAGCCTGCCAATATGTTGATCACAGACCTGGATACGGTGAAAATTTGTGATTTCGGCCTGTCCCTGCGCCAGGGTGAACGGCTAAAGCGGCATGGTAGCATCCGGGTGGGTTCCCCCTATTACGCAGCCCCGGAACAGGAGGCAGATCCGGACAATGTTGATGTTACGGCAGATCTGTATGCCGTGGGCATCATGCTGTACAAGATGCTCACCGGCCGGCTGCCCCAAAAGAGCGGTTCCCCGGCATCGCAGATGAACCCGGATCTGGATGTGTCCTGGGACCGGTTTTTTGCCAAAGCCCTTGATCCGGATCCGGCCGGGCGGTTCCCAGGGGCGGATACCATGTGCCGGGACCTGGAAGGACTGGCCCGGGCCTGGAAGACAAAAAAAGAGCAAATCTGTTCCATGCCGGCAGAGCTGGAACAAAAAAACGACCATGTGCCCAAAAAAGCACAACAGCCAAAAGCAGGCCCGGCCGCATCCGGCCGTGAAAAAAGTGACGGGCAGGGATCAGGACATCCGGCATCTGACATCAAAAAGCCGGCTCCGGTGCGTGCCGTTCCCGGAAAAATCCCCTTGAACAAGGCCCGTGCTTTTTTTGATCTGGACCGGTTCATGCAGCCCCGCCGATATATTGCCAATGATTTTTTTGTGCCCAGCGACGGCCTGGTGCATGACCGGCATACCGGTCTTGTGTGGCAGCAGTCCGGCACCTGGTTTCCTGTTACCTGGTTTCAGGCCAAAACCTATGTAAAACAGTTGAATTTCCGGCAGTTTGGGGGATATACAGCATGGCGCCTGCCCACCATCCATGAACTGCTCACCCTTGCCGTGCCCCCGGCAAAAGGCCGTGACCATTGCATCTCACCAATATTTGATGCAGAACAGAAGTGGCTGTGGGGAGCAGATAAAAGCACATTTGTGTCAGCCTGGTACATGAATCTGGAGATGGGATTTGTGGGCAGAAATGATTTTACCGGTTTTTACCATGTCAAGGCTGTGTGTTCAGCCTTTTAGCGCCGGGAGAATCTTTTTTTTTGCCTTGGCCCAGGCAAGCCGCAGCGAGATATAAATCAGGATGAACGGTGCGACAAAATTCAATTCCAGCCCCCCGGTCCAGTCCGGCATGATAAAGCTCATATCCCCGAACCGTTTGTCCAGCCAGGCAACGGCAAAAAATGCCGGCCACAGGGCAGCCATGCCCATTGCCATGAGCAGGAAAAAAGATTTGCCGTAGGCCTCGTTGGCCAGTTTGTTTATCCCTTTATAGGCTGTTTCATCCCCGGCCTGCTTGGCCTTCATGGATTGTTCATGGTAATACATGGTGTCATCCAGGTTGGTGGAAACCGCAGACCGGTTGATCCGGCCGGCAACGGCCATGGTGACCTCTCCGATGAGCACGGCCCAGGCCGCCAGGCAGAAGGTACCCATCCACCATCCGGCCATGGGGTTGTCAAACATCCGGAAGGGATAGATCAGTACCGGATCGATCACATTGAGTATGCCCTGTATGGAATCCATATCTATCTTTTAAAAAGCGGTTCTGCCGGGGCATCACATACAGCATCTGCCAGCCCCGGGTATGCAGCAGATAAAACAACGGGTGATCAGAGACCGGATGACTGTCCGCCCCTGAGCACCCGTTGAAACGATATCGTGTACCCCTCTATATTTCAGGCATACACAGCGACCTGTCCATTAAAACGGCGGTACCAGGCTGTATCCCAGAAACCCTTTGGTAGTATACCGTATACCCACATAAAAGGCAAGAATGATAAAGATCCACTTGAGCACTTTTTCCGGGATGAATTTGGAGGTCCGGGGTCCGATCATGGAGCCGATGAAAATACCGATCAGCTCAACACCGATGAAACCCCAGGCAATTACCACGCCTTTTCCCACCATATAGGAAAATATGGATACGATCATGCCTATCAGCACGACCAGGGCCGAGGTGCCGGCCACCAGGAACATGGGCAGGCCTGCCACGGAGGTCAGAAACGGTACATAGAGAAACCCGCCGCCAATACCCAGAAACGATGCCAGGGCTGCGATGAAAATACCGCCGAGCATTGGCACATAGGCTTTGAAGGCAAATTCCTGTCCGTAAAAGGTGAACCGGATATTGCCGATCTTGAAAGCCATACCCCAGCCCGCAAGCACCAGAATATAGGCGACCCATTTGGCTGCGGGAATCAGGTTGATCCACAGAGCGGACAGCACCACCAGACCCACAGCCACCCACATGAAGGTCCAGGACCCCTCGATGACTTTAACGCCCTGCTCCGAGGTGTCAGTTTTTTCTCTGGCTGCTTTTTCAAAAGCCTTGGCCGCTGCCTTGGCCTGTTTTTTGCCGGCAGATCCCCGTGGGGTCATTTCATAAATCAAAAACCCGCCCAGAACAAATACGATCAGTCCGAAAATACCGATATAGTCTTTCAGAGAGATTTTACCGGCGGTCAGCTCCGGTATCAGCCAGGAACCGCCAACGCCCCCGATGGCCAGACAGACACCCAGAGGCAGCACCAGACGTCCCATGCGGTAATAGTTCAGTGAGGAGATCAACCCGCTGATTCCCACCAGCCACTGGTTTGACACCCGGATGGAGTCGGTAAGCAGGTTGTTCACCGGGTTGCCCTTGCCAAAGGACTTGGCATAATCGGCCAGACCGAAAATCGTGATATGTCCCACGCCGGCCATGATACCGCCGAAGGCCCCCACGGTGGAAAAAATCCAGCCCACCCAGATGGCCCACAAAAAGCCCAGAATAAGGTTGGGGTCAGGGGCACCCGGGATGCCCAAGAATCCCGGTTCATCTCCGGGTGTGATAACTTCTCTGGTTTTTGCGGCAAATTCCGGATCGTCAAGACTTGATGCAATGGCTGTTTTCATTTTGTCAGACATGCCCGGCGTGGTCAGGCCTGCGCCTGTCTGTGCCATGGCCACTGCCACAAAAGAAACCACAATCATCAGCGCGGTTGCAAGATAAAACCTGGTTCGGTTCACCATCATTTTCCCTCCTTTGGTTTGTTACAAATAAAAAATTAATTTAGTTTGAAACGTGGATACAGTTTTTTGTAAACCGGTTCATTACATTCACATTGCCGGATATAATCAGCAATATTAATGCCATGGCACCTCATGCCGCCATGTTATTTTCTAACTGTTCAGGTTTACAGAAATTTTTGGGCGGAATAAAAATAAATAACCGATTCAGCCTGTAAGTGTATGCAAGAGGGCGACGCAATAAAACATATGCGGTGCATGCAT
>JAIPDY010000194.1 GCA_021737445.1 Desulfotignum sp.
CTGACATCATTCTTTAACACTCACCCCATTTCTTTCCAAATTCCCTGCCTTTTTCCCATCTTATCATACCCCAAAGCATTATTTTCCGTGTTTCCATCCATCCCGTATTTTTCAGCCACCTGTGCAACGGTGAAGCCCCCGGATAAATCGGCATTTGCCCAATTTGGCAACGCTGCCATTTTCGGCAAATGGTATTGGAATGATGTCCGAGCCGGCAGGCAAAAGGCATGGGTATGCTCCTGGTTGTCCATCACCGGGTCTGGATCATCTCTTTATACCGTTGATCATCAACAGGATGGTCAAAACCATGGCACCGGCCAGCTGAAGGGAGCGGGGAATGATTTCTGATGCCTGGCCCACCAGGGCAGTGGGTGAAAGGTGCATGAATGTATATATCCAGTCCACAAAAAATCCCATGGCCAGGGAACACACCGCAATCATGGACAGATAGATCACCAAAGCCCGGGTGTTGAAAATGTTTTTCACAATATTGATGGTGGCGGCATTGGTGGCCGGGCCCGCCAGCAGAAACACCAGGGCCGCTCCGGGATTGAGCCCCTTGAGAATGAGGGCTGCCGCAATTGGGGTGGAGGATGTGGCGCATACATACATGGGAATGCCGGCAGCCAGCATGACCAGCATGGATAAAAAAGTGTGTTCATTGGCCAGGGCTGTCAGGTCATCCGGGAAAAAAAAGGTGATGGCCCCGGCAATGAGAATGCCGATGATAAAAGGCTTTGCAATGTCGGAGAGCAGTTCCCCGAATGCGTATGTCAGGCCTTTTTTCAGACGCGGCAAAAGCGGCAGTTCAATATTTTCCTGCGCAACTGCACAGATGTCGGCAGCACAGCCTCACCCGCCGGGTTCTTTTATCAGAGCTGCCTTTTTTTTGTCAGGGGTTTCACTGCCGAAAAAATTCTGGGCAATTCCTGTGGATACTGCGGTGATAAACCCAGCCACCGGGCGGATAATTGTCATGACCGGGTCCAGCATGGCCCAGGAAACAGCGATGGAATCCACACCGGATTCCGGGGTGGCGATCATGAAAGAAAGGGCAGCCCCGCTGTTGGCGCCTTGTTTTTTGAGGCTGGCAGCCACCGGCACCACTCCGCAGGAACACAGGGGCAACGGGATGCCGAAAAGGGCGGACAAAAACACCGGCCTGATTTTTCCGGTGCCCAGGTGGCGCTTGATCTGGTCAGCCTTGAAAAACAGGTACAGAAGTCCGGCAATGAAAAAGCCGAACAGCATGAAAATGGCCACATCCAGATAAAGGTCCCAGGATAAAGCCAGAATGTCATATATAATACCAAATATTTTTTCCATAACAAGAATTTGCCTGATACATGTGTAAGGGTTTATCATCTGAACACTTGTTCATATGATAAATTCATATATCCGGGTTGTCAAGAAAAAAGTGCCAAGGATGTGAGACGTACAACCGCAGCGTTTGGATATTGGCTATGCAGTCGCTCTGATCTGGATGATCTGGGCCAGGATGCTGACGCTGATTTCCGCCGGGGTCTGGGCGCCTATGGGCAGGCCCACGGGCGAATAGACTGCATTGAGTGCATCCGGGGAAACTCCTTTTTTCTGGAGATTGGCATAGATCTTGTCCCGCTTGGTCCGGGAGCCGATCATGCCGGTATAGGCGGGATGGGTGCGCAAGGCCCCTTCCAGAACCGTCTGGTCATGGAGGTGGCCCCGGGTGAGAATGACGATATAGGAATGGTCATCTATGGTCAGGCTGTCAAAGGCTGTGGCAAAATCCGTTACCACCTGCACCGACCGGGCATGGGGAAAGCGTTGCAGGTTGGCAAATTCCTCCCTGTCATCGATCACCACCGTGGAAAAGCCTGTGAGATGTGCCATTTTAGCCAGTTGAAACCCCACATGCCCTGCACCGAAAATAAAGATGGTGTCAGCCGGAACCATGGGCTGGATGATGAATTCTTCCAGGCCATGGGAATGGATGATGGGAAAACTGCCGGAAAACCGGTTGTCACAGATCTCATCCAGCAGGGGTTTGGGGATGACACAAGATCCTGTCAGCGTGGCATCAGATGCCACCAGGCATTTTTGCATAGTGAAATCCCCCTGACTGGTGCCGAAAATTTTGGAAACCAGAACCCCTTTTTTGCCGGCCTGTTCCAGTTCCACGAGGGCCTGGTATACGGCAATCAGTTCAGGTTCGGGCACAAGGGTTTCCATGAGAACAGTGAGGCTGCCGCCGCAAACCATGTCCAAGCCGCTTTTCAGTTCCTGGTTCAGAATAAATGACCGGATTTGGCAGGTTTTTTTGGAAATAAGCTCCAGGCAGGTATCCATGACCTTGGCTTCTATCAGTCCGCCGCCGATGGTGCCCAAAATGGTGCGGTCCGGCAGAACGATCATGCGGGAGCCCGATGTCCTGGGGGTGGAGCCTTTATGGCTGATGATGGCTGCCAGGGCAAAGGGGTCGCCTTTTTCCAGGCAGTCCAGTATATGCCGGTTTGAAAGCTCCATGTTTATTTTCCAAAACTGCATTGGGGATACCGGCAGGTTTTGCAGGCGGTGCAGAATCCCCCGTGGCCCATGCGGATAATCTCTTTGTGGGTGACGGTTTCCCCGGCCAGCAGCCGGGGCACCACCAGATCGAAAATAGAGGCCCGGTAATACATGACACATCCGGGCAGGCCGATCACCGGCACATCCTTGATATAAGCCAGCAGAAACATGGCGCCGGGCAGTACCGGTGCCCCGTAAAACACCACCTCACCGCCGGCTTTTCGGATGGCGGCCGGGGTCAGGTCATCAGGATCCACAGACATGCCTCCTGTGACAGCGACAAACTTTGCCCCGCTGTCCACAAAATCTTTAATGGCTGCCACGGTCATGTCCATGTCATCGGACACAATCTTTTTATCCATGATCCTGGAGCCCAGGGCTTCAAATTTTTTTTTGACAACAGGGCCGAATCCGTCCCTGATCCGACCGGAAAACACTTCCGACCCGGTGACCACCAGCCCCACATCCAACCGGACAAAGGGTTTGATGTCAATGATGGGAAAAAATGTTTCACACACTTTTTCGGCGGCAATGACATGATTTTCATCAATGGACAGCGGGATCACCCGGGTGCCGGCCAGATCCTGTCCCGGGTCCACGGTCTGGTTGGTGTGCATGGTCGCACAGATGACCTCCGGTATGCTGTTAAGCTGTTCCAGCCCTTCCACATCTATTTTAAGCAGGCCAAAGTTTCTGGCGGAAAACCCCACCTTGCCCTCTTTGGGATAGGAAAGTGCAATATTTTTTCCTGCAGCAGCCCTGGCAATGCGAAGCGCAGCATCATTCTCATGGATTTCGCCGTTGAGGCATGCCACATATACATGCTGCTTGCCCAGATCCAGCAGCTGGTCCACATCTGCTTTTGTAATGACATGGCCTTTTCTGAAGGCCGGCCCTTTAAACATATCCGGAACGATCCGGGTGATGTCATGGAGCAGCATTTTCCCCACAGCATCCTTTACAGGCAGGGACTGCATACGGTCTTTTTCATAAAATTTCACGGTGGTTCTCCTTTAACATACCGGCCGTAATTGTCACAGGCATTGATGGTAATGTCAATCTCTTTTCAGCTGTTTTATCAGGATCAAGGCATGTAAAATTGCATTGAACCGGTCGGCAGGAGGCCGCCCCTGGTGGAGGAACCAGGCACGGGTCTTTTGATACGCCGGAGCCGCCCGGCACAGCTCTTGCGTTTCTCCGGATGATGGGATATCAAAGTCAAAGAAAGGAGAAAAAAAGGGTATGAAAACATGACAGATAACAACAAGATTGAATGGCAGGTAAGCCGTTTTGATGCGCTGGATGCAAACCAGCTGTATGAACTGCTCAAACTCCGGGTGGATGTGTTTGTGGTGGAACAGGCCTGTGCATATCCGGAACTGGATGGCAAAGATCTGCTGGCAGATACCCTGCATCTCACCGGCCGGGTACAGGACGGCAGCCTGGCTGCCTATGCCAGGATACTGGCACCGGGTGTCCGGTTCTCCAACATCAGTTTCGGCCGGGTGGTGGTGGCGCCCCTGTACCGGAAAACCGGACTGGGCCATGCGCTGGTGAAAAAAATACTGGCTGAAGCCGTCCGGGTCTGGCCGGCAAGGGACATCACCATCGGGGCCCAGACCTATCTGAAGGATTTTTACCGCTGCCACGGGTTTGTACCGGTGTCCGCCCCCTATCTGGAAGATGGCATCGCCCACATTGACATGACCAGAAATCAGGCTTAGATTATCCCAAAGAACGTTGGTTTCCACCTTTAACCAGGGAGATCAAAATGACATCTTTGCTTTTTTCACCCTTTACCATCAAAGAGATTACCTGTAAAAACCGCATCGGTGTGGCACCCATGACCCGGATGTCGGCATCCGGAGACAGTATCCCCAGAGAGGATGTGCTGCAGTTTTTAATCACCCGGGCAAAAAACGGGGCCGGCATGGTTTACACCGAAGCCATTGTGACCGATTATGAAAGTGCCCAGGGCTATCCAGGCCAGGCCAGAATATTGAACCAGAACCAGGTGGATGCCTGGAAAAATGTGACAGAAAAAATCCGCAGTCATGGGGCTGTGTCTGTGTGCCAGGTGTTTCACTGCGGACGTATGGCCTATGAGGGGATCAATCCGGCCAACCGGGTAATTGCCCCCAGTCCGGTGGCGCCGATGCAGGAAAATCCCATGACCGGTGCACCCTATCCTGTGCCGGAGCAGATGAGCCGGTTTGATATGGACCATGTGGTCAACGGGTTTGTGGAAACCGCCAAAGGGGTCATGGCAGCAGGGTTTGACGGCCTGGAGCTGCATTGTGCCCACGGGTATCTGCTCAGCCAGTTTCTGTCCACCTACGCCAACCGGAGAACCGATGCTTACGGCGGGTCCATGGAAAACCGGTACCGGTTCATACACGAGGTGATCCAGGCGGTACGGCCGGTTATACCGGAAGACCGCCTTCTTTTGGTACGCATTTCCAACTGGGGCATTGCTGATATGGATGTTTCCTTGTTTTCAGATGCATCAGAATGGCAAAAAATGGTCCGATTGTTTTCACAGGAACCCATTGATGCCATTTCCGTGTCAACCTATGATTTTCGCTTGGGTGCGTTTGATACTGGCCGGACCATGGCACAGATCACCCGGGATGCAACAGACCTGCCCTTGCTGATCTGCGGTAAAATTTATGACCGGAAAAGTGCAGAAGATGCGCTGGCAGATGCGGATTTGGTGCTGTCGGGTAAATCCATGCTGCTGAATCCCAATTGGGTGGCTGATATTGAAGCAAACCGGGAACTTGCCCTTTATGGATCTGAAGAAGCCGGCGTGGCATACACAACCACCCCACTTCCCTGAGAATAATTATGAAAAATTGAGGAGAATTTTTTTATGGGTGCGCCAGGCAAAGCTGGTAATTTCTTGTCGGTTAAAGTCCGACATAGTCAAAGGTTAGCCACCGGGCTATCACCAAGGGTGCATTTGTGGCGGTAACCAAACAAATGAAGCCACCTGCAGGGATGTATCAGACCGCAACGCAAGTGAAGGTATTGAGCTCCGAAATATTCAACATTGAAGAGGCCGACGGTTTCCATAAGCCGGAAGGCAGTACAAGCTACGCTGTTAGGGCGAAGCGTGGTTTGCTCTTCCGGAGTCTGAGGCCGTGGTATGGTACAGAAAGGAAATTATCGGAACCTGGGAGACCCGTGCAGTTTCTGCGCAAGCAGATACCTGGAAACAATCTGAAGAGGAGAGGATTCAGGGATGATTGTACGGGAGTCGGACTAATTCATAGTAGAGGAGTAGCAGGGGTAATGCCTTGTGAGGATATGATCCACTCGAAGGGATTAGCGTTAGTATGTAAAGGCGAAAGGAAACATGTACCGATCATCGAGTTGGAGGATACATGCAAACAAAACTGAACCTTATAACAAAGATGGCTGTAACAGACAGGAAATGCAAATTCAATAATTTGATCTATCTGCTGAATGAAGCCAATCTGCAGGAGTGCTTCTGGGAATTGAAGAAGGGGAAGGCATCAGGAGTCGACGGTGTTACCCTTGAAGCGTATGAAAAGAATCTGGGTAAGAATATTGAAGACCTGGTAGCAAGAATGAAAACATTCAGCTATCGACCCAAGCCAGTTAAAAGAGTGTTGATACCCAAGGCAAATGGTAAGAAACGTCCCCTGGGTATACCGTCTGTTGAAGACAAAATAGTACAGATGGGAATCACAAAAATTTTGCAGGCTATTTTTGAGGTTGATTTTCTTGATGTATCATACGGTTTCAGACCAAAACGCAATTGTCATCAAGCATTGAATGCAGTGGATAAGATAATAATGAAAAGCCCGGT
>JAIPDY010000195.1 GCA_021737445.1 Desulfotignum sp.
CTCACGAGGATCTCTCCGGGTGCATAATACCAGGTCAGCCAGGGTTTTCCCTGCCGATATTCCACCAGAGTCGCCAGGTTTCCGTTTTCATCATAGATCTCAACAACATCCATGAAGCCGTCCAGATTTTCATCCATCTCCTTGCACCGCAGGGTGCTGTCTTTGAAAAAGGATCGGATATCAGTCATTTCATCCTTGTTGAGATCCTGTGATACAATCATGGTCCATTTTGGATCATCATATTTCTGGGTGGTGTCAAAATATCCGTCAAAACCGGTGTCGCGCACCAGGAGGATTTTCTGGCCGTTTTCATAAACCACCTTCAAATCCACTTTGCCGTCCGTGTTTTCATCCTTTTCCACCCGAGAAAGTGTGTCATCGGTATAGTACTGCCAGGTGTCCGGCTGTCCGTCAAAATCGGTGTCGCTGATCAGGCGTTCCTTTTGCAGGTTGTTATTGAAAAATACCTGAACATCCGGGGTGCTGTCCCGGTTTTTGTCGATCAGGTTTTTTACAATCCGGTTGTTTTCCATCAAAGACATGGTTTCAAAAAAACCATCCCCGTCATGGTCGTGATCCACCTTGTAAAGTGAGCCGGACCGGTAATGTCTGATCCGGTCGATGTGTCCGTTCCCGTTGGTGTCTTCCCGGGTCCGGTTCACCTGGCCGGTGTCGTCGAAATCAGCAAAAAAATCAGGTGTGCCGTCAAAATCTGTGTCTTTTTCCCGGGAATTGACCGTGCCGTTGACAAACCAGGTCTTGACATCAAAGTTTCCGTCAAAACTGGTATCCTGCTTCTGTTCAACCGGCAGGTCGTTTTTAAACCAGGTGATATCATCTGCTTTGCCGTCTTTGTTCATATCCCGGTGCCGGGTTTTGATTTTGCCGTCGGTAAAATAAAGGGTGGTCTGAAATTTATTTTTACCAAAAGGTTCTTTCATCAGTTTTTCGATCTGTCTCTTACTGTCAAAAAACAGGAGCCGGTCCAGTGTGCCGTCGCCATTGTCATCAATTTCCTGTCTGACGGGCAGCTGGTTTTCATAGAAGGTCCGGACATTGGCTGTGCCATCGGCGCTGGTATCTTTTGTGGAGGAGGCAAGGGTGCCATTTTTAAAATAAAAAATTGTATCAAACTGCCGGTCCCCGGTGGAGTCCTTTTGGATTTTTTGTATCTGTTCCTGTGCATCAAACAAAGAGATCTGGGTCAGTTTTTCCTCCGGGCCGTACCTTTCCTGGCGGAATCGTTTTTCCCGGTCAAAAAAATCAATGCAGTCCCATTTGCGGTCCTTGGTTGTATCGCGCATAATTTTGACAAGTGTGCCCTTGTCATACAGCTGGTGTTTTTCAAAAAACCCGTCCTGGTCATGGTCCACTTCAACCCGCATAATTGTGCCGGCATTGTCATAGATC
The DNA here is from genome assembly GCA_021737445.1 of Desulfotignum sp. GTDB lineage: Bacteria > Desulfobacterota > Desulfobacteria > Desulfobacterales > Desulfobacteraceae > Desulfotignum. Next base: position 1,411 of record JAIPDY010000195.1, read on the forward strand.
ACCACCTGATCATTTATGCCGTCCCTGTTCATATCATTTTCCACCCGTTTTTCGGCCATGGCCGGCCACGGACCCAGCCAGCAGGCTGCCATGGTGATGCACAGGCAGATGAGTTTGTTTGGTTTCATACAGCACATCTTTTGGGTTATGGGGTTCCAGACATCCAATGAAATATAGTTTTTGGTTATTCTTGTCAACAAATTGAAAAATATTTTGTATAAATGACTTGAAATAACATTTAATAACTTTTTTCATTGATTTTTGACTGTAATAGCTATATTGTGACCAAATTTGAGACCAACAAAGGGAACGCAGTGAAATGAAAAAAGGAAGGAAAATGAAACACAAAGTATTGTATCTGGTTTGTGCGGTTTTATGGGTATGTCCGGGGTTGTCCCTTGCTGTGACAGCGGCAGCGGAACAAACAAAGCCCAAGACAACAACGGTCTACTCCCTCGGGGAGGTGGTTGTTTCAGCAGACAGCCCAAAGGATGGGCCCGTTAAAACCGTGGAGATTACGGCTGAAGACATTGAAAAAAGGCATGCCCTGACCCTGGCAAAAGCCCTGGAACTGCTGCCCGGGGTTGATATCCGCAGGGGAGGACAAGGGATTCCCAGGGTCAACATCCGGGGCTTTCGAAGCCGGCACACCATCCTGCTGCTCAACGGCATTCCCATCAATTCCACTTATGACAGCCAGTTTGATCCCAACATGATTTCCACTGAAAACATTGCAAAAATCAAGGTGTCCCACGGCGGTCATTCCGTGCTTTACGGCCAGGGAGGACTTGCCGGGGTCATCAATATCATAACCAAGCAGGGCACCAAAGGGTTTGGCGGTGATGTGTCAGGTGAGATGGATGAGCACGGCAACCATTACACCAAGCTCAACATGGCAGGGGGAAAGGACAGGGTCAGTTTTTTTGCCGGGATCAACAACCATGATTCCGACGGGTTCCATCTGTCCGATAATTTTGATCCCACCACCATGGAAAACGGCAATACCAGAGAAAACAGTGACAACCAGAGACTGAGCCTGTTCGGCAATCTGGTGTATCAGATCAATGATGACATGGAACTCGGTATCACAGTGGAAAAAACCACGGGCGAGTACGGCAACCCGCCCACCACCCTGGATGACAAAAAGGACCCGTTTTATAAAAAACCCAAATATGATCGGACCGAAGATTTTGATACCCTTTCCGGACAGGTGTCCATGGGATATGACCCGAAAGGTATGTTTGATTTCAGGGGTTGGGTGTTTGTCAACACCGGCGAACAGGAGAATGCCCGGTATGATGATGACACTTACAGCACCATGACAAAGAAAAACACCTTTACCAGCGATGATGAAACACAGATAAAAGGTGCCACCTTCCAGACCGGTGTTGACTTTGACACATACGGCAGGGCGGTTGTTTCGCTGTCCACTGAGGCCAGTGATTATACCTCCGACCTTCTGAATGTTGACAAGGACAACCAATCCCCGACTTATTATTATTTCGATCACGGCCTGGACATGTATTCAGCGGCGTTGGAATACAATGTGCAGCTGTTTTCCAGACTTGAGATTCTTGCCGGTTACAGCCACCATTGGCAGGCCAAAGATGCGGGCAGTGATGTGGACAAGGGAAGCTATATGGGCGGCTTGAGCTATGAGGTCACCGACAGCACCACGGTGCGGGCTTCCTATGCCAGAAAGGTCCGGTTTCCGGACATCAAACAGCTGTATGATCCAAAGTCCGGCAATGCAGATCTGGTTCCTGAGGAATCCAAAAATTATGAAGCCGGCGTCACCCAGCGACTGTTTCAGGACATGACCCTGGATCTGGCGGTGTTTAAAAGCGAAGTGTCCCAGTACATTGAAAAAAATGATGCCAGTGACCTGTATGAAAATTATGAGTCTTATGATTTCAAAGGATTTGAAATTTACCTGTTCAAACCCTTTCTTGCCACCGGCACCATCGGCCTGGGATATTCCTTTCTGGATACCGAAGATGAATCCCCGGGCGCACAAAGAGATGAACTGCAGTACCGGCCGGAGCATAAATACACGCTGGATGTGGGGTATACATGGGATTTCGGCCTGACAGCCCATGCAGACATTCTGCACACAGCTGACCAGTATTATTATTCTGATACCTTTGAAAAAGGCAAACTCAAGGACTATACCCTGGTCAATATCAAACTGGAGCAAAGGGTATATAAAAACACGGTATATGTGTATGTCGGGGTGGACAACCTCACCGATGAAAACTATGAAGAATCCTATGGCCTTCCCCAGGCGGGGCGGACCGGATATGCCGGACTCAGGATGAAATTTTGATGGAGAAAGATGAATGAATTACATGGTCTGCATTGATGACACGGACATGCCCGGCACACGGGGTACTGGATGGCTGGTGGAAGATCTGTGCAACATGCTGGCGGCAAAGAAACTGGCTGTTACCACGGCCATCAGCCGGCATCAGCTGTTTGTACACAAGGATATTCCCTATACCTCCCATAATTCCGTCATGGGGTTTGAAATGACCCTGGTACAGGGAACCATTGATGGGGTGATGGCGCTGTTCAAAAAGTTTCTGGAAACCCGGTCGGAGAAAGGATCTGACCCCGGCCTGTGTGTGGCGCAATTATCCCGGCCTTTGGACGGCAACCGTCTAATGGCGTTCGGCAAAGCCGCCAAACAGCAGGTGCTGACCAAATCCGATGCCTATGGTCTGGCCGCAAAAACCGGTGTCCATTTATCGGAACACGGCGGCACCGGCCAGGGTGTGGTGGGGGCGCTGGCCGGTATCGGGCTGCGGCTTTCAGGCAATGACGGCCGGTACAGGGGGTGGTACCACCTGGGCCGGCCCGGGGATATTGTCAGCGTGCAGGCCCTGTGTGCGTATCCGTTCGTGGATCAGCTGGTCACCGTGACCGGAGAGGTGCTGTCCCCGGATACCCGGGTGATGATGGGTTCGGAAAAAACAAAAACCGTGCGCCTGGACCACAAACAGGTGATTGTGGTGGCACCCTGTGAAGCGGATGCACGTCCCGGCATTGTTTTTCGGACCATAACCAAAAAGGAAGCAAAACAATATTGAAATCCCTTCCCGGGCTTCGAACAGGCTTGTTTGTGCTGATTGCCGTTTTTCCGCTGTTGCTGGCCGTTTTTTCCATTTTCCTGGGCCGGTACCCCATATCGGTTCAGGAGATTGCCGCCCTTGCAGCCGACGTAATTACCGGCAGGGAGGTGGATCCCATCCATTTCAGTGTAATCGTGCATGTCCGGTTACCCCGTATCCTTCTGGGTGCGCTGGTGGGGGGCAGTCTGGCGGTGAGCGGGGCCGCTTTTCAGGGATTGTTCCGCAATCCCCTGGTCAGTTCCGGGATGCTGGGGGTCAGTTCCGGCGCAGGATTCGGGGCAGCCCTGGCCCTGATTCTGTGTGACCGGTATGTGTATGTGTATCCCTTTGCATTCGGGTTCGGGCTGCTGGCGGTGCTGTTGTGTTTTTTTATCGGCCGGTTCACCGCCTCCACCCATGCCATCACCCTGGTGCTGGGCGGAGTGATTGTGGGATCGATTTTTTCCGCGCTGGTATCTTTGCTCAAGTATCTGGCTGATCCCTATGACGATCTGCCGGCCATTGTGTTCTGGCTCATGGGAAGTCTGTCCCGGGCGGCATATGATCAGATTCTCACCGCCGGTATCCCCATGGCCGCCGGATCCATGGGCCTGATGATCATCCGCTGGCGGTTGAATGTGCTGGCCATGGGTGACAGGGAAGCCCATTCCCTGGGCCTCAATGTCCATGCCAACCGGATATTCATCATCGTCTGCGCCACCCTGGCAACCGCCGGTGCCGTTTGTGTCAGCGGTGTCATCGGATGGGTGGGACTGGTGGTTCCCCACATGGGAAGGATGCTGATGGGAAACAACAACCGGGATCTGATACCGGTGGCATTCTGCATGGGGGCGGCATTCCTGATCCTGGTGGATGATCTCAGCCGTCTGATGAGCACCAGTGAAATGCCCCTGGGGATTTTGACCTCACTTCTGGGAGGCCCGTTTTTTATTTACCTGCTCAGAAAGACAAAGGGCCGGGAATGGTAGGGAGAACCGATAAAAACAACACCCTTGTCGAAATAAGGGATGGGGCGTTTTCCTTTGGACAGACCCTGATTTTCAAACAGGTGAACCTGCAGATTGCAAAAGGAGAAATTTTCTGCCTGCTGGGGCCCAACGGCTGCGGAAAAACCACCCTGATAGACTGTGTGCTGGGCATCCTTCGGCTGGACCGCGGCCGTATCTTATTGAAGGGCCGGCCCTGGACCGGGCGTTCCCCCCGGGCAACCGCACAGGTTATGGCATATGTCCCCCAGCGGCATGACCGGCATTTTGCTTTTTCCGTTCTGGATCTGCTGCTGATGGGCAGAACCCCCTATACGCCGTTTTACGGGGCACCGGGCAGGCTTGACATTGACAAGGCAAAAAAAATCCTGGATATGTTCGGCCTGTCCCATCTCATGCACCGGGACTACACCCTTCTGAGCGGCGGCGAAACCCAGCTGGTGATGATCATGCGGGCCCTGATCCAGGATACCCCGGTCATAATAATGGATGAGCCCACATCCCACCTGGATTTCAGGCATGAACTCATGGTGCTGGAGACCCTGGTCCGCCTGGTCAGAGAGCGGCACCTGACCCTGGTCATGGCCACCCATTTTCCCAACCATGCCTTTTATTTTGAAAATGCCGGCATTCCAGTTTCCGTCAATTTCATGGGAAACCGGACAGTATATCCCGCTGGCAGGCCTTCTGATGCATTGACAGAGGCAAATCTGGCCCGGTTTTATCACATAGAAACCGCAGTGATGAGCCACACCCTGCCGGGAAAGGCATAATGAAACAGATTGTTCCCATAAAAACCCTGGACAATGAACCAGAAACAAACCCATGAAATACCGCCTGCATATGACAATCA
>JAIPDY010000196.1 GCA_021737445.1 Desulfotignum sp.
GGCAGGGGGCAAGCCAGGGGCAGGTTCGGGCTGTTTTCCCGGTATCAGGGTTTACCCAGATTCGGTATGGACCGGTTTTGCTGTTTTCGGTTTCTTTGCAGACCCAGGCCAGGATATCCTGGCGGTCCAGATCCTGCCAGCGGCTATAATCGGTCCGGGTGCAGCCGGTTTCATAGGCAAGGGTCCGGCAGCACTTCCCGCACTGGCGGCAGACAAATGTATCCATCTGGGAAAGAATCCAGATGCCGGATATATTTTTTGTTTTATCGTATCCGGCACAGGTCCGGGTCTGGAAAACCAGAGCGCAGATCTCTGCCAGGGTTTCCAGATCAGGTGTGGCGGTTTCCAGCACATGGATCAGATAAAAACCCAGATCCTGGTCTGCCACCGGGTAAAAAGCGTTCCCCTGTAATATCCATACCCCGGCATGTTTATTTGGGTGTCTGACGTTGCACCGGTTTCCAAGGATCAGTGGTGCCACACACCTGAAAAGATCCGGTTGCGGGCCGTATGCCTGAAAATCGATGGCAATGGCATCTATGGCCTGGGCCCGGGTCAGAAATGTCCAGGATTCAACACGGTTCTCCATTGCCGGGTGCTGGATATTTTTTTGAATTTGCCCCCCGGTCATTTTGTCTCCTTTGGATAAAGTTGAATCTGAATGCGGTTGAGCCGGGCAGTCAGTGTTTTGGGAGCGGTTTGATGATCAGCTTGTGCGGCATCCAGTGGCAGGTGGTTTTGATCGCCCTTTTTTAAAAATTTGTACCGTTTTTGCCGGGGATTGGCAAGTGTAAAAAATCCAATAATTTTGATACAGGGCCATGGAAAATAAAAATTATTTGATCTGTCCCGGCCAGGCCCTTTGTGGTCTGTATGAATACAATCTTTTGAAAATAAAGCAGAATCATATCAGTACAGAGGCAGGATCATTGGTTGGCATGAACATTGCTAAACAAATCTCCTAATGGAAATTGCTCAGTCAGTTGCGACCGGGGTTGACATCTTAGAAATAAAATTCAGCAGGAGGCATGCCATGGAAAGAAAAATGAAACTGGGACTTCACACCTATACCCTGCATCTCTGGGGCCTGGGTCAGAACTGGGGGATCCAGGCCGATCCCAGACCCAAAAAAATCGATCTGTTCCAGCTCATGGACATGGCGGTTGACTGGGGGCTGGACGGGCTGCATATCACCGGCTGCGATCTGGAGACCAAAGACGATGCCCGGCTGGCAGCGGTGAAAAAAGCGGCCGAGGACCACAACCTGTACCTGGAATATAATTTTTCCAGGGATGAGGAGTTTGACCCGCGGCTCACGGACTCACTGGAAAAAGGCATTGATATCACCCGCAGGATCGGGGCGGACCTGGCCAAGCTGAGCCTGGATATCAGACGTCCCCGCCCCCTCTACGGCTCCTGTTTTCATCCCCAGGTCATGCACCAGCTGTGCGATGTGCATGATGAGATCACGGCGATCCTGCCCCTGCTGGAAAAAACCGGGATCCGGCTGGCTGTGGAAAATCATACTGAAACCTTTGCCGATGAGATCCTCTGGGTGATCCAGCAGGTGAACCATCCTCTGGTGGGGGCCTGTGTGGACACGGTAAATTCCATGGGGGTGCTGGAAAATCCCGAGGATGCCGTAAAAAAACTGGCACCTTATGCATTCTGCAACCATTTCTGCGACCACAAGCTGACCCGGGACCAGTTCGGCATCCGGTTCCACGGCGTGGCCCTGGGGGACGGCGATATTGACTGTTTCAAAACCTGTCAGATCATCTGCGACCAGTCCCCCACAGACCGCATCACCTTTGAGATCGAGTGGGACATGGGGGATGATCCTCTGGAAATTGCCCGGGAAAAAGAGATGGCTGCCTGTAAAAAAAGCATCAGATATGCCAGAGAGGTGCTGAAAATCGGTGAATCCTGTGAACAGGGCAATTGCAGGTAGCCAGATCCTGTTCGGGTGACCGAAGCCCGTCCCTGCGGGTGCCTTGCGCCCGGCCCGGGATTGTCATCTGACAGTCTGGTCACAAGACACCCACAGGGGGCTTGGTCAATATGTCAGGTGTAGATGGGATTGCCTTGCGCGGTTGGGTTGAAACGTTTGACGAACGCTCCCTGAATCTGTAATGTAGGTACAGCTGAATTTTTTAACCCCAAAAAAGCGATGCCATGGGAAAAGATGCACCAATACCGGTGGCCCGGGCGGATGAGGTGCAGGCCGGGTTCAGTTTTAAGACACTGCTGCACCGCCACCGGGACCGGATCATCCGTGAATGGCGGGACCGCCTGCGCAAAGAGGTCTCTGACCACTATACCAGAAGAGATCCGGATGAACTGGCCGTGACCACTGCACGGGCCTATGACGCATTTGCACAGGTTTTGGCGGACAATGATTACACCGCCGTCAACCGGTTCATCAATGAGATCACAAAGGTCCGCCTGGAATCGGGATTCCCTCTTGATGATGTCCAGAAAGCCTTTGAGCTGTTCAGGCAGATCATTGTGCCGGTTCTGGTGGATGAATCTTCCAGATCCTTTCTGAGCCGCAACATCGAACAGGTGAACACCTGCCTGGCCTATACCATTCACCGGTTTTCCAACCATTTCCAGAAAATGCATGAAACCTGTCTCAAGGAATATGCAGACCGGCTTGAGCGGGATGTGGCGGCCCGAACCGTGCAGTTGAAGGAATCTGAGCACAAATACAAAACCCTGGTGGAAGAGATCAGCGACGGATATCTGGTGCTGGAGGGAGAAACCATCGTGTTTGTGAACCCGGCCTTCTGCCAGATGCACGGGATTGACAAATCAAAACAGATCCTGATGACCCCGTTTTTGCATTTTGTCCACAAAAAAGACCGGGAGGCGGTCCGGCAGGTCGTCACCCGGAACAGTTCCGGCAACGCCGCGTCAGCGGTGTTTGAATACCGGCGTCTGACAAGAAATGGCAGTGCCCTGCCTACGGAAATGGGGCTCCGGCCATCCTTTTTCGAAGGCCGGCACTACACCCTGTGCATTGTCCGGGATATCACCCGGCGGGTAAAAATGGAGAAAAAGAGCCGCCGGATGGAGCGTATGGCCTATATCGGCCAGATCACGGCATCCTTGTCCCATGAGATCCGCAATCCTTTATCCTCCATCAAGATGAACCTGCAGATCCTGGGCCAGAACAACCCCTTCACCGGCAATGACCAAAAGCGGCTTCAGATCACCCAGACCGAGATTCAGCGACTGGAAACCATTCTGCAGCAGCTGCTGGATTTTGCAAAACCCATTTCCCTGACCCCTGGTGAAGTGGATCTCAATGCGGTGGTGGATTTCTGCGTTTCTCTGCTGGATGTGAAATTTCGCAAAATTGAGGCGGGATGTCATGTTGCAACGGAGTCCTCCCTTCCTTTTATCATGGGGGACAAGGCAAAAATCGAACAGGTGGTGATCAATCTGCTGCTCAATGCACTGGATTCGGTTGAAGCAGGGGGAAAGGTCACTGTTACCACCGGTATCCGCACCATGGAGGGAATAGGTTTTGCCGCCATCCAGGTGGCAGACAACGGCAAAGGCATCCCACCGGATTTGATCCCCCATATCTTTGAACCGTTCTATACCACAAAGGCCATGGGCACCGGGCTGGGGCTGGCCAATGTCAAACAGATCGTGGCGGCCCACAAGGGCCATGTGCAGGTGGTGACACCCGAAACCGGCAGCACGGCGTTTGCGGTGCTGCTGCCCATTGGAGGAACCCGTGGCTGACCTGCTTGTTGTGGATGATGAATCCACCATCCTGGAATCCATTTCCATGTTCATGGCGGAAAAAGGGCACACCGTTCATACGGCTGCCACGGTGAAACAGGCCATGGCAGTGTTTGAAAAAACCGATCCCCAGGTGGTGATCCTGGATATACGGCTCACCGACGGATCGGGCCTGGATGCCCTAAAGCAGATGAAGGCAGTCAACCCCCTGGTAAAGGTTATCATGATCACGGCGTTCCAGGACATGGAAACCACCATCGAGGCCATGAAGCAGGGGGCCTATGACTACATCCACAAACCTTTGGATGCCGTGGAGCTGGATAACACCGTGATTCAGGCCATTGAAAGCCTGAAAGAAGATCAGAAGCATCCGGGTCCGCCCGGGGAGGGCCGGACCGGGTTTGACCGGGGTGTGATTGTGGGCAGAAGCCGGGCCATGAAAGATGTGTTCAAGATGATCGGCATGCTGTGCCAGAACCGGGCCACAGCCCTGATTACCGGCGATACCGGTACCGGCAAGGAGCTGGTGGGCCGGCGGATCCATTTGAGCAGCCCGGACTGCGACAAGCCGTTTATCACCTTTGACTGTTCCGCCGTGGTGGACACCCTTTTGGAAAGTGAGTTGTTCGGCCATGAAAAGGGGGCGTTCACCGGAGCTGTGACCCAGCGTCCGGGCCGGATCGAGCTGGCACAAGCGGGCACCCTTTTTCTGGATGAGGTGGGAGAGCTGCCGCTGAATCTCCAGGCCAAGCTTCTGGGGTTTCTGGAAAGAAAAGAATACATGCGGGTGGGGGGCAGCCGGAATCTGACCTCCCGGTGCCGGATCATCGCTGCCACCAACCAGGACCTGGCCCGGATGGTCAGAAAAAAAACTTTCCGGGCCGATCTGTACTACCGCCTCAAGGTGGTCACCATTGCCCTGCCGCCGTTAAAGGACCGGTTGTCGGATATTCCGGTGCTGGTGGACCATTTTATCGCCAAATGTGCCCATGACCTGGGCGTAAAACCCATGCAGCTCCAGGACGGCTGCATTGAACGGCTCAGGTCCCATCCCTGGACCGGGAATGTCAGGGAGCTTGAAAACGTGATCATTTCCGCAGCCATCCGGTCCCGGGGAAATGTGATTTTTCTGGAAACCCTGGATGCGCTGCTGTCCGGTACCGCCCCAAGGGTGGGCCGGTATCCGGCATCCCAGTCACTGGCCCAGGTGGAAAAACGCCATATCGCGGCGGTGCTGGCCTCTGTTCAGTGGAACAAGACCCGGGCCTCCCGGATTTTGAAGGTGTCTTTGCCCACCCTGCGAAAAAAGATCCGCAAATACAATTTATCCCCGGCCTCTGAATGAAACAAACTTTCTAGTCTGCAACGTTTCTTTCCGGTTTTTCAGTAAATCCAACGTATCCTCTGTCTGTTGTGTTTTGGGCAACCCCCTTTTTCTGCGGGGTTTTTCAGCCATAATGCAGCCATATTGTAATCATGGCACATGAATTGCTCTTACATGATGCAGCGCTTACATGGCTGACCACACCCGGCAAAACAGAGGAAAAAAGCCTGGGACTCTTTTTTCACCCCGTTTTGGAAAAATAATTATATCAGGAGGACATCAAAGATGAAACTGGAGATGCTTGAACAGGAACAATTTAATGCAGCCGATTATTTTCTGGACCGCCATATCCGTGAAGGCAGAGAAGACAAAATCGCCGTGGTGTGCCAAGACCGTCAGATGACCTATGGGGAACTCACAAAAGAAGCCAACCGGTTCGGCAACGCCCTTTTATCCTCCGGCATCCGCATCGAGAACCGGGTGGCGCTGCTGATGCTGGACATGGAACTGTATCCTGCGGCGTTCCTTGGAGCCATCAAGATGGGGGCCGTGCCCATCTGTCTGAACACCTTGATGCGGCCCAAGGATTATCTGTATTTTCTCAATGACAGCCGGGCCAGGGTGCTGCTGGTGGATGAATCGTTGTATGCCGGTATTGAACAGATCACATCAGATCTTATGTTCCTGGAAAAAGTCGTTGTGGTGAACAGCCGGGGCGAAAAAAAGGATACCGTTACCTATGAAGCGTTTGTCCAGGGTCAGCCCGATATCCTTGCGCCGGCACCCACAGGACCTGATGATCCCTGTTTCTGGCTGTACAGTTCCGGATCCACAGGCAAGCCCAAGGGCACGGTGCACCTGCAGCATGACATGCTGTTTTGTGTGGAGACCTATGGCAGGCAGGTGCTTAAAATCAGGGAAGATGATGTGTGTTTTTCCGCAGCCAAGATGTTTTTTGCCTATGGCCTGGGCAACAGCCTCTATTTTCCCTTCAGCGCGGGGGCCACCACCGTGCTGATGCCGGACCGGCCGACCCCGCAGTCTGTGTTCGATACCATTGCCCGGCACAAACCCACCCTGTATTTCGGGGTTCCCACCCTGTACGGGGCCATGCTGGCCCATGAAGATGGCAGCATGAACGGGGTCCGGCTGTGCACGTCGGCCGGCGAAGCCCTGCCGGCCCATATCCTTAACCGGTGGAAAGAACGGTTCAACGTGGATATCCTGGACGGCATCGGGTCCACGGAGGTCAGCCATATCTATATCTCCAACCGGAAAGAGGATATCCGGCCGGGCG
>JAIPDY010000197.1 GCA_021737445.1 Desulfotignum sp.
ACTTTCAGTCCACGTTCAAAGCGACATCTTTTGTAAAAACATAAAGTTATCGGGGTCCGACCCCGATTGAGATTGATTGGTATCACGTGATCCGCTCCGCGCTCCGGGGCAATCTGTCATGGGAATGGTCGTGGGGTTCGGCATCATGGCCGGGATGGGAATGGTCATGTATCAGGCGCCGGGCATGGTCATGGGTTTTCTCTCCCCCGGGATGGGTGTGCACAAACCGGTGGGGGTGCTCGTGCAGGTGCTCATGGGGGTGGGTGTGCACGGTTTGGCCATGGCGGTGGGTGTGTTCATGGATATGCAGGTGGGGGTGGCGGTGCTCATGTTCATGCTGCAGTTTCCGGATGGCGGTGAAGGTGCGCTGCCGAAAGGAAAAAGAGAGCCCGTTGAGGCTGCACAGTTTGTCATCCTGCATGAAATCAGTGGTGGGCAAGTCCCTTATGACCCGGCCCTGGTGCATCACCAGGGTGCGCTGGGTCAGTTTTTCAATAAAAAACATATCATGGCTCACCAGCAGCAGGGTTTTGTCAAAGGTTTCCAGGATGGCCATGAGCTGTTCTTCTCCCCGGGGATCCAGCCCGGCCGTGGGTTCATCCAGGATGAGCAGGTCCGGGTCCATGGCAAGCACACAGCCTAAGGCCAGGCGTTTGCGCTCTCCGCCGGACAGGTGCAGGGGCACCCGGTTTTCAAAGCCTGCCAGCCCCACCCGGGCCAGGGCATCAGCAGCCCGGTGCCGGCACTCATCCGTTGAAAGTCCCAGCCGGCGCAGGCCGAACAGCATCTCTTCTTGTACACTGGCACAGAACAGCTGGTCGGCACAATCCTGAAAAACCAGGCCTGCCCTGCGCCACAGATCTTTATACCGCTTCCGGGTCACCTGAGTTCCCTTGAAATACAAGGAACCCCGGCCCTGGCGCAGTCCGCACAGGCATGCCAGCAGGGTGGATTTGCCTGCCCCGTTCTCCCCCACAATGGCTGTCTTTTCCCCTTCATGGATATCCAGGGAAAAGTCCTGGAGCCCGGGGGTGCCGTCCGGGTAGACATACCCGTATTTTTCCAGGCGGACCAGGGGGGAATGCCCGGATGGGTGACCCGGGTTTTTCACAGATGCATCTGACAGGTTTTCTTTACCGTTTTTTCCATTTTCTTCATGGACAGGAACACCATTGGCCGGGATGGCCATGCGGAAGGAAAAATCCAGGCCGTGGTCCCGCAGCGCGCTGCGCCGGGAAACCAGTTCGCGCATGGTGTAGTTGTGGTGAATGCTGCCGTGATGCAGCACCACCGCTTTTTCACACAGCTCGTACAGGAAAATCAGGTCGTGGGAAATACAGATCAGGGTCCCGTCAAATGCCTTGAGCAGGTCCAGGAAGACCGCCTCCTGCCCCGGGTCCAGGTTGGCCGTGGGTTCGTCCAGTATCAGCACCTGCGGCTGCATGGCAAGGATACCGGCAAGGGCGGCGCGTTTTTTCTGGCCGTAACTCAGGTTGTGGGGTTCCTTAAAGGCCAGATGTTCCAGATTGACCTGATGCAGGGCCTGTCTGGCACACTGAACCGCGGCCTCCCGGGATTTTCCCTGGTTTCTGGGGCCAAAGGCCGCATCATCGATGACGGTGTGGCTGAACAGCTGGTCGTCCGGATCCTGGAACAGCACCCCCATGGTCAGCCGGCTCTCCTCCAGGTGATTTTTTGTCAACGGCCTGCCCTTGTAAAGGATATGCCCCTGTTTTGGCGCCAGCAGCCCGCTCAGCAGTTTGATCAACGTGGTCTTGCCGGAGCCGTTCGGCCCCACCAGGGCGGTGCGGTCCCCTGAAAAGATCTCCAGGTCCACGCAGGACAAAGCCGGTATACCGTCGGGATAGGTATATCCCAGCCCCTGCACGCAGAAAAGTGGCATATCTCCCATAAATGGTTCCCTTTACCCTTTCACCCAGTCAAACCAGACAAGGGCGGTGCCAGCGGCAATCCATACACCGGTCAGCAGGATATCCCGCCATTGGATCTGCAGCCGGCCGGGATCGGGAAAACGGCCTTTGTACCCCCTGGCCTGCATGGCATCAAACACCCGTTCCGTGCGTTCAAAACTGCGGACAAAGATCATGCCCAGAAAATTGCCCAGAGCCCGCAGGGTGTCCAGGCTGGTTTTTTTTTCAAATCCCCTGGCTTTCATACCGGCGGTCATGCGCCGGGCTTCATGGGTGAACACATGCAGATACCGGTAACTGAGCAGCACCATCTGACCGGCCATATCCGGCACCCCGAGCCGGGAAAGCCCGTGAAGCGTCACCGGCAGAGGGGCGGTGGACAGCAGCGGTTCCATCAACAGGGCAATGGCCATTGCCTTGGCCGCAATGGTGGCTGCCAGAATCACCCCGCGCAGATTCACCTCCAGCCAGTCCAAGGACCCGAAAACCAGCAGGGTATCCCCGGGGTTTGCCGGCACTGTCAGGGGCATCACCACCACCAGCATTCCCAGAAAACCACCCAGGGCAAAAATTCGCAGCATCACCTTGTGAAAAGACACCTTTGACGTCAGGAGCACCACCAGGGAGACACACAGGGCAGCTACTGCCGCAGACAGGTGGCTCAGCGAGGCAATGGCAAAACTGTAAGCCAGCATGGTCACGATCTTGCAGCGTACATCCCAGCGGTGGATCAGGGAAATCCCCTGCCCGCGGCTGTCAGTCAGGGGCGGGATGGACCAGTCCGGGTCTTTTTCAGGGACCACCCGGGCTCTGGCCTGACGACTCAGCCAGGGCACCACACCCGCCGCTACCACCGCCGGAATCAATACCAGCAGGGGCAGATACCACAGCGGCACCTGTATGTGATGCACATCAGTCATGAAAGGACCTGACAGGCAGCAGCAGGGCCGGCTTGACCCGGGCCAGGAACCCGATGGTAAAACCGCTCACCACGCCTTCGATCACGATCACCGGCACATGGGCAATCAGGGCGATTTTGGCAACCCCGAAAAAATCTTCCCCCCCGGTCATCAAAAGGCCTGCCAGAAAAACGGCGGACAAAACGGTCCCCAAAGCCCCGGCAAGACCGCCTGTAACAGCCTGGCGCGCTATAGTCCTGCCTTTGAAGTGCTGAAAAAACCATCCGCAGATCACGGCCGGCACCCCCATCATAACTGCATTGGCCCCCAGGGCGGTTATTCCGCCAAACTGAAACAATATACTTTGCAGCAGCAGCCCCAGGCCGATGGATAAAAATGCCGCCGGTCCCAGCAGGGCCCCGGCAAGGCCGGGCAGCAGCAGGTGGGCGCTGGTGGGACCAAAGGGGATGTGTACCAGAGAGGCCACAAAAAAGGCAGATGTGACCACGGCCACTTTGGGCAAATCCCGGCTGTGAATGCGGCGGGCGCTCCAGGCCGCAAGCCCTGCGCTGACCGCATAACCGCCAAGGGTGACAGACAAGGGAAGCACCCCGTCGGAAATATGCATCATCTACCCCTTTCGCCGGGATGCAGCAAAAGCGGCCGCACCGAACAGCCCGAATATATAGCCGATACCTGCAAACACATCCTTCACGCCTGGTTTGTCAAGATCTGCCCGTAACGCAGCTATCTCCCGCTGAATCTGCCTGAGATCACGGGAGAGTGCGCTGTTTTGTTCTTTCAAAAGAGCGATGACCTCCCCGGTACTGTTTTCCGGCGGGGCCTGGGCCCACAAGGGACCGGACAGCCCCGCCAGAAAAAGGCACAACAGCCCTATGGTAAGCCCCTTTTGCATGCGTGTCATTTTCCGGCCTCCACTTCGGCTTTTTTGAGTGTGAAACTGTTTTTGTGGCCCATACCTGCATCAATCACGATTTTCAAATCATCAACCTCTGGGATTTCAAAATCAAACAACCCCTGTGTATCGGTCACTCCTTCCAGAAGCAGCGTGTCGTTTCTGTCATAAACCAGTACCTTTCCCCCTTCCACCGCTCTGCCGTCAGGAAAATAGCTTTCAGTGAAAATGGTCCCTCCTTGGGCATAAGCGAACAGGTTCACCTTGTGTGCCAGGGCCGGACCCGATGCTGACAATACCACAAACAAGACAACAAGCAAACAATTCACATATTTCATCTTATCCTCCGCTTATTTCATATCCCTTGTCCGGACCCAGTAGACGGCGCCGATCTCCACGCCTTTTTCCTGACCTTCATGGGTGAGTGTCCATTCGGCTTCGTTCAGTGCTGAAAAGCCCCACCAGCCGGCTTTGGGCATGGCATAGCTGAACACACCGTTTACATCGGCCTTGACCACCTGGGTCACGTAGGGGTCTGCCGGAGGGAGCACGATATTGATATTTCCCGGGGTTTCATTCAAATATTCTATCTCCACTTCGGCAAAAGGCACGGGTTTGCCTTTGAGCAGCACCTGGCCGGTGAACAGATTGCCGGTCCATAGCCCGTAGGGACGTGTAAACGGGATGATTTCAGTTTCCAGCCCCACATGCTGATCCCATCCCTGTTCCAGGCCGAATGCATTCACACACACTTTTGTGTAGTGAACGATAAAAAGATCCTCAGCCGGCTCCCAGTAAGGGTCGGGTGCAACATAAAAGGTGTAGTCACCCGGCCTGCGGATCTGATAGTCCGTGGTCCAAAAGGTAAACGATTGATCCTGGTCCGGGCTTTTTCCTTTTGCGGCCGCAAGTGTGCCGAGCAAATCGGTCTTTTTGCCATCGTGGAGTACACCGAACTGTTTGGGTTTGGCCATCTCCATATAATGCATTTCCATGGGATGGATGAACTTGACCTGCACATCCAGGGTTTTGTCATCATCCTGGGTAACTATATCATCTGACGGGATAATGGCACCGAAATGGGCCAGTGCCGGATTCACTGCCAGGATCATGAATACTGCCACGATAAAGGATGCTGCAATAGTTTTTGTACGCATAGTAGGTAGCTCCTCTTAAATATGAAAATCGTTAAAATTCAACGGCCAGCTGAACAGTGTACGTATCTGTTTCTTGGCCGTTATCTTCAAATTCCGCCCGCAGGTACTCCAGTGCGAGATTGGTGCTGTCAAAAATTTTCCAGTTTATTACGGCCCCATACTGGTTTTCAGGCAAAAATTCATCACCGCCGTCATCAGATCCCCCGTATCCCACAGCCAGTTCCAGATTTTCCAGAACAGCCGCGCCCAATTCCAGGTTCCAGGCAGATGGTTTCCTCTGCCTGGTATCAGCGGCATCATAAATCTCCCCGGCATTAAAATGGTCCAGGGCCGCCACATATTCGCCGATGATTTTAAACCGGTCCAGAAATGACACCGTAACAAACACACTCCAGCCGCCCACCATATCATCGATGGCAGGATTGACAGCAAATTCGGAAAAACTGTCTGATGACAGCAGATTGGAGGTATAGGAAACCCCCATCATGAGCGGTTCAAACGGCTGTGCAGCTATGGATGCAACAAAGCTGTCAACCATGTCACCATCATTGTCTTCATCGATATCACCATTGAAAAGGCCGGCAGAAAATCCCAGCACCCCCTCTGCTGCGGTGTATCCGGCCACCACGGCCCCATCATTGGTTTCCCCGAGCACCAGGGTGGCAGGATCAGTGACAAAATGGCTGTCAAAATACCCGAAGGGAAGGTACTGCCTTCCTGCTGCAAGCCAGGCAGGCATCCTGTCAGTTCCGGACAAGGTGATGAACCCTTCATCCACAAACAGATCATCCTCCTCATATTTGAACATCACGTGCCCGTCCACATGATCGGCGATCCTGGCATCCACAACCAGCTCCACCGTTGCCAGGTCCACATCACTGGAGTCTTCATCAGAAACAGCCGGATCAGAATAATCCACTGACTGATGCATGGCTTCAACCTCTATCAATCCGGATATGTTCACGCGCTCAAACCAGTTATCCCCTAAAACCCTGCGGGCAACCGCCGCTTCCCGATGGCTTGTCCGGTCTTCAATGCTTTTGACTCCCCCGGCTTTGACTGTAATTTCTTCAAGGTTTCCAGATGATGCATCCTTGGCCGTTACCGGGGATGTCCACATGCAGACAAAAGTCAGACACATGACAAACACTATTTTTTTCATTTCACTGGGTCTCCTTTTTTTGTAAACTCTGGTAAAAATTTTCATGATAGTGAACACTTTTTTGCCCATGACCCAGATTTTGCCTTTAAAAAAACCCAAGACAAAAAAAAGGCCATGAGGGCGTCTTCTTTTTTTACAAAAGAATGGACCTTCATGGCCGTTTTAATGTTTTTTTATGTTTGTTCTGCCGCCGGGCGGCAGGTCATTCTAAATATACCAGCGGCTTCAGCCGCAGTTGTTGTTCATGGTATGTACCAGGCATTTTCCCAAAACACAAGG
>JAIPDY010000241.1 GCA_021737445.1 Desulfotignum sp.
CTGGCAGAAGGATGCCCTGGGGGAGGCCATTTTAGATACCCTGGCACGGTGCAGTTAAGGGGAAAAAACCAAAAAGGGTTGTGAACATGATAGAGATCGCGTTTTCAAAAATGGAAGGACTTGGCAATGATTTTATCGTTATGGATGACCGGGATGGCGCCATTTCAGGGACTATGCCGCTTCCTGAGCTTGCAAAAAAACTGTGCGACCGGCATTTTGGTATCGGCGGGGATGGCATTATCCTGGTTTGCACTGCTGCGGATCATGATATCCGGTTTGTGATTTACAATTCAGACGGGTCTGAGGCCGGCATGTGCGGCAACGGCATGCGCTGTTTTGCCAGATACCTGTATGAAAAAAAGATTCTTCCCCAAAAACAGATCCGTGTGGAAACAGCTGCCGGCACGGTTGTTCCCCGGGTGGATGTGGATGCAGACAACCAGGTGGCCTCTGTGATGGTGGATATGGGGGAACCGGTTCTGGCATGCAGAAAAATTCCCTTTGTCAATGACGCAGACACCGCTGTTGAAGAGATCATAGACATGGAAGATGGACAACAGGTGACAGCCACGGTGATGAACGTGGGAAATCCCCATGCCGTGGTGTTTGTGGAAAACCTGTCAGATGTGGATGTCAGAAAACAGGGCAGGGCTTTGGAGATCCATCCCCGGTTTCCGGAAAAAACCAATGTTGAGTTCATCCAGGTGATGGATGATCATACATTGAAAATGAAGGTTTGGGAGCGGGGGGCCGGCATGACCCTGGCCTGCGGTACCGGCGCGTGCGCTGCGCTAACGGCGGCCCATCTTACCGGCCGGACAGGGAACCGTGCCACCGTGATTCTGGACGGCGGGAACCTGTCGATTTTCTGGGACAAAAAAAACAATCACCTGTTTAAAACCGGGCCGGCCCGCCTGGTGTTTGAAGGCGTTATCCGGTTATAAGCCAGGACCTGATCAAAGGGCAGTAAGGCTGCATGACACATGATCGGAGAGGAGATGAACGCAAATGGATATGGGCTTGTTTCTTCTGAGTTGGACACCTGTACTGCTGTTAACGGTTCTGGCTGTAGTTTTGGGACGGTCTGCCCTGGAACTGTCCATCTGGGGATTTGTCTGGGCACTGGTGCTGGCAAAGGGGTTTTTTGCCACCCCCCTGTCCGTGGGGATGATGTCGGCCCTGGATGGGGTGCTTACCACCCTGCCGCTGATGCTGGTGATCCTGGGCGGTGTTCTGTTTTCCGCGCTGCTGTCGGCTGCCGGGTCCCTGGAGCGGATCATGGCATGGTTCAAGCTGGGCGCCGGTGACGGCCTGGGTCGGAACTTGCTCATCACCTTTGGGGTGGGCAATTTCATGGAGGGCACCGGGGTGATTGCCGAACCGGTGGTGGCCCCCATGCTGCGGCAAGCCGGGGTGTCTGCCACCGGGGCTGCCGCTTTGTCCATCATCGGGTATGCCGGGCTCATGTCCCTGGAAATGGCCGGCATCGTCATCACGGTATTGTCTCTGGTCACCGGCCTTCCCTTAAGAGAACTGGGGCTGGCAGCTGCCTGGATCTCCATTCCCGCAGTACTGGTCATGGCCCTGTCTGCCCCGCTGTTTTTTGGAAAAGGCCCGGACGGCCGGCATGGCTTCATACCTGCCCTGGGTGTGGGCCTGCTGCTGGGTTTTTCAGGTCTGGCCATTGTCTGGATGGGGGCACTGCCTGTTTCCGGGGCCTTGGCAGGGGTTCTGGTGATCGTGGTGCTGGCGGCCGGGGGCCCCGGCCGCATGGTCATGCCCCCGGGCATCCTCAAAGACCTGGCCCCGTTTGTCTGCCTGGTGGTCTGCCTGTTTTCAGTGAATGTTTTTCCGCTTTTAAAGGAGTGGACATTTGAGCGGATTATTTTCCAGGTTCGCCTGGTCCCGATTCACACCGTCACGTTCCGGCCGCTGTTTTCCGCCTATGTGTATCTTTTCCTGGCGTTTTTTCTGACCGCTGCCCTGCACAGAATTTCCGGAACCCGTCTGCAGCAGGTGGTCTTCCAAAGCCTGGCTGGAAGCTGGCCGGCTTTTGCCGCCATGGCCCTGTTCGGTGCCATGGGCCAGGTGATTTCCTATACCGGTTACGCACCCGGGTTTATTGATCTGGATACGGCCCGCAACATTCCCTGGATCATTTCCCAGGGCCTGGTGCAGTTTACCGGTGGATTTTATCCTGTTTTTGTGCCGCTGCTGGGCTGGGTGGGCACCTTTCTGACCGGGTACGGGGTGGCCTCACTGATGCTGTTCGGCCAGCTTCAGGTCCAGGCCGCCAACCTGCTGGGTACTTCTGCAGTCTGGCTGGCCGGCGCCCTGGCTGTGGGGTGCTCACTGGGCTCTATCTCATCGCCTTTCAAGGTGGCCCTGGCTACGGCCATGGTGGGGGCAGTGGGCAGGGAAGGGGCCATTCTCCGCTACACCATCCCTCTTGGTATCATCGCCTGTCTGCTGGTGGGGACAGTTGTGTGGATGGCGGCCTGAAGAAAATGCATTGACAAACCATATTGTATCTGTTTGATATACAGGTTCGACAGAACCGGTCACGGCCGGATAAATCAACCCGACAGCAAGGCAGACGTCATGAACCCATCCTTTTCTTCCATGAGTATCACCAGTGATCAGGCGGCAGACATTGCCCGGCAGCTGTATAAGCTGTCAGGGGATATTGTTCCGCTTCCCGGTGAACTGGATTTCAACTTCCGGATAACGGACGGTGCCGGAAAATTTGTGTTCAAAATCAGCCGGCCTGATGTGTCCCCTGACCATCTTCAGTTTCAGCACGCCCTTCTTGATCATGTGAACGCAACGGATGTGCCGTTGACATGCCCGGCACCCGTGCCGGCAGCAGACGGCCGGTTTATCTGTGAAATCACGGATGATGCAGGGAATCTGCGCCTGGTCAGGCTTTTGTCCTGGATTGACGGCCGGATGTGGTCCCGGGTGAATCCGGTCACCGACCGGCTGCTGATCAGCCTGGGAAAACAGGCCGGGCAGGTGACCCTGGCTCTGCAGGGGTTTGATCATAATTTGGCCCACCGGGATCTGAAATGGGACCTGGCTCAGGCAGACTGGACCCGGAATCATCTGGATCTGTTCACTGATGCACAGCGGCATATCATCGATCATTTTTACCACCAGTTCAAACAGCTTCAGGAAACCTATCAGGGCCTGCGCAAAAGCGTGGTGCACAACGATGTCAATGATAACAACGTGGTGGTCACCCCGGATTGGATCAACCCTGAAGTCAGAGCCATTATCGATTACGGGGATGCGGTGTACACCCAAACCGTCAATGATCTGGCCGTGGCCGTGGCTTATGCAGCCATGGGAAAGCCGGATGCGCTGGAAGCGGCCCGATATGTGGTTCAAGGCTATCATGAGGCATTCCCGCTTCAGGAGCAGGAGCTGGCCATGCTGTATACCCTGGTGGCCGTGCGCCTGGTGATCAGTGTGACCTGTTCGGCTGTAAACCGCAGCAAAGAACCGGAAAACCCCTATCTTCTGATCAGTGAAAAACCGGCCTGGGACCTGTTGAACCAATGGCAGGCAGTGGATGAACACCTGGCCCATTACAGCTTCAGACAGGCCTGTGCCATGGCACCCTATCCGCATGAATCTTCCTTTGCAAGGTGGGCTGCGCAATATGATACCGGTCTTGCAGCACTGTTTTCTCCAAAGGAGTCAGATCAAAAATCATTTCCCGGGGCGGTTCCGGTGGACTTAAGCGTGGGCAGCACCTGGCTGGGGCATGCCGCAGAATATGCTGATCCGGACCACCTGGCTTTCAAACTGACACAGCTTTCCCGGGCCCATGGCCGTGCCGTGCCGGCCGGCGGATATCTGGAATACCGGACCCAAGCGTTTCTGGCGGCCCATGAAGCCGGCATGAACCGGCCGGTCCGAAAAGAGGGCAACAGCGGACCCAAGTACCGCACCGCCCACCTGGGGGTGGACCTGTGGGCAGATACAGGTACTCCGGTCCATGCGCTTTTTGACGGCCGGGTGGTGCAGGTCCGGGGCGAAGGTGTGGATACAGATGACGGCAAAGATGTCAATATTTGCCTGGTGCTGGCCCACCGCACTCCGGATGACATCGGTTTTTATACCCTGTATGACGGCCTGGACCCGGAATGCAGCACCCGGCTGCAGGACAATCAGATTCTCAGAAAAGGAGACCGGCTGGGGGTTGTGGGGTCCTGGAACAAAAACGGAACCCGGGTGCCCCACCTGCATTTCCAGGTGATGCTGGACCGGCTGGGATATGGGTGTGATTTTCCCTGTACCGCCTTTCCGGACAATCTGGAGGTGTGGCAGAGCATCTGTCCGGACCCAGATCTGTTTTTCAAATCATCTGCCCTGGCAACGGTGCAGCAGCCGGACACCCGGAAGGTGATGGATTTCAGAAGACAGCACCTGGGCAAAAGCCTGAGCCTGTCCTATGACACCCCGTTGAAGATTGTCCGGGGCAGCGGCGCGTTTCTGGTGGATGACACCGGCCGGCGGTTTCTGGATACCGTGAACAATGTGGCCCATGCCGGGCATGAGCACCCCCGGGTGGTGAAAGCCGGTCAGGACCAGATGGCGGTGCTCAACACAAATACCCGGTATCTGCATGACAATATCAACCAATTTGCCGGGGCCCTTCTGGCCACCTTTCCAGACGCACTGTCCGTGGTGCATTTTGTCAATTCCGGCAGCGAGGCCAATGAACTGGCGTTGCGCATGGCCAAACCCGCCACCGGGCAGCGGGACATGATCGCCGTGGAGGTGGGGTATCACGGCAACACCAGTGCCTGCATCGATATCAGTTCCTACAAGTTTGACGGCAAAGGGGGTCAGGGAGCCCCGGCCTGCACCCATATCGTACCGCTGCCCGATACGTTCCGGGGCCTTTACCGGGGACCCGAGACCGGTGAAAAGTATGCCGCACATGTCCGGGAACAGATTGAGCGCATTCATGAAACCGGGCGCGGGGTGGCCGGGTTTATCTGTGAGAGCATCATCAGCTGCGGGGGCCAGATCGAACTGCCGGACCGGTACTTGAAAACCGCGTATGAAGAGGTCCGGAAGGCCGGGGGCGTATGCATTGCCGATGAGGTGCAGGTGGGATGCGGCCGTGTGGGGCATGCGTTCTGGGCATTTGAACTTCACGGTGTGGTCCCCGATATTGTCACCATCGGCAAGCCCATCGGAAACGGTCATCCCCTGGCTGCCGTGGTGTGCACCCGGGCGGTGGCGGATGCCTTTGCCAACGGCATGGAATATTTCAACACCTTTGGCGGAAATCCGGTGTCCTGTGCCATCGGCCTGGCAGTGCTGCAGGTGATCGCCGATGAAAACCTGCAGGAAAACGCGAAAATGACCGGAGAATATCTTAAAAAAGGACTGCGGACTTTCCAGAAGCAATTTCCCATAATCGGGGATGTGCGGGGCCAGGGGCTGTTTCTGGGGTTTGAACTGGTGGATGAAAACCGGCAGCCCTTAGGAGAGAAGGCCGGGTACCTGGCCAACCGGATGCGGGACTTAGGCATTCTCATGAGCACGGACGGCCGGGATCATAATGTGCTGAAGATCAAGCCGCCGGCAGTGTTTTCAAAGCAGCACGCAGATGAACTGCTGTTCCGGCTGGAAACCGTGCTGGCGGAAGATGCCATGGTGGCGGCACTTTGACCGGCGATGCGGCCGAACACGATACATTCGGTCAGGGCACATCCCCCCAGCCGGCCGGCGCCGTGAATGCCGCCAGTGACCTCGCCTGCGGCAAAAAAACCTGGAATGGGATGATGGGACAGGTCCATCACCCGGGCATAGGTGTCGATGTGCAGGCCACCCGGGGTGTAGTGGACCTTGGGCCAGAGACGGACGGCGTAAAACGGCGGGGTCTCCAGAGGTGCGGTGTTTTTTTTCGGCAGTTTGCCGAACCGGTCGGGACGATGCTGCGTTGTCCACTGATTGTAATCTGCCACAGTCTTCTCCAGGCTTCCGGCAGGCATGCTGCAAGCAGCACCCAGGCCGGCAAGGGTGTCAAATTGCCGGACTTTGCCGGTTTTCAGGCAGGATGAAAGACTGTCCGGCTCCTTTTTGGCACCCTGGTCATCCACGATGCCGATGCAGGCATGGCCGGTTTTCAGGATGGCATCGCTCCTCTGTCTGCGGTCGGTCCATTCATTGACAATGCGGGAGCCTGTGTCCGGGTCCACCAGGATACCTGCGGGGAACACACTGTAGGAGGCAAAACTGGCCCCTTTGCCGTATCCGGTTTCATCGGCGCACCCCCAGGGGCCCAGCTGGATCCAGGACAGAT
>JAIPDY010000198.1 GCA_021737445.1 Desulfotignum sp.
CCTTTTTCTCAGCCATGTCCATGCGCACTTTCAGCAGATTTTCCAGTACAGCCAGGCTGCGGTTATCCAGCTTGCCTGCGCCTTTGAATTTTTTAAAAAACGGCGGTGCATGGTTGTCTTCATACCGCACCAAAGCCAGGGCCTCACACTCCTCTTTTGCCCAGTGCAGGCGGTCCATGGCTGCAAGACTGTCGACCAGCCTGCCGTGCAGGGCGATAAGATAGGCCACATCCCCCACGGAATAGGCAACCATGTCCGGTTTCAGGGGGCGTTTGGACCAGTCCTGTTTCTGGAATTTTTTGTCCACATACACATCAAAATGGTCCTTGAGCAGGGCTGCCAGGCCCCGCTCCCTGACATTGAGAAACCGGCAGGCGATTTCCGTGTCAAACAGATTTTCAATCCTGGCGCCCATTTCCCGGTCAAGGCTTCTGACATCAAAATCCGCTCCGTGGAACACCTTGATGATATCGGGATTTTCCAGCACCTGCACAAAAGGGGAAAAGTTGTCAATGGTAAACGGATCCACCAGAAAGGCCTCCTCCCTGGTGGCGATCTGGATCAGGCAGATCTTTTCCTTAAAGGAGTGCATGGAGTCAGCCTCCAGATCCACCCCGATAATTGTGTGTCTGCAAATCCGGGCACAGGCTTGCACCAGATCCGCGTCAGATTCGATAAAGGTAAATTGCAGCATCTTTTCCCTTGATTGTTGGCTGTTCTTTATTTAAAATCTTTATTTTTATATCTAAAACCTATTAAATACAATGGAAAACAAGATGGTAACCATAACATTTCCAGACAATACTATAAAGCAGTTTGAAGAATTTCCCACAGGCATGGATGTCGCAGAAACCATTTCCAGAGGGTTTGCCAGAAACTGCGTGGCCATGAAAATCGATGACCGGCTGTTGGATTTAAGCCGTCCCATCAAAAACGATGCCCGCATCAATTTCATCACCGTGAACGATGACCAGGCCTTAGATATTCTGCGGCATTCTGCGGCCCATGTCATGGCAGAAGCAGTGCGCAACCTGTATCCGGAGGCAAAACTTACCATCGGCCCTGTGGTGGAAGACGGATTCTATTATGACATTGACATGCCCCCGATTTCCGAAGATGACTTGGGAAAAATTGAAGCGGAAATACAAAAAATTATCAAGGCAAAAGCCACATTTGAGCGCCGGGTGGTATCCAGACAGGAAGCGCTGGATATTTTCAAAGACAATCCTTTCAAGCTGGAACTGATCAATGAACTTGCCGACCAGGAAATCTCCCTGTACAAGAACGGCCAATTCATTGACCTGTGCCGGGGTCCCCACATCCCCCATACCGGGATGATCAAGGGCATCAAGCTTCTGAAAATATCGGGTGCCTACTGGCGGGCGGACCAATCCAGAGAACAGCTGCAGCGGCTTTACGGCACTGCGTTTTTTGACAAAAAGAAACTCAACCAGTACCTGCATCTCATCGAAGAAGCCAAAAAAAGAGACCACCGCAAACTGGGTACCCGGCTGGATCTGTTTTCCTTTCATGACGAAGCTCCGGGCATGGCCTTTTTCCATGCCAGGGGAATGGACATGTGGAATTCCCTGCTGGACTACTGGCGTGCGGCCCACCGTGCGGCCGGATATGTGGAGACCAAAACCCCTGTCATGCTCAACCGCAAACTGTGGGAAAAGAGCGGTCACTGGGAAAATTACAGGGAAAATATGTACACATCGGTCATCGATGACGAGGAATATGCCATCAAGCCCATGAACTGTCCCGGCGGCATGATCCTGTTCAAGACCCGGTCCTATTCCTACCGGGATCTGCCCTTACGGGCCGGAGAAGTGGGTCTGGTGCACCGCCATGAACTGTCCGGGGCACTGTCCGGCCTGTTCCGGGTCCGGTCCTTTCACCAGGATGATGCCCATATTTTCATGACCCCGGACCAGATCGAAACAGAAGTTTTGGGGGTGCTGCATCTGTCTGAAAAAATCTACCGGCAGTTCGGCCTGACCTTTCACCTGGAACTGTCCACCCGGCCGGAAAAATCCATCGGCACGGATGCCCAGTGGGAAGAAGCCACCAGCGGCCTGGAACAGGCCCTGAAGCAGTATGGCCAGGAATACATCATCAACCAAGGGGACGGGGCGTTTTACGGCCCCAAGATCGACATCCATATCAAGGATGCCCTGGGAAGAACCTGGCAGTGCGGCACTGTGCAGCTGGACATGGCCCTGCCGGAACGATTTGATCTGACTTACAAGGGCAAGGACAATGAAAAGCACCGGCCCATCATGATTCACCGGGTGATCTACGGCTCCATGGAGCGGTTTTTCGGCATCCTGGTGGAACATTTTGCCGGAAAATTTCCGCTGTGGCTGGCACCGGTCCAGGCCGTGATCCTGCCCATCACCCAGGACCTGAACGCGCATGCCGATGGTGTGAAAAAAGAGCTGGATGCGGTCGGCATCCGATGCGAGGTGGACCTGCGCAACGAAACGCTGAAAAAGAAAATCCGGGAAGCCCAGGTCAACTATGTGCCTTTGATCATTACCATCGGCGAAAAGGAAAAACAAAGCAAAACCCTGTCTGTGCGCACCCTGGACGGCAAGGTGAAAATGGGGGTCGGCCTGGAAGACTTTGTAAAGCCGGTTTTGGGCCACATCAAAGAACGGACCCTGGATGACATTATTTTATAGCCATGAACCGGTCCGGCCCGGTTCTCCTGCCGGCGGCCCGAAAGATCCTCTGCGGCAGTCTTTGTTTTCCAGACCGCCCCACACCCGCATCGAGGTGGATTTGTCTGCCATTGCCCGCAACATCCAGGTCTTGAAGCGGCACTGCAGACCCGGGGCAAAGCTCATGGCTGTGGTCAAGGCCAATGCCTATGGACATGGGGCAGTTCATGTGGCAAACACCGCTCTGGCCGGCGGTGCAGATTTTCTGGGTGTGGCACGGATGTCAGAGGCAGTGCAGCTGCTGGATTCCGGCATCCGGGCGCCCATGCTGATTTTCGGTGATGTTTGGCCACAGCAGGCGGTGCAAGGGCAGGCCCATGGCATCAGGATCACCCTCACCAGCCTGGCATCTGCCAGGGCCGTATCAGCAGCTGCGTTTTCCCATGACTGCACCGTCACCGCCCACATCAAGATAGACACGGGCATGGGACGGCTGGGCCTGTGTGCCGGTGTGAATATGGAGCAGACCATGGCCGATCTGGAAGCCATGATGCAGCTGGAAAACCTGGCTATCGAAGGGATATATACCCATTTTGCCAATGCCGATGCCATAGACAAAACACATACCAAAAGGCAGCTGGCACTTTTTTCACAGGTTCTGGACAGGCTTGCCGAAAAAAGTCTGGTGCCCGAGATTGTCCATGCCGCCAACAGCGCCGCCACCCTGGAAATACCGGAAAGCCATTTTACCATGGTCCGGCCCGGTATCGCCCTGTACGGACTGTGCCCGGGCCCTGGAGTCAACTGCACAGATCTTACACCGGCTTTGTCCATCCTCTCCAGGATCATTCAGGTCAAGCAGGTGCCCAAAGGCTTTGCCGTGTCTTACGGCAGCACCCATGTCACGGACCGGGCCACCACCATTGCCACCATCCCGGTGGGATATGCCGACGGCTATTCCCGGCTGTTTTCCGCAAAAGCCCATATGCTGGTCAAAGGAAATCGGGCAAAGGTGGCCGGACGGGTATGCATGGATTTCACCATGATCGATGTGGGGCATATCACGGACGTAAGATTGGGAGATGAGGTGGTAATTCTGGGTTCCCGGGGCAGTGACACCATATCCGCAGATGAACTGGCAAAACTGGCCCATACCATCAACTATGAGATCGTGGCGGGCCTCACCAGCCGGATGCCCGTTTTTTACCGGAAGGCCCATGGCCATGATACCTGATTTCAACTGGACAGAGGGAACCTGGGACTGCCGGCGGAACCTGGACCGGATCCGCCTGTGCATTGCCGGGGACTGGGCACCCATCCGGAACTTTGCCCCCATCATGGCACAGGACCCGGCCGCGGTTTACGGCGATCTGTTCGACAGCCTGAACAAGGCAGACCTGAAGATCTTCAACCTGGAAGCCCCCCTGGCCCATGCCTGCGAGACAATGGTCAAAAGCGGGGCCGCATTCCGGGCCGATCCCTGCCATATCCAGGCCCTGGATATTCTGTCCGTGGATGCAGTCACCCTGGCCAACAACCATATCTGGGACTGCGGCCTGCCAGGATTTCACCAGACCCTGGAAACCTTGGCGGAAAAAGGTATCAGGTGGACCGGAGCCGGCCGGAACCTGACAGTTGCCGCTGCCCCGTTGATCCTGGAAAAAAACAGCCTGAAAATCGGGATTATCAACTTCAGTGAAGGCGAAGACCTGACCTGCGCCACTCCCCGGAGTCCCGGGGTCATGGGGTGGGACCCGGACCTGATGGAAGCACAGGTGAAAGCCCTGCGCAGCGCTGTGGATCTGGTCCTGGTCATCGCCCACTGCGGTATTGAGTACATGCCCTTCCCGCCCCCGTATGTGACAGAAGTTTTCCAGCGGCTGGCAGAGGCCGGGGCCGATCTGGTGGTGGGCCACCATCCCCATGTGCCCCAGGGACTCCAGATCCACAAAGGCATCCCGTTGTTTTACAGCCTGGGCAATTTTGTGTTTTTCCAGCCCACAGACCTGTTGTTCCGCAAACTGGGATTTGTCTTGTTTGTAGAACTGGACAACCAGGGCATCGCAGCCCTGGAAATGTCCCCGTACCAGATCCATGACCAGGGGTTGGGCCTGTTGACCGGTCCTCCCAAAACCGATTTTTTCACCGCCTTCAGACAGATATCAGATCCTTTGCATACCCCCCGGGGCCAGGAAGAGATATGGCATGCCCTGCTCCACTATTACGGTACCCATATGATGGAACCGGAACTGGCAGGGATATTGGACAAACTGAAAACCGATCCCCCCAAAGGCGCAGCCATGTTCAGAAACCGGCTGACCACACCCCAGCATTGTGCCCTGCTCACCGATACCATGACCCGGATCATGGCAGGTCGCCTGGATGATGCAGCCCCCTGGGCCTTTGATATCGTTCATGAATGGATGACCCGGAAAATCCCGGGGAAAACATGACGGACACGAACCCCCAGACCATCATGGTCACAGACTCCGGTCTGGGCGGATTGTCCGTGTTTGCCGCCATTGCCGGCAGGCTGGCCGAAGCATCCCCCCAGCCCCGGGTGAACCTGGTGTATTTCAATGCCTGGCCGGAACCGGACAAAGGATACAACCATTATCCGGACATGGCATACAAGGCCCGGGTGTTTGACAATGCCCTGGAAGCCATGGCAGATCTGAAACCCGATATTCTTGTCATCGCCTGCAACACCCTGTCCGTGATCTATCCGCACACCCGTTTTTCCAGGACCACCTCCATTGTCGTGCATGATATTATAGGCCGGGGGGTGGACATGACCGCAGCAGCCCTGACCGGTCACCCCGATACCGGAGTGATCCTGTTTGGCACCCCCACCACGGCCCATTCCAGGGTCCATGCCCAAAAATTGATCTGCAAAGGGATTCATCCGGACCGCATCATCAACCAGGGGTGTGTCAACCTGGCAGGGAAGATTGAAAGAAACCCCTTTGACCCGGACCTTGAAAACATGATCCAGGACAATGTGGACCAGGCCATGACAAAAGGCGCTTTTCAATTTCCAACGGTTGCTGCCGCCCTGTGCTGCACCCATTTCGGTTACTGCCGGGCATTGTTTGCATCTGCCATTGCCCGGCATACGGGCACACCGCCATTGATCCTGAACCCCAACCAGGGCCTGGCCGACCAGGTTCTTTCCCGGGTGTCCCCGGCCACGGGCAGTGAAACTTCGCACATCACCATGCAGATCCTGTCCCGGGTGCCGTTGGAGAAGCAACGGATCAAGGCCTATGCAAAGCTCTTTACACCCCATGCCCCGCAAACGGCAGACACATTGAAACACTACCGGCTCGACCCGGATTTATTTACACTATACTGAAAAATCACAAGGAGTGCTGTCCATGAAAACCATTCTGCTGCTCACGGGTCCTGCCGGCGATGCCCAGGGCTGGGGTGATATCGGGGTGACCCGGAGCATGCCCAGGGCCATAAAAGACAGCGGTCATGACAGCCACATCGCCTTTGTTTCCACCATGGAAGAATTTTACACCGCCATGGAAGCCGGAGAGTTTGACATGGTCTGGAGCGCTCTTTACCATATCTCAGGCAAAAGCCATATCATCGGCAGAGGTACGGGCCACTGGCTGGCGGATTATTT
>JAIPDY010000199.1 GCA_021737445.1 Desulfotignum sp.
ACGAGAGCAGTTCATCATTTTTGAGTTTCAGGATCAGGTCCAGGTCTGAAAGGTCACACACGGCATTGTAATCATTTGCAGTAGGAATGTTGCGTTCTTTTGCCCGGACAATGCCTTTAACGATATCTATGGTATCAGCCACCATGAGCACCTGGATGCCCATATCTTTCAATCCCGGCCCGGTAAGGTGATCCAGAATTTCCGCGCAGGGGTCACCGCCGCCGATGATGGCAAGTTTCAATCCCTTCAGGTCAAAATACATGGCTGCTCCTTTTTTCAATAATGCCCTGTCACAAACAGTATATTAAAAGAAAATCACGGTGACAATCACAAAGGTGGGAATCAGAAACACCAGAGAATATTTGAGGATATACCCGAAAAAACTGGGCATGGCAGTTCCTGATTCAGCTGCAATGGACCGGACCATGAAATTGGGGGCATTGCCGATATAGCTGACGGCACCGAAAAACACGGCACCGGTGGAAATGGCCTGGAGATAGTGCATTTTTTCTGTCATCAGCAAAGGAACGGAAGCTGCTTCCGGCATGCCTGCATAAAAACTGCCCAGAGCGGTGTTGAAAAAAGTCAGATAGGTGGGGGCATTGTCCAAAAATGCCGACAGCATACCGGTGACCCAGAAATAGTGGAACGGTTCTTTGACCGCTGCGATGAGAAAGGCAAAGGCCCCGTCAGGTCCTGCCTTGAGCAGCAGCAGACAGGGGATCATGGTGATGAAAATCCCGATGAACAGATAGGCCACCTCAATGATGGGAAACCAGGAGAACTCGTTTTCCTCCCGCAGGGTCCAGGGGGTGGCCCACAGGGACAGCCCGCCCAGCACAATAAGAATGATATCCCGCAGCCAGTCCTGGATGGCCCGGTGCACCCCGAAGGTGTTTATCTCTCCCAGATCCAGGACACCGCTCATGAGCACGGCCCCTACAATACCGCCTAAAAAGATGAAATTATAGGTTCCCACCAGGCGCAGCGGCTTTTTTTCCCCGTCATCCGGCACAACCGCCCCTTCTTTTTTAAAAAACCAGGTGTCCAGAAAAAAATAGATCGCCAGCAAAATTCCGCTGGTCAAAAGCATGTGGGGGGCAATGTTCATGGTCCAGAAAAAACTGACCCCGTGGAGAAACCCTAAGAACAGGGGCGGATCCCCCAGGGGGGTCAAGGATCCGCCCACATTGGCCACCAGAAATATGAAGAACACCACCATGAAGGTTCTGTTTTTTCGTAAATCATTGGCCCGCAGAAACGGCCGGATCAGCAGCATGGCCGCGCCTGTGGTCCCCATCCAGGAGGCCAGAATGGTGCCTAAAAGGATAATGCCGGTGTTCACCACAGGGGTGCCCCGCAGGGTGCCCCGCAAAAGGATCCCGCCGGAAACCGTGAACAAAGCCCACAGCAGGATGATAAAGGGCACATAATCCGCCAGGATGATGTGCAGAATTTCATACACCGCATCCCCTTTGTAGACCGCCACAAACGGAATGGCCAGACTGGCGGCCCAGAAAGCGGAAATTTTGCCGAAATGATGGTGCCAGAAGGTGCCTGCCACAAGGGGCAAAAGGGCAATGGACAGCAGCATGCAGGCAAAAGGAATGCAGGCGTACAATGGCAGCACCTTGCCCAGATCCGGCTGGCCGTGCCCCCCTTCATCCCCGTGTCCGCCTTCAGATCCATGTTCCGGCGCCTGTGCCTGCTGCGCCTGTGCCATCTGGCCGGCCGGATTCACATGTTCCGGGTCATTATCAGCTGCAAACACTTGTGCTGTAAAAATGAAAAAACCGACCAGCATCATGACAACTGCAAGCGTATTCAACTTCATGGATTCATTTCTCCTGGTTTACTGAAAAATACAGGCAGTCAGCCTGCCAAACTTAATTGACCTAATAAATACAGCCAAGAATGTCAAGATTAAATTGGCAGACAAAAGCGGCAGGATTCTGTGTCTTTTGGAGAGAAATGATTACAGGCACACCTGTGCTGTCATCACACCAGTATGTGAACTATTTTTCAAGAAAAGTCCAAGACCGGAAGCGGAAAAATCCCGCAACTTGAAATGGTATTCCATTGCAGCATCCGGGGGCTTGAACGCTATGCTTGCTGATTCTGAAGCTGCGCTGCGAACTTGTGAGCGAAGTTCCCGCAGCTGGTTATCCTGGTATTTGTTGATCATGCTCCATCTTTCTTGAATGTGATAACCAAAATATAAACGTATCAGTACATTAAACTGTTCACTGAACAAAAACAACCAGTTGTTTTGCATAGCCAGACCAAACAGGGTACAAAAAAGGCCCCTGACGCAATCGCCAGAAGCCTTTATTATCAATGGTCGGGACGGCAAGATTTGAACTTGCGACCACTTGTCCCCCAGACAAGTGCGCTACCAGACTGCGCTACGCCCCGAATCAAAACAGACTGGGTTAATATCATTTCTGTTTTACGGTGTCAAGCACCAATCCGCCAAATCCCGGAGTTTTCAAACAGCATTTGACGTCAGACTGATCAGCCATTTATCAGTCATCCGGTGATACCGGTTTCCGCAGCCGCTTCACACAGCCCCTTTTGGTTTTTCTGTCCAGGCGCTTTTTGTGGGCTCTTTTTGACACGCGGGTGGGTTTGCGTTTTTTGGGCCGGGCCGTGGCCCGAATAATCAAATGTTTCAGCCTTTCCAATGCATCCTCTTTGTTTTTTTCCTGGCTGCGGAACTGCTGGGCTTTGATGACAATGATGCCCTCCTTGGAAATCCGCTGGTCGCTGAATGCAAAAAGTCTTGCCTTTATCTCCTCAGGCAGGCTGGATCCTGCAATATCAAACCGCAGGTGGATAGCCGTGGCAACCTTGTTGACATGCTGCCCCCCTGCCCCCTGGGCACGGATCGCTTCAAGCACAATTTCACTGTCAGGAATCTGAATGTCTGGGGTGATCTGCAGTACCATATATATGAAAGTGTTAAGTGTTAAGTTTCGCGTAACAGCCTGAGGGCTGACTGCTTTCATTGTTTGTTGTGCCCGGCAGGGCATGGCTGTTAGTGAAAGACCGGGGGTTTTCCTGAAAAAATGCAGCCAGCAGTTCGGTGACCAGGTCCCTGTGCTCCATGTGTACCAGATGGCCTGCCCCGGCAATGGTCTTGAGAATGGCTTTTGGGAACAGAGTTTTAATTTCATCCCAGTCTGTGTCCTGGATAAAATCGGATTTTTCTCCCCTGATGAACAGGGTTTCTTTGGGGTAAGGGCTGCCGGATATCCTGGCACAGATATCATCCTGGAATGCCAGGATTGCTGCAAGATTGGACCGCCAAAAAAAGCTGCTATTGCCGGACGTTCTCAAATTCTGGAGAAAAAATGCTCTCAAATCCCTTTCAGGTATAGTGCCTTCCAGCAGCTGGTCAGCCTGGTTTCGCCTGGTTATCTGTGACAGATCCAGATCCAGCATAGCCCGGATATAGGGTTTCCACAAAGGTTCATATGCCCTTGGGGCCATGTCCAGTACTGCCAGGCGGTTTACCCTGTCCGGAAAATCCATGGCCAGCTGCATGGCGCATTTCCCCCCCATGGAATGGCCGGCCACACAGGCGGACACCAGTTTTTTTTCATCCATAAACCCGGCCAGATCCCGGGCCATCTCCTTGTACGTCATGGAGGCGGCATGAAAAGAGCTGCCATGATTTCTCAAATCAACGGCCAGCACTTCAAACTTCCGGGCAAGGCCCCTTGCCAGCGTTCCCATGGTGGCACAGGACCCCAGCAGGCCGTGGACCAGAATCACCGGCGGCCCTGATCCCATTTTCCGATAATAAAGCATGTCACATTTTCTTTTATCTCTGTTGTTCCATTCCAGCCAGTATGATCCCATCCAACCATAACCATGTCAACAAAATGCTGTGTTCAGATCAATATGTCAATGAAAATGGGCCGTGATTTATCAAAAACCATTTCAACTATTTTGCATTTCAATGCACAATAGTCGAAGGAGGGGTTGTGGACAGATACCAGAAAAAATTCATTCTAAAAGACCTGAACAAAAAACTGGTGTTCCTGACAGGACCACGTCAGGTGGGAAAAACCTGCACATTGCACTATTTGAGGACAAAGGACAAGGCAAAGGTCGATTTTTGCATTGCCGGCAGCAGAGGCCCGGAACTGATGATCGAGGTCAAGCTGTCCGACTCATCCCCGGCCAGATCCCTTGTCAATTTCAACAAACGGTATCACACCCCTGGGATTCAACTGGTCAAAAACCTGAAACAGGAACAGAAAGCCGGGCAGTAAGGCACACCCACCAAGGGCTCCGCTGTACAAATCATTTCTGTCCCCCCGCTTCGCCATTCAGGGTTTCCGCTTTTTAAGAGATCTCTGGCGCTTGCGTTATGCAAGGAAGACGCGGATTCAAGTGTTCATCGCTGCCATCAGCGATTAGTGCCGGGCGGTCCCTGTGGGTTGAATCCCATTCTGACGCGGTTGTTACAGTGTGTTGGGCATGCGAAGCGGTAAAAACGACAAACTGTTTGAGGACATACCTGCCCGCAGTTTTTGGCGTTCAGCTTCGCCATGCCCTACACACTGTCAACCGTGACGGAGGGTGAGACCCACAGGGGCCGCCCGGCACGGGTCAGTTGATACGCCGGGACCTCCCGGGAAAGGTAAAGTCCACAGGAAGCGCCCGGGAAAGGGTTACATGAATACCGGCACCCCGCTACTGCATCTCATGGCTGAACCGGTCCATCAGGGTAACGTCGTCAACCACCGCCTTGGTGGTGATCTCATACACCCCTTTGGCTTTCATGTCAGCAGTTATACCGAAGCCCTTGCTCATGTACATGCCCATGATTTTCTGGGTTTCCCCGGCATCGTTTTTAATCAGAAACCCCACCTTTGCATCTTTCACAGGTGTATGGTCTTTGTCCATGATATACACCATGATGTGATGGGGCTTGTCCATCTGTTTTTCTCCATGGGAAGCATGATCTCCTGAGGATTGGTCAGCCGCCTTTTCATCACCCTGGTTTCGAAGGTCCATCAGGTAATAGGACAGCATATACCCGTTTTGCATGGATTCATGGAACAGCTCTCCGATTTTGTCTGATGCATCCATATCATGGCTGTCATCCATTGCAGAAGCAGTGGTTGAAAAGAAAACCAGGGCAGCTGCCAGGGTAACAAGACACATAAGTGTTAATGATATTTTTTTCATGGGTAAACATCCTTTCTTACAAATTATTATTGTTATTATTAATTTCCCGGGTTTTCCACAGAATGTAAATTACCGGAATGATAATCAACGTCATGACGGCGGAAGACACAAGTCCCCCCACCATGGGTGCTGCAATGCGCTTCATTATCTGGGAGCCGGCCCCGCTGCCGTACATGATGGGCAAAAGACCTATCAGGGTGGTGGCCACGGTCATGATCAAGGGCCGGACCCGCTCCACCGCCCCTTCCACAATGGCGGGATGCAGGGCGGACACCGTGGTCATCTGCCCGGCGGCAGTCCGACGTCGGAACACCTCGTCCAGATACACCAGCATCACAATGCCGGTTTCTGTTGCCAGGCCGGCCAGGGCGATAAACCCCACCCCCACGGCCACAGACATGTTGTACCCCAAAAGATAGATCAGCCAGAACCCCCCGATCAGAGAAAAAGGCAGACTGGCCATCACAATGACCACCTCTGTAAGGTTGCCAAAATGGATATACAGCAGGATGAATATCACCAGCAGGGTGGCCGGAATAATAAGCCGCAGGGTTTTTTTCGCCTTTTCCATATATTCATACTGGCCGGACCAGACAAGGGAATACCCTGACGGCAGATCGATGTTTTCATCCACCAGCTGCCGGGCCTGCTGTACATAGGTGCCCAGATCCATTCCTTTGATATCCACAAACACCCAGGCACTTCTTTTGGAATTTTCACTCTTTATGCCGGCCGGGCCTTTTTTTACGGCAATATCGGCCAGCTGGGTCAACGGCACCTGGGCACCGGACGGGGTGGGCACAAACACCCGGCGTATCATGTGGAGATTGTCCCGGAACTCCCGGTTGTACCGCAGATTGACAGGATACCGTTCCAGGCCCTCCACGGTATAGGTAACGTTCATCCCGCCGATGGCGGTCTTGATAATGTCCTGGACATCCTGCACCGTTAACCCGTACCGGGCGATTTCTTTTCTGTTAATGGTAAAATCCAGGTAGTTGCCGCCGGTGACCCGTTCGGAAAACACGGACAGGGTCCCTTCTTTATCTTTGAGCAGGCTTTCGATCTGTTCTCCCAGATCGGCCAGGGT
>JAIPDY010000237.1 GCA_021737445.1 Desulfotignum sp.
ATGGCATGCCGACGCGGATAATTTGTGATACCCATATTCTGATCTTCTGGCAGGATGACCCGATGCGCCTGAGCAATGCGGCCCGGTCCGCCATTGAAAACGGATTGACTGACAAAACCCTTGCCTGTTCAGATATCTCCTTCTGGGAAATTGCCATGCTGATGCATTCCGGTCGATTGCGGAACGACATCTCACCGGTACAGTACATGACTGATCTGTGTCTGGCGCTATCCTTGACTGTCTGGCCGATTACACCGGAAATAGCATTCCTGTCCCAGGGAAACTTTTTTCATCATAATGATCCTGCCGACCGGCTGATTGCAGCGACAGCCATTCATCACAATGCACCGCTGATCACTGCGGACAAAAAACTTCAAGATCTGGAACCGCTGACAGTGATATGGTAGCGAAAAGCGAAACCCAGGAAAGAGTCGATATTGCGTCATCATCTAACATGAACATCATTTACGCAAAATCACCCAAAGAGATCCAAGAGGTCCGGAGGCTGTTCCGGGAATACGAAGCTTTCCTGAATGTGGATCTATGTTTCCAGCAGTTTGAATCAGAGCTGGCAAATCTTCCGGGAAAGTATACCCCGCCGTCCGGCACGCTCCTGCTCGCCATGGACGGGCAAAGGACTGTGGGTTGCGGTGCTTTGCGCAGATTGGGCGCGATACAGGACCGCACTTGTGAGATGAAACGGCTTTATGTATGCGCCGAAGCAAGGAGCCTGGGCACTGGCGGTCAAATCGCCAGACGGCTCATTCAGGAAGGCGTTCGTTTGGGTTATTCTACCATGCTCCTGGATACACTTGATCGGTTGGAATCCGCCATCCATCTATACGAATCATTGGGTTTTGTGCGCACGGAACCATATTATGACAATCCGCTCCCCGGGGTTGTATATTGGAAACTGGACCTGAGAGGCCAGCATTGCGCTGCAGCTGATTTCGGCGTTCGGTAACATAGAGGAGAGGCAAAAACCTCAAATAAAAGGAAAATAGTGATGAGCGAAAACACGCACCTTTACGTATTATGGACCAATGACAACCTGATCACAGCTGAAAAAATGGTATTTATGTATACGGTCAACTCTCTTGTTCATGGCTGGTGGGAAGAAGTGACCCTTATTATCTGGGGGGCGACTGCCAAACTGGTGAATGAAAATACAGATATCCAGGAACAGATCAAAAAGGCACAGGATGCGGGTGTTCACGTAACAGCCTGTAAAGCCTGTGCAGATCAGTTAGGAATGAATACAAAATAACCTGGACATAGTCATGTTTTTATTGGTATCGCTCTAGAATTCCATTGGTCCAGATAATCATCGAAAAGGATTCTCATAGTCTTTTTAAAATTATCAGCATATTTTCTTCCGGTTTGATAGATTTTTTTTATAATTTGGACTTTAACTTTCAGCCCTGTTCGTGTAGTCGTGTTTTCAATTAGCTCTTTACATAGTCGTGGCTTTTTAGGATGACCCCGTTTAAAGATCTTGTAATGTGTGGGAATAGCCTATGTTCTATAGGATTCCATTTCGATGTATAAGGTGGAAAATGTGCCATACGTATTTCTACTCCAATTTCATCTACCAAATT
This sequence comes from Desulfotignum sp., assembly GCA_021737445.1. Classification (GTDB taxonomy): domain Bacteria; phylum Desulfobacterota; class Desulfobacteria; order Desulfobacterales; family Desulfobacteraceae; genus Desulfotignum. The sequence goes on from JAIPDY010000237.1 coordinate 1,599, forward strand.
TTGCAAGTCTTCTTTGAAAATATAATGACGGGATGAATTGCTACCACCGCCGTCTGCAAGTATAAGAATTGATGTACAATTCGGATATTGACACTTTCCATAATTTTCCCACCATATCCTTATAGAGTCACAGGCAAATTCGCTTGTATCCTTACTAACGCCTATGTTTACATAGGCTTTGTTATATTTTAAATCATAAAGACCGTGGGGAATCACTATGCCTTCAGCAAGATATGGAAAATCATGATCATAGACTTCAATTGTGCCTGTAGTGTAAATGTTTCCATCACGATATAGGTTTCCTAAAAGTTCTTTTTTTTTGAGTCCATGCTTATCACCGGATTACCATCCATGAGATATTGTTCTTTTAGCTGTGCAATATTTTCAAATTGCTCATTACGATTTTTAGAGGACCCAATAGGTACGTTTTTAAAGGCCTTACGCTTTGTGAATCCGTGTTTCTTTAACAGCTTTTTAACCACTGTTACACTTATATCGATTCCTGCATCTTTCATTTTTGTTGCAATTTTTTTATGACTTAAATTTGTCCAGCGAATCTTATCATTCATTGGGTCACCAGCAATGTAATCATCAATAATTTTAAGAAACACTTCGTCAATATTATCAATTATTTCTATGGTAGGCTTTCTTCCCCCTCCCTTTTTACGGATTCTATTTTTGGGCTTTGTCTCCGGTTTTTTTAATTCTTCAATCCCTCGAAGGAGGGTAGTCCTACTACAGCCAAGAAGATTGGCAATAAAAGTTTTCCCGCCACGAGGCAGTTTAAGAGCTTCTATAGCGGCATATGTCCGCTTATCCTGCTCTGAAAGTTGGGAATAGGTCTCTTTGATAAAAGCAGCTATCTCCCTGGTATATGGTGAAAAAGGTTTAGGGCCTGGTTTCTTTCTTTTCTTCTGCATAATCATCAGTGCCTCGTTTGTTTAAGTGGTTATTATGGCACCATAACTATTGCATATTGAAAAAGAAATGTCTGGTTTTTTATAACTTACTGATATTGTAGCGTTTTCGTACAGCTTATTGAATTTATGTTCCTTAGGTATTACGGAAACACTGGAAAAACTGAATATCGAGGTCAAGTATTGGGGCGTCCCGTTAACGGAAGTTTTAAAGAATGGAGAAAGGCTGCTGACAATTTGAAAAAACCTGTCACTTTGCGCCTGTATCAGAGAAGTCAGACCGCATCAGCTTTGCGCACGGCCGCCTGTGATCCTTTTATTTTTCGGCTGCCCATTCTGGTGTTCAAGACCGAACAGAGTTTGAAGTCTTGGTTGTTTGCCATTGTTATCGCAGGGATGAATCAATGATTCGTATCATTTCTGCAAGAAAGGCAACCAGGAAAGAACAAAAAGTGTATTTCAGGAGGCCATGATGAGAAAAGAATATGATTTTGAAAATATGAAAAGCCGTAAAAATTCTTATGCCAGGAATCTGAAAAAGCAGGTTACCATTCGAATTGGTGTAGATATTATAGATTATTTCAAAAAGCAGGCGGAGGAAACAGGTGTTCCCTACCAGAATTTGATTAATCTTTATTTACGAGATTGTGTTCAATCCAACAGAAAACTGTCTATAAACTGGACCCGGTAAGATATTGCATTTTTAATGTGCCCCGATGAGGTTGACCTGCTCGACCCGGGAGGTATCATGAGTTTTTTGGAACTGAACCGGGGGACAGGGGCGAAGACCGCCTTAAACTGGTTGCCTGGATGGATGTGTCTGATGATGGTGTTCAAAAAATACAATGATGATTCAAGTCAGGATATGATGTTATGGAGTTGGTCGCTTATCTGAAACAGCAGGAGGGAAAAACACTCGAATTCAAAGAGAACACTTCCTCATTATGTTCGGTCGGAAGGACCGGAAAAAGGGGTCTATGTCCGGCTTGGATCGACCAACCGCCGGGCCGGTCCTGAAATGATTGAAGCCATTCGGCGCCTGATGCGCAATGTGGCATTTGATGAGCAGCCCTGCACGGAAATCAACTCGGAAGATATCGACTTCCGAGCTGCTTCCGAGTTCTTTTCAACGGTTTCTCGGAAACTGACACCAGCTGTCCGTAAAACACTGGGCCTTGTGGTCAGCCACGGAGGAAAGGATATCCCTTCTCTGGGTGCGGTGATCATAAAGAAATTGCAACAAAAGCGGCGGCAGAAATCTGGAACGTCTCTGCACGCACCGCCAGGACAAGGCTGCGGAGCCTGGTGAAACAGGGGCAGCTTGTTGAAATCGGAACCGGTCCCAAGGACCCCAAAAAAGTGTATGTACTGAAATAAAAACAGGAGCCGAATGTCACATGGCCTGCCCGGCAGGAAAAATGGATATGGACACGCTGGACAGCATAATTGCGCAGATTCTGACACAGGCATCTGGTGACGATGAAGTGTTTCAGGCCTTTGGACAACTGATAAAGGATACTGTCAATCTGCCCGCGGATGGATTTGTTATCGGAGAGCCGATTGTTATTACTGCAATTGAGTACAGCGGTAATGCCCGCCGGGGATTGACGGCAGCCTGCCGCCGCGAGGATGGTTCAGACCATGTGATTGCTTTAAGCGAGGTGATGTTTCCCCGGGCGTTTACAGGCGGACAGGCAGTTGCTGCCTACCGCAGGTGGCTCGGCCTGGACCCCTTTTGCGCCTGGGATCAGACCGTTTCCCCGAACCGGCGGCATCACAAGGCAACCAGTGATGACATCGATTTGAGCAGCCCGGTTGAACTGGTTATCCTTTCGGTAAAAGAACGAACCGCCCGGTGCCGGCTGCTGGAAAGCAACAGGATCATTACCTTGCGAGCAGGGACGGTGTATAACGCAATCCCGGGCCATATTGTCACCATCCATCCTAAAAAGCAGTGGCGCTATGGTGGGCATCCCTATCTTTCAGGGGAAATTGCATCTGCCCGACTGGATGTGCAGGCGTTAAATCTTGTGCCTTTGGGCCTTGCAGACAGGGGAGTCTGGGACCCCCGGGAACACTATTGGGGAGAAGAAGATGAGCCCCTTGAAGAATGGGCCGGCCCCATCATTGACAGCGGCCCCCGTCCCATGTTTGAGATGAAGCAGGTGATACCCGGTGAATCCGGGAGTGGTCCCTTTGATGACCCCATCTCCCGGGCGGTTGATCTTACGCATGCCGGAGAAATTGAAGAGGCGAGAAAGGTTTTAATGGAACTGTGCCAGGCAGACCTGCGCTGTCTGGATGCACATTCGCATCTGGGAAACTTTGTTTTTGATTATTCTCCTCAAAAGGCCATTGAGCACTATGAGGTAGGTCTGCGCATCGGTGAACTGTCCCTGGGAGATAATTTCACCGGGGTGCTGGCATGGGACTTTATGGACAACCGCCCGTTTCTGCATTGCATGCAGGGATATGGCTTGTGCCTGTGGCGGCTGGGTCGTTTTAAAGCGGCTGAACAGATCTTTACCCGGATGCTCTGGCTGAATCCGTCAGACAACCAGGGGGCACGGTTTTTTCTGGATGAGGTGAAATCCGGAATAACCTGGGAAGACGGCCAAAAGCAAAGCTGAGCGCGACAAGTCAGAATGAAAATAGTCCAAGAATGCCGCTAAAGTGTAAATTTCCCAGTGCACCAATCAGGCAGTATCTAAAAGGATTTTTATCCCATGAACCGGTTCAAAGAAAACATGATCCGCCAGCTGACCACCCATGAAGGCCTGCGCCTCAAACCCTATCTTTGTCCGGCCGGCAAGCTCACCATCGGCATCGGCAGAAACCTGGAGGGCAAAGGCATCACAAAACAGGAAGCCGTCATGCTCCTGGAAAACGACATCCAGGAATGTCTGGATGATCTCATACCGCTGTTTGATGCATTCGACACGCTGCCTGAACCGGTCCGGCAGGTCCTGGTGGACATGCGGTTCAACCTGGGCCCGGGAAGGTTCCGGCAGTTCAAAAAAATGATCGCCGCCGTCAACGCCCGCAATTTCCCCCAGGCGGCCGCACAAATGAAAGCCTCCCGGTGGTACCTTCAGGTGGGAAAACGGGCAGAAACCCTGACCGCCATGATGGCATCGGCCCGGCTGCCGGATGAACCAGAACCCCTGGTCTGACACGGGCATCGATCCCATTGCACTTTTTCTAACATTGTGCTGCAACTGATCTCGGCGTTCGGTAACATAGAGTAGAGGTAAAACATGGCAGAGTATGGTGAATGGAACCGAAAAGGAGCAGTTCTCAGTGAAATCACAGCGAAAAAGGAATACGGGGTCGACCGGGAATTCATTATAACGGGAATACGTGCAGGAAAGCTTGAATACCGCGAAGGGGTGATGTGGGGGAATCCATATCTCAGGCTTTTGAGGAGTCAGCTTGAGCAATATATCTCAGAAAAACTCGGGCAAGACCATTTGTTAACATTAAAGAATAAAAAGGAACTTCGAAAGATTAAAAGTGAGATTGGTAACTAAACAACCACCGGTTGAAAACCGGTGGGATTAAGCTCGCGGACTGAAAGTCCAGCAATACCGGCTATAGCCGGTTGGGGTAACTACTCGATGTCAAAATAATCATTGGGGTCTTTTTCAAAATGATGCTCAAGAT
>JAIPDY010000254.1 GCA_021737445.1 Desulfotignum sp.
AAGGTCTTTGACAACTGGAAAACCAGACAGGGGCTTTATGTGAATAACATGACCATCCACAATTGATTTGCAGGCAAGAACCGGTTTACCGTTTAACTCAACGGCACAGCTCCCGCACTTGGCCGCCTCACACGATGACCTGAAAGACAGGCTGTCATCACAAGAGTTGCGGATTTCTGTCAGCACTTCAAGAACGGTCTGGCTGGCATGATAGTTGAGTTCATATGTCTGGATATATGATGCCGGATCCTTTTGGGCATCATAACGATGAATGTATACGTTAAATGTTTCAACCATCTGATTCACCTTATATTGATTTATTGCGCCGGTTTTTGTGGATGGATGCTGCTCATCTCCACAGGTCTCATCTTGATATTCATTTGGTGGGTGTCTCTGTTTATTGTAATTTCCGTACACTGAGGAGGTGTGGCCGTGTCAAGGCCGGGAAAATCCTCCAGGTAATGCGCACCACGGCTTTCTTTTCTGGCCAGTGCTGCTGCAACAATCATCTGGCCGGTGGTTACCATCTTTTCCAGTTCAAGATAATCCAATAAGCTGTAATTGTGATGAAACCGCGAGCCGGTGATTCCGACGTCATCAGCCAGTTCCCGGCTGATTTCATCCAGGGCCTGTCTGGCGGTTTCCAGCCCTTTGACCGTTCGGGAAACAAATACATGCGCCTGCATTACGGCCCTTAACCGGTGTTTGACCTGTGCCGCTGTCAGCTGTAAAGGGCCTTTGTTCAAAAGCCGGGTGAGCCGGGATTTTTCTTCTCTTACCTGTGTTTTATCCGGTTCGATCCGGTCCTGATTTCCTGCAAATTCAGCAGCGCTGTCACCGGCCCTGTGACCAAACACCAGGATCTCAGCCAGGCTGTTTCCACTGAGACGGTTCCCACCCTGAACACCGCCGGAAACCTCACCTGCCGCAAACAGGCCTGGAACGGTTGTCCGGGCATTGCCGTCTATGGCAATCCCACCCATAAAAAAATGGGCTGCCGGTGCGACTTCAACCCGTTTGTGCCGGTAATCAAATCCGCGCTCCGCGCAGACCCCCAGTTCATACTGAAAACTGCGGAACGTGTCTTCTGAAAGCCCGGTCGCATCAAGAAAAACCCCTTTGTTTGGCGTTCCCCTGCCTTCAACTATCTCTGTATAGATACTCCGGGCAAGGCGGTCCCGGGTGGTATGCTCCAGCAGTTCAGGTTCATATCGGGCCATGAAACGCTCGTTGTCAGCATTGTACAGCCTGGCATATTCCATGATTCCCAGAATAAACCCGTGCAAAGATCTCGGGTAGACCAGTCCGCACGGATAAAACTGCACCTGTTCCATATTGATCAGGCTGGCGCCTGCTGTCAGTGCCAGTTCAAACCCGTCTCCGGTCACCTTCACAGGATTGCTGGTAACCGGATACAACTGACCCACCCCGCCGGTTGCCAGTATAACCGCCCTGGCATCAGCCTGTATAATTTCACCATTGCCCAGATCAACCCCCATGGCACCGGTAACAACACCCTGTTTTGTGAGCAGACGGGTGGTCATCACATCCGGCTGATGCCTGACTCCGAACCGGATGCACTGGGCCCGGAGAACCTTTGTCATCTGGAGCCCCACACGATCACTGATGGCCATGACCCTCGGACAGGTGTGGCCCCCTGCGCGATCTAGCTGATACCGTCCGTCCGCTCTTTTATCAAATTGAAGCCCCCATTTTTCCATTTCCATGACACGTTCATGGGCTTCTGATGTCAATATGCGCACCAATGGCTGATCACTTAAATAAGCCCCGCCAATAACGGTATCACGAAAATGCAGATCGTATGAATCTCCGGGATCACTCCAGGGGCCGACAGCTGACACACCGGCACCGCTGACGGTGCCGCCGCTTCGTCCGATCAACCCCTTATCCCAGATGGTCACCTGCCGGCCGCGTTCACCTGCCCGAATGGCAGCATACAGCCCGGCCCCACCGGTGCCGATAACCAGTACATCTGTTTCAATTACCCTCAAAACAGTTCCTCCCCAAATCTATTCTTCTGCCCTGCCGCCTGTGTCAAAAACGCTGCATGCCGGCTGCATCGTATTCCCATCAGGACAAAGTTGTCTGAAACAATCTCCCCAGGCCCGGGAGTGGTTCTTTGACGCCGGCCAGCCTCAGGGCGTGCCACATACTGGCCATGTTGGCGCTGAAGACAGGTTTTCCAAGATCTTTTTCCAAGGTTTCAGCCACAGGGCTGAGCACAATACCTGTGTCACTGACAAAGATCGCATCTGCTTCAGGCGAATCGGTTTTTCGAATCAGGTCATTTAAACCGGACGGATCAAGCCGGCCGATATCCCAGTCCATGGTCAGGCCCAGTCCCATATGATTGACAACTCTTATCCCGGCATTTTCAACATACTGGATCAGTTTTTCCCCAAGCCTTGGTTCATATGGCATGGCCAGGGCAATCTTTTTGACTCCCAGGGTGTTGATGGCCTCAACCAGGGCAGTTGATGTGGTGGTCGCAGGGCACCGGCCGCTTTTACCCAGTGTTTTTCGCAGGTTTTCATCCCATTCCGGGCCCCGGCTGAAACTACCGGACGTACACATCCAGACGATCGAATGCGGGCGGACAGTGGCAAGGTCGGCAGCATGGCGGCTGAAATCATCCCCTTTTGCAACTGCCTGCATGGTTTCCAGGGTGACGCTGCCCTCATCCGGCATGGCCGTGCGTGTGATATGAACAGATACGCCGGGAGGACACAGCCAGTAGTATTCCATGTCCGCCAGTCCTGAGGCCGGATAGATAATACCGATCCGGGCACGCCAGCCAAAATTTGCTCTGTGCATTTTTGCAACCTCCTTTTTCATTCAAACCATTAACAGTTAAAAACGGTTTTCAAAACCGATTCAGGGGCCCCAAGCTTCCGGGACAGCCTTAATCCCACCGGACAAAGCACATCCTTGATTTCCAGGATGCGTTTGTCAGGCATATTTATTTCCAGCGCAGATACACTGATTGCACAACAGATATATGCCGTATAATCAAACACCGGGACGGCAACGCAGCGCAACCCGATGGCACGTTCCTGGTTGTCAACGGAAAAAGCCTGTTTCCGGATTTTAAACAGTTCCGTGTCCAGCTCATGCCGGTCCGTGATGGTGTATTCCGTGTATCTTGTTAAAGGATTTGATGCAAGATAACTGTCAAGCTCGGGCCCGGGCAGGTATGCCAGAATAGCTTTACCAAGGGCTGTACAATGTCCCGGTGAAAAAGATCCGATACCCGGATCAATTTTCATCACTTCGTCATTGTCAATTTTATCCAGATTAATGACTTTGTGGGCATCCCAGTACCCCAGGGTCACATTGTCCCGGAACCGGTATGCCACCTCCTGCAAATAAGGCCGGGCAACTTTTCTCAAGGGAATGTCATTGGCAACTTTCATGCCGATCTGTGTAATTTTAAATGTCAGGTAGTACCGCTTGTTTTTGGTTTTGGTCACATATCCCTTCTCTTCCAGTGTCGCCAGAAACCGGTGGCTGGCACTGCGGTTGATCCCCAGCTCATTGGCAAGTTCAGTAATGGTCAGTCCACTTTTTTTTGCCAGTATTTCCATGACATCCAGTCCGCGCTGCAGCGTGGAAATGGTATAATATTTCTTGTCGGTCATTTGATGTTCCTCCCGGCTTTTGTGTTGATGCAAAAATCAGATCTATTCAGCACATAGTTCATTATCTGGTACAATTTTTTAATATACTGAATCATTGATTTATACAATTGCCTTTGGGAAGAAACCGGGTTTTATTTTAAACTACGCTATATTACCTGCGGTGTTACCGGAAAGTGCCGCAGCACCTCTGCACCATTCTCATTTAATATGACTGTGTCGGTTATCAGATAATCCCCGAGGCCTGAACCGACCAGCCAGGAAAGAAAATGAAATGTCATCCCGGCTTCAAGCACCAGCGCACTGCCGCGCCGCAATCCCATGACCCTGCTGCCTCCCACCCAGCTTGGGGGAAATCCCACCCCCACCATGTACCCGCAATGGTGTCGCTGATAATGCGGCAAACCTGCCCTGTCAATGACCATTTGCCAGGCCTGATAGGCATCATCCGCCGTTTTTCCGGGTGTGATGGTCTCCAGGACAGCATCAAAGGCATCATTACAAATCCGGGCAGTTTTTTTTGTCCCTCCGGGAATATCCCCTATGAAAAACAACCGGCCCATGGGTGCATGGTACCGGCTGCAACACCCTGAAAGTTCGACAAACAGCATTTCTTTTTTTTTCAATCTGTAATCCCCCCATGCCACATGTTCCTGGGACATGGATGGCCTTGCCCTTATAAACGGGCCAAAACCGGGAATTTCTCCGCCTTCAACAGCCATGGTCCGCATCACCTCTGCTGCGATCTCACCTTCACTGACACCGGGGCCGGCGGTTGCAACGACAGTCTGCATCATTTTAGCTGAAATTTTTGATGCCTGCCGGATACAGGAGATCTCCGCCGCTGATTTGACCATCCGAAGGTGATCCACAAAATAGGATGCATCTTTCCATACAACACGTGAAAGCGCATCTTTCAATGCTTCCCACAAATGAATGGGACAAAAAAGGGTGTGTTTTTCTATGCCGATCATGGCTGAGGTCAATTTTGTTTTTTTGATAATCTGAATCGCCTTTTGTGCCGGATTTTCACTGTCACTGTGCCCGTTAAACCCAATATTTTCCAGCTGGGCCTCTACAGTTGCCGCTTCCATGGAACGGGTGATCAACTGCATTTTCCCCTGACGGAACACCATCAGAATGTGGGGAGAAAAAAATCCCAGATGATTCAGTCCGGTCAGATAAAAAATATTTTCAGGGCTGAATATCAGCATCGCTTCCAGCTTGTTTTCAGACATAATCTGCCTGACACGAAAAAGACGTGCGGCAAGCTCGTCACTGGAAAACGGATGACGTGCCTTGACTTGATCCATCAGCGCGCTTCTCCTTTTTGATATGCTTTTTTCCGGGCGGCCAGATAAATTTCGTCAATGGCTTTCTGGGCATCATCGGGCAATGGCAGGGGTTCATGGGTTGCCAGAAGATGTTTCACCCGGTCTGAAGCCCGCTGCTCAACCCCTTTTTTCCCCCTGCTCTCCCATCTGCTGTATGCATCCCGGACAAAATATTGCGGCAGGAACTGCTCTGACCGGAAATGTTTAAATGTATGCGGGTGCTGAAGAAACTGGGCATGAGGGCCGCATCCGACATCCCTGATCACATCCACTGCCAGGGTTTCTGCATCCACTGCCATTCCGCGCGCAAACCGCCTGGCCATGTTGATAATATCATCGTCAACCAGTATTTTTTCATAACTGACCGCCATGGTGTTTTCCAGTTCTCCGGCACCGTGCAGAACAAAACTGGCTCCGGCAAGAATGGGAATCAAGCTGCTCATCATGGCTTCGGCACCTGCCTGCACATCCAGGGTGTTGGCATCTGAAGACCCGCCGGTGTTTCTTGCCGGCACCCCATAAAACCGTGCCATCTGAACCGTCCCCACAGCAAGGATATCAGCCTCTGGTGATCCATAGGGCAGAATCAATGTTTTCATGTCAAATGCGCTTGAAACAGTACCATAAATGACACCAAGGCCGGGATTGATACACTGGACCAGTACTGCATGCCCTAAGAATTCAGCTGTCTGCTGGGCAAGGGATCCTGCCAGGGTAGCCGGCCCTGTGGCACCGGCCTGAACTTCGGGAGAGATGGAAACAGGGACCCCCCTGCGGGCATATTTTACCATGCCTGCCAATTGATCCGATTCATTATGCAGAGGACTGAAAGGATTCATTATGGCCACAAGGGGCAGCACACCTTTGGGCAGGTGACCGCACGTATCTGCAACAATCTGGGCCATTTCAAGAACCATATCCACCTGGCGGCTCACCCCGAACACAGCCTTGCTGGAACAGCTGAACATCGTGCGGGTATGCAATGCCTCCAATAACCCGCCCGGCATATCAGGCGGATTAATACCGGTAGATGCCACTGCCATATTTGGCAGTGCATCGCAGAGCCGGCAGATATCTTCACCATCTTTGACAGCACCGGGACGGCGGTACCCATCCATGCCGATAATATTCAATGCAGAGTCCGGCATTGAAAAATAGGTGTTGCCATCC
>JAIPDY010000003.1 GCA_021737445.1 Desulfotignum sp.
TCTTCTTCGGTTCCCACACACCCGGCTGCCGCCTGCATCAGATACTTGCCGATCTGGACCCCCGAGGCCCCCAGCATTATCAGGGCTGCGGCATTGGCAGCGATATTGCCGTTTTTCCCGATACCGCCCCCGGCAAACAAAGGAATTTCATTTTGTTTGCCGATCTTGATCAGGTTCAGGTAGTTGTCTCTTATGCAGCTGGCAATGGGGTGCCCCATGTGGTCCATGGAAACGGAATAGGCAGCACCCGTGCCCCCGTCTTCACCGTCAATGGCAAGGCCTGATGCATAGTCGTTGCGGGTGAGGTTGTTGAGCACAGCCAAAGAGGTGGAAGATGCGGAAATTTTGGGATATACCGGCACCCGGAAGCCCCAGGCCATGGACATGGACAGAATCATCTTGGCCACGGACTCTTCAATGGAGTACTGGGTCTGGTGGGTGGGGGGACTGGGCAGGCTCACCCCCCGGGGAACACCCCGTATGGCGGCAATAAGCTTATTGACCTTGTGCCACATGAGCAACCCCCCGTCTCCTGGTTTGGCACCCTGTCCGTACTTGATCTCAATGGCGCAGGGGTCTTCTTTCATATGGGGGATGGCATGGATGATCTCATCCCACCCAAAATAGCCCGAAGCAATCTGGAGGATGACGTATTTTAAAAACCGGGACCGCAAAAGTCTGGGGGGGCATCCCCCTTCACCGGTACACATGCGCACCGGCATGCCCATCTCCTCGTTCAGATAGGCCACCCCCATCTGAAGGCCCTCCCACATGGTGGGGGACAGGGCACCGAATGACATGCCGCCGATGATCAAGGGATAAATTTCGCGCACCGGCGGGATCCATCCCTTTTCCCGCAGCCGTTTCATGTTTTCCCTGGGAGAGAGCACCCGCCCCAGCAGGGTCCGCATCTCAAACTCATGGCGCCCGGCATCCAGGGCCGGGTCAGTGAGCATGGAAATCCGTGTAAATTTTATCCGGTCCAGAATGGAGGCTGAGGCATTGCGCCGTCCGCCCCTGCGCCGGGGAACCCCCTGCTGGTTGATGTGAAATTTCATCCGGTCCAGGCCGGGGTTTTTTACCGGGTGAATGGCATCATTGGGACACACCAGGGTGCACATGGCACACCCGATACAGGCATTTTCCACTGCGGTCCGCTGCCGGATCCCGTAAAAGGTGTCATAGCTGTTGGTCTGGTCCGCGTGTTTACGGATGGATGTTTTTATGACCCGCTTTCTGAACACTTCCAGCCCAATGGCTTTTACCGGGCACACCGCTGTACACTGGCCGCACAGGGTGCATCTTTCATTGCTGTAACGGATCTGCCAGGGCAGATCGTTCAGGCTTAAAGCGGAAGGTTCAAGGCTTCTGTTTGACGACATATATTTACCTCCTGGCGTTCAGGGCTGACAATGGCAGTGTCTAAATGCATGGGTTGCATATCTTTGGATTTGTCCCTGTCCGGGATGACGGCATCCAGGCCGCATATCTCTGAGGAAAATCCGTAAATGCCGGGTTTTCCCCCCACCACCCCGGGCCGCAGTTTTTTGCGGTCCTGGACCATGAACAGTGAATGGTCCGGCAGGGTGCCGATGACACAGTTGGGACCGTCAATGATCAAAGACCGGCAGGTGCGTTTCAGGTGGGACAAAAACCCGGCATCCGGATGCTGCACAAGATCGCTTTCCTGCAGGGGGGTGATCACATGTTTATACCCGTCAATCCCCAGCCCCAGTTCCACAAGAGAATAGTGCAGAATATGGGCGAACACCTCGGAATCGGACTGGTATCCGGTGTAGGCAGGGATCCCCCGGGAGGTGAGAAAATCTTTGATGGGAATAAACGCGGTATTCTCCCCATTGGTCATGGTACAATACCCTTTGATGAAAAAGGGATGGCAGGCATACAGGTCAATGGCGTAATTGGTGTTCTGCCGTCCCTGGGCCATGATCACCCGGGCGTTGAGCTCTTTTCTGTCCAGGCCCAGGTACTGGGCCAGCTGCAAAGGGTCTCCGATTTCCTTGATCATGATGGTATCCGGCCAGAAGGAAAATACCATCATGTCTTTTTTCTCTTCTCCCATTTCGCGGATTTTCAAACGGATATCAGACAGCCTGTCAGCCAGCGTTTCTCTGGTGAGATTCTCCCAGTCTTCAGGGAGTTCATAGGCACGGATCAGGTACAGATCCCTTCTGGGAATCCCTTCCACCGGAATTTTGGGAACCTTTAACGAAATTTTATACTTGGTGAGAAATCCCATATCCATCATGAAAAGATCCAGACGGCGGATGCCCTCCTCACTGAAAATACCCGACAGGATAGGGGCGTCTTTCATTTCCTCAAAAGGGCCGCCCAGATCCTGGAGCAAAAGGCCCATACCTGATCCGTCATGGCCTTCTTTCATGACATCCAAAGCCTTGATTGCCAGCATGGGTGATACCGGATCCTTGCTGGTAAGTGCAAACAAACGACACATGCTCAACTCTCCTTCATCTAAAAATATTGCAGCGGTCAACCCATGGGATGCAATCATGTAACCGCGAATTTTGGAGAAAGGGGATACACCGATTTCCAAAATTTTTAATCTAAAGACATTCCCGGACCATGTCAATCATTTTATTTGTTTTTCAGGGAGTTACACAGGCAGATCACAGGGAAACGGCACCAGTACATGCCCCATATCCCTCTTAAAAATTAAGGGGTTATAAAAAAATGAAGGGTTTTCGAAAAAGACAGAAAAACAGAACAAACACCACAAAAAAAGCCAAGGTTCCGGATATTATTTCGGAACCTTGGCAGAAACAAAAATTTTATTTTTAATACCGGGAAAAGGCCTGAAGCCCGTAAATTCCCCTGGCCTGGTCGCACAGGGGATTGGACCTGCCGTTCTCCCAGGAGCGCTGGAAATTCCGGCATATGGCCGGCCGGTCGTCATATATCGTACATGCAACCCGGGTACCCACCACCCCTTTGAGGGCAGCGCATCTGGAGAGTGATGTCTGGGTTCCCTTCATGAGCTGCTGGTGGTTTTTGTCAAAACAGGTCAGGGCCGGCGGCAGGCCGGGGCCTACTAGATCGGCCTGCTGCACCGCTACCGGGAAAAAAGCACAGCAGGCCCCGCACCCCATGCAGGGGCTGGGCCTTGCTGACAATGGTTTAATTTTGACAGGTATGTGCCCAAGATGACAAGGGACTCATACAGCCTGATCGGTTTTCATTGCCTGATAATAATCATTCACCTGCATTTCCCTGGATTCTTTATTGTACCAGCCGTCAAACAGAACAAGATTTTTGTGTTCATCCAGAAAAGAATAATCTTTTACCGTTACCCCCTGCATGGCAGCCATGGCAGGGTCAAAAATACGAAAATCAGACACCCCGTCCTTTGGCAGATTCATCACCACCTTGAGCTGCCAGACCCAGTCCGGGTCATATTCCAGATTCACCACCAGGTATTTTCCCAGATCTGATGACAATTCTTTGGGCTTGGGCAATGTTGCAGGGCCTGACTTTTTCCAGAATTTCCAGTTCATTTTCACCTCTTTGTGGTATGGGTTGTGCCTGGAACCTGTTATGAGCACAAACCATACCAAAAGAGAAAAAAATACTGTTTCACTGGTCTGCGGCTGTCATCACTGCCGTGGCCGGCCTTATCCAATCACAGACAACAGGATGTCTTATGTCTTTTTTTAAAAAAAATCGGAACAGGCATTTCTCATAAATCTCAGAAACCATATTGGCACACAGGGTGTTCAGGTCAGACCGATCTTATCAAAGAAATGCCGGCGTTTCATGCGGAACAGGGCTTTATCTTCCCGAACCAGGTAAAACACCTTTGTACCGGTATCGTCGTTACAAACATAGACACCTGTATAGTCGTTCTGATCCGAAATGTCACCGACACGCTCCACATCATCATTGAATCTGCGGCACACGGCTGCCCAATCTTCGATCTTGGCATTTTTGGCTATAAAAAATTTTTGTGATGCGTCATCATAATCCGCCTGGATGCATTTCATGGTTCACCTCCGGTTTTTGGGATCATGCCAAAAAATTGTATCTTATTTTCCGGCCAAAAGGAATGTTTAATTTTTTCATCCGCTTGCGCAGCGTGGACGGATGCATCCCCAATATTTTTGCTGCGCCTTTTTCTCCCTCCACCCGGCCGTTACAATATTCCATGGTTCTTTGAATATGGGCGGCCGTGACCTCGTCCATGGACTGAATTTTTTTATCCGGCGAAAATCTGCTGAACTGTCCCTGATTTTTTTGTTCCAATGCCAAACCGATTTCCGAAAAGTCAAGAATGCCGGAACGGTCCAGAATCATGGACCGTTCCACCGCATTTTCCAGTTCACGGATATTGCCCGGCCAGTGATAGGCCAGCAGCCGGTCCATGACTGCTCCGGAAACAGCAGGTATCCTGGGGCGCTTCATCTCTTTGGCTTTTTTCACAATAAAATACCGTACCAGATCCGGGATATCGGTTTTGCGATCCCGCAGGGGCGGAATCTCAATGGGAAACACCTGTAACCGGAAAAAAAGATCCGGCCGGAACCGCCTTTGTGCCATCATCTTTTCCAGGTTCCGGTGGGTGGCGGCAATGACCCGGATATTCACCTTGATGGTTTCACTGCCCCCCACCCGGTCAATCTCCTTTTCCTGGAGCACCCGCAAAAGCCGGATCTGGGCCTCGGCAGGCAGTTCCCCGATTTCATCCAGAAACAGGGTACCGCCCTGGGCACGCTCAATACGGCCCCGTTTGCCGGAAACCGCACCGGTGAACGCCCCCTTTTCATACCCGAACAGCTCACTGTCCAGAAGAGAGGCAGGGATGGCCCCGCAGTTGACCCGGATAAAGGGTCCCTCTCTGCGCAAAGACAGGTTATGGATGGCATTGGCAACCACTTCCTTGCCGGTGCCGGTTTCTCCCAAAAGCAGCACCGGACTTTCCAAGGGTGCCACCTGGTGCACCATCTCCATGACCTGCCTGAGCCCCTGACCGGCTCCCACCACTTTTTCCCCGGTCATCTGGTGCAGTTCATCCTGAAAATACCGGTTGTCATCGGCCAGAAGTTCTTTAAGATTTTTCAGTTCCCTGAACCGCAGGCTGTTGGTGAGGGCAATGGCACACGGCTTGGACAAAAGACCGAGCAGGCGGACCTGGGCCGGGGTAAATTTGCTCTGCCCGTCATTGAACACGCTGAAAATACCCAGCATGGTTTTTTCCAGAACCAGGTCCATGACCACGGCAGACAGGTCCCAGGCCCTGAGCCGGTCCGCCACCGGCCCGGTCACCGGGTCATCCCCCAGCCGGTCAATGACGCGTATTCTTTCCAGGCGGTGATGTGCCACCTGCCGGCGGCCTTTTTGGGACAAAGGGATGCGGGTGGATACGGCCCTGCCGGAGCGGGGGGTGGCATGGGCCACCATCTCCACCACACCGGTATCCGGGTGATATACCTGAAACCCCATCTGGCCGGCGGGCATGAACCGTCTTACATAAAGCAGACACTGGTGAAGGGCACGCTCAAGATCCAGGCTGGAACACAGCTTTAAGGTGGCTTCCCTGAAAAAATTTTTTTCATCCACCGGGGATACCATACTATCTGTCTGGCTGGACCCTGTCTGAACCATGTTTTTTTCCTTCAATGTTTCTGCATGGGATGCAATCGCCGGAACATTTTTCTATCCTATCTGACAGTTTAATACAAAACTTTATAATAGAACAGTTTTTTCTTTTCTATGAAACAGAAAACCGCATCCCCTTTAAACCTGAAAAACATAACTGCTTGAAATAAAAGTCTTTTTATACCAGGCATGATTCCTGCTATGCTGTTATCCTGACTGCAGCAAACACACCAACCAGTAACAGATGTAACAAAAAAAGGAGCCATCAATGGAGATGAAAAAAATATGTGTGCTCGGGGCCGGCATCATGGGTGCGGGCATTGCCCAGGTGTCTGCCCGGGCCGGTTTCCAGGTCTGTATCCGGGACATGGAAGACCGGTTTGTGGAAAACGGCCTGTCCACCATCAAAGCCAATCTGGACCGGGCCGTGAACAAAGGAAAACTTGACAAAGACGAGGCAGCAGCTGTTTTTGGCCGGATCACCGGCACCACCGACCTGACCCTGGCTGCAGCAGAGGCAGACCTGGTGATCGAAGCCATCATCGAGGTGATGGAGATCAAAAAACAGGTGTTCCAGGACCTGGACCAGATCTGTAAGAAAGACACCCTGGTGGCCACCAACACCTCCGGTCTTTCCATCACGGAAATGGCATCCGTAACCCAGCGGCCGGAAAGGGTCATCGGTATGCATTTTTTCAACCCGGTGCCGGTGATGAAACTGGTGGAACTGATCCGGGGGTTCACCACATCTGATGACACCCTGAACATGGCCTGGGAATTTGTGGAAAAAATCGGCAAAACCCCCATTGAGGTAAAAGAGGCCCCGGGATTTGCCGTAAACCGGATACTGTGTCCCATGATCAATGAGGCTGTCTTTGTTCTGGCAGAAGGGGTTGCCTCGGCCGAAGACATTGACAAATCCATGATGCTGGGGGCCAACCACCCCATAGGTCCCCTGGCCCTGGCCGACATGGTGGGCCTGGACACCATTTTGTTTGTGCTGGAGGGATTTCACCGGGAAATCGGTGAAGACAAATACCGGCCGGCGCCGCTGTTGCGGAAAATGGTGCGGGCCGGGTACCTGGGCCGCAAAAGCGGCAAGGGATTTTACGACTATACCAAATAAACAAAGGAATATATATGGCACAGACGGTTGCAGACCGCCGGGATGTGGATTTTGTCCTCCACGAACAGCTCCATGTGGAGCAGTTGGGCCGGCATGATAAATTCAGGGAATTCAATAAAAAGACCGTTGATCTGATCGTATCGGAAGCACGGAACCTGGCACTCAAGGAACTGCTGCCTTGTCAGCGGGAAGCAGATGAAGAAGGCTGCACCTTTGACAGTGGCAGGGTAATGGTGCCCAAAGTGTTCCACCGGGCCTATGACCTGTTCAAAAAGGGCGAATGGATCGCCATGTGCGATGATCCGCAATGGGGCGGGCAGGGCATGCCTTCCACCGTGGCCCTGGCTGCCAACAATTTTTTTAACGGTGCCAATTTTCCTTTCATGCTCCACAATATACTGATCCACGGGGCAGGCAAGCTGGTGGAGCGGTTCGGCACCGACAAGCAGAAAATGCTGTATTTGAAAAACATGTACACCGGCAAATGGGGGGGATCCATGCTGCTCACCGAACCGGAAGCCGGATCTGATGTGGGGGCCCTGACGACCCGGGCGGTGAAAAATGATGACGGCACATACAGCATTTCCGGCAGCAAGATCTTCATATCCTCCGGAGAAAACGATCTGGTGGAAAACATCATCCACCCGGTGCTGGCCAGAATAGAAGGAGCCCCTGCAGGCACAGCCGGGATCTCTTTGTTTCTGGTGCCCAAATACTGGGTGAACGATGACGGCAGCACAGGAGATTTCAATGACGTGGTGTGCACCGGCATTGAAGAAAAAATGGGCATTCACGGCAGCCCCACCTGTTCCATGACGCTGGGGGGAAAAGGTGCGTGCAGGGGCACCCTGCTGGGGACTGAAAACAAGGGCATGCGGGCCATGTTCGTGATGATGAATGAAGCCCGGCTGCATGTGGGCATGCAGGGATTTGCCTGTGCCGGGGCCTCTTATCTCAATGCTTTGAACCATGCCAAAACGCGCATCCAGGGAGCAGCCCTGACAGCGCCCAAAGGCTCATCCGGGGTTCCCATCATCCAGCACCCGGACATCCGGCGCATCCTGCTCACCATGAAAACCGTTTCAGAAGGGATGCGCAGCCTGCTGTTTTATACGGGATTTCTGGAAGACATGGTGGCGGTCAGCAAAAGTGAGGCTGAAAAGGCCGGGTACCAGGGGCTCATTGATGTGCTCATCCCGGTGGCCAAAGGCTATATCACAGACCGGGCCTTTGACATGTGCTCCATGGGGGTACAGGTGTTCGGCGGATACGGCTTCACCAAAGAGTATCCCCAGGAACAGCTGCTGCGGGACTGCAAGATCACCCAGATTTATGAAGGCACCAACGGCATCCAGGCCATGGATCTTCTGGGCAGAAAGATAGGTCTCAACCATGGCCAGGCTTTCATGGACCTTGTGGCTGAGGTGCAAAAGACCATTGCCGCGGCAAAAAAAGATGCCGGCCTGGTCTCTGTGGCAAATATTTTAGAAACCACCCTCACCCATTTGAAGGAAACCGCAGGAAAACTTGGCGCAGACCTGGGGTCTGAAAATATCCTCACCGCGTTTGCCCATGCCCATCCGTTTCTGGATGTTACCGGCGACACACTCATGGGCTGGATGCTGCTCTGGCGGGCAGTGACAGCGGCCCAAAAGCTGGCGGAAAACCCCAAAAAAAAGGATCTGGCGTTTTACCAGGGCCAGGTCACCGGGGCCCGGTTTTTCATCAACACCATGCTGCCGGTGGCCCAGGCCAAGATAGCGGTGATCCAGAACAGTGACACCAGCGCCCTGGACATGAACGAAGCATCCTTTGGGTGATGTAAATCCATTATAACTATTTCAAGGAAACACAACCATGAAAGAGATTGTGATCGTATCTGCCTGCCGGACCGCCATCGGGGCCTTCGGTGGCACATTAAAAGAGATGAACGGCGCAGCCATTGCCAGTGTAACCATGAAAGAAGCCATCAAACGGGCCGGCATTGAAGCCGGTATCATTGATGATGTCCGGTACGGCACCTGTGTGGAACACCATGACACCCTCAACACCACCCGGGTGGCGGCCCTCATGGCCGGGATCCCGGACAGGGTGCCGGCAGTCACGGTGAACCGGGTGTGCATATCCGGCATGGAAGCCGTGCTTTCCGGGACTGCCATGATCCAGGCAGGCATGGCAGACGTCATCCTGGCCGGAGGGGTGGAGCATATGTCCGGTGTTCCCTATACCGTGCCCAAGGCAAGGTGGGGCTGCCGGCTCCAGGACGCCCAGTTTGTGGATGCCATGATTCATGCCCTGCACTGCGGCTCCCACGTGCTTCCCTTTGATGACACCACGCCCCTGGACACCAGCCAGGCACCGGCGGCCCATTTCATGGGCAAACCCTATATCATGGGCCATACAGCCGAATTTGTGGCCCAGCACCTGGGATTGACCAGAGAAGAGATGGATGAGGTGGCCCTGCGCAGCCACAACAATGCGGAACGGGCCACAAAAGACGGTTCCTTTGCCGAAGAGATCGTTCCCATTCAGGTACCCCAACGCAAAAAAGCCCCCCTGGTATTTGACAAAGACGAGCATTTCCGGCCGGGCATGACCATGGAAAAACTGGCAGCCCTGCCCCCGGCATTCATCCCCAAAACCGGCACTGTCACAGCGGGCAATGCCTCAGGGATAAACGACGGATCCGCCGGCATGGTCATCATGTCTGCAGACAAAGCCAGGGAACTGGGTGTAACGCCGCTGGCCCGGATCAAGGCCTCGGGCATGGGGGCGTGTCATCCCACCATCATGGGCATGTCTCCGGTGCCGGCAGTAAAGAATCTGCTGGACAAATCACAGCTTTCCATGAAAGATTTTGACCTGGTGGAGGTGAATGAGGCGTTTGCGGCCCAGTATCTGGGGTGTGAAAAAGAACTGGGCCTGAACCGACATATCACCAACATCAACGGATCCGGCATCGGCCTGGGGCATCCTGTGGGCGCCACCGGGGCAAGGATCATGGTCACACTGATCCATGCCATGAAAAAAAGGGGCGATTCCTTGGGTCTTGCCACTTTGTGCGGCGGCGGCGGTGTAGCCATGGCCTGTGCCATTGAGATGCTCTAACTGTTTTTATCCGAAGATATTGGATGTCCCGGGCCCAGAAAAAAACGGCGGGTCCGGGCATAACTTTGGGCTGAAGCGGTTTTTATATTTTCAATCAAGGCATACAGGGTGGGCACCACCACCAGGGTCAGGATGGTGGCGATCAACAGGCCGAAAATCACCACAATGGCCATGGACCGCCACCACTGGCTGGATTCGGAAGTCATGGACACCGCCATGACATGAAAGTCATAGGAAATGCCTGTTACCATGGGTAACAGCCCCAGAATGGTGGTGACGGCCGTAAGCAGTACCGGCCGCAGCCGGGTGGCACCGGCGGATATGACAGCCTCCTTCAGGGCCATACCCTGGGCCCGAAGCCGGTTGGTATAGTCGATAAGTACAATGGCATTGTTCACCACCACCCCGGCCAGGGAGATAATGCCCACCCCGGTCATGATCACCCCGAATGGGGAACCAATCACAGCCAGGCCCCAGAACGCCCCGCCCAGAGACAATACCACGGATGTCAGGATAATCACCGGCTGGACCACGGAGTTGAACAGGGTCACCAGAATCAGAAAAATCAGAAACAGGGCCACCACAAACGCTTTGGACAAAAAATCCTGGGCTTCCTGCTGTTCCTGATCTTCTCCGGTGAACTTGTATGTGTAGCCCAAAGGCAGGTCCATGGTTTCAAGCAGCTCCATCACCTGCATTCTGGCCACAGCTCCTGTGATTTTGGTTTCATCCACACTGGCTTTGACCGTGACCACCCGCTGGTGGTTTTTCCGGACAATATCACCCATAGCCCCCTTATACTGGATAGATGCCAGGGTGGTCAGGGGCACGATCTCACCCGAAGGGCCGGGGATCATGAGTTTATGCAGAACATCTGCTGCCTGCCGGTCTGATTTGGCCAGCCTGACCACGATATCATATTCCTCATCCCCTTCATAATAGGTGGAAACATCCAGGCCGTTGTAGGCAATTTTCAGGGCCGTGCCGATGGCGGATGTGGTCAGGCCGAACAAAGCGGTTTTCTGACGGTCGATCTTCACCTGGACAGAGGGAAGTCCTCCCTGGTAGTCATCCCGCACATCTGTCACATGGGGCACGCTCTCCACAAATTTTCTTATGTTCTTGGCAACCCGGCTCAGGGTTGTAAAGTTTTCTCCTGAAATTTCAATATTGATGGGCGCGCCGGTGGGGGGGCCTTCCTCTTGTTCATCCACGGTGATCCTGACCCCGGGAATGTGGGCCACCCGTCTGCGGATCTCTTCTAAATCCGCCTTGGTGGAGGTTTTCCGGTCTTCAAAATCCAGGAACTGGACGCCGATATGATTGGGCAGATTGCTGTCAAACACGGCGCTGCCGCCGCTGTTCTGGACCACCCGGGTATAGATGTGCTCAATATTGTTGATGTCTGACGGGGCCATGAACTTTTTGCCGCCAACAGTGGCGTGCTCCTGCAGCGCCATGGCTGCCTGGTAACTACCGGCATTGCCCCCGGCAACAGCTGCTTCCACCTGTTTGACCGTCTGATCAATGAACTCCAGATCCGCACCTTCAGGCACATCAATGTTCACAAACACGGACCTGGGATCAATGGCAGGAAAAAACTCCACCGGTTTTTCAATGCCAACCTTCAGCATCCAGACCTGAAACAAGACCACCATCACAACAACAGCTGCAGCCAGCACAGAGAGCTTATAATGCAATGCCTTGTTTAAAATCCGGGCATAGGTTTTTAAAAACAGGCCCGAAATTTGAACAGGCTGTTCTCCTTTGGATTGGACCGCTTCCAGATCCGGGGCCTTTTGGTCTTTTTTACGGGATCCTCCCATGAAATAGGCACACATGGCAGGGTTGATCACCAGGGCCACAAACAAAGAAGAACTCAAGGTGATAATCAGGGTGACCGGCAGGTAGTACATGAATTCACCCATGATGCCCGGCCAGAAAATCATGGGAAAAAACGCGGCCAGGGTGGTGAAAGTAGAGCCGATAACCGGCCATGCCACCTCACTGGTGGCTTTCATGGCAGCAGTTACTTTGGGAACCCCCTGCTGCATATACCGAAACACATTTTCAACAATCACAATGGCATTGTCCACCAGCATGCCCAAAGCCAGGGTCAAAGAAAACAGCACCACCATGTTCAAGGTGATGCCCAGGGCGTGAAGAACGGCAAAGGACAGAAACATGGAAAACGGGATGGCCAGCCCGACCAGCAGGGCATTTCTGATGCCCAGCACCACAAAAAGCACCGCCACCACCAGGATGAGGCCGGAGATGATATTGTTTTCCAGGTCCGCCACCATGGCCTTGATATCCTTGGCATTGTTCATGAGCTTGGTCACGGTGGTATTTTTGGGAAACCGTTTCTCCGCCGCTGCCACGACAGCATCGATCTGTTCCGAGATGCGGATAATGTTTTCCCCCACCCGTTTTTTCACCGAAATATTGATGGCATCCAAGCCGTTGAGCCGGGATCTGGAGGTTTCCTCCTGGATGCCGTCCACCACTGTTGCCACATCCTTAAGATAGATGGGCTGGCCGTTGTGGGTGGCCACCACCAGAGTCAGAATTTCTTCAGGTCTGTCAAATTCCCCGGGCACCTTGAGCTGGTACCGGCCATGCCCTAAGGTAATGGCGCCGCCTGAGATGTTCTGGTTCTCAGCCACAACAGCCTGCTGCAGGCTGGTGATGGGAATTCTGTAGTAGGCCAGTTTGTCTGTGTCCACCTCCACCCGTATTTCCCGGTCCTGCCCTCCGGTTATCTCCACCTCCAGCACACCGGGAACCGCTTCAATATCATCCTTTAAATCATCGGCGATTTTTTTGAGCAGCCTGGGGCCGCAGTCCCCTGCCAGAGAATACACCACAATGGGCATATCGGAAAAATTGACCTCATACACCAGCGGATCATTTTCCAGGTCCGTGGGCAGGTCATTTTTGGCTTCATCCACTTTGTCCTTGACCTTGACCAGCACATCGTCAATGTCGGTGCCCGGTAAAAATTCAATATTGATCTGGGAAAGGCCCTGGGAGCTGACAGAAGAAATGTTTTTGATCTTATCCAGGCCCTTGAGTTTTTTTTCAATTTTGATGGTCACCGCAGTTTCAATGTCCGATGCTGACACGCCTCTGTATTCGGTCCTCACAAACACATACGGAATGGTGATGTCCGGGGAGCTTTCCCTGGGCAGCGCCATATAGGAGTAAAGGCCGATACTGGCGATGATCACCACCAGCACCAGTACGGAAATCCGGTTTTTGACGGCAGTATCGGAAACAATCATTGTTCCAGCTCTGCCATGGACTGGACCCGCCGATCCACCTGCACCAGTTCATTGTCTTCAATGATGCGGTGTCCCACCACCACCACCTGCTCACCGGCAGACAGCCCGGAAACAATCTGGATCTTCCAGCCGTCCTGGAACCCGGTTTCAACCGGGGCAAACCTGACACGGCCCTGATCCTCCACAAACACCCCGGTCTGATTGTTCCTGGTGACCAGGGCATACATGGGCACCCCAAGGCCTTTGGCATCCCTGTTTTTAACAACAACCACCCGGACAAACATATCAGGAAGAATCTCAAAACCCGGGTTATCCAGGCGGATTTCCAGGTTGTACAGCCGGGCCAGGTCATCAGAGGTTTTTTGCAGATAATGGTATTGACCGGTATAGGTTTTGCCCCCCAGGGCATCGATAACCATGTCAAACTGTTTTATTCTTCTCACAGACGGCACGTCAGATTCCGGTATGCCCACCTGAATTTTCAGCTGATGGATCTGGAGAAGTTTGGCCACAGGATCACCCACCCCCAGAAAACTGCCCACCTCAATATGGGACCGGTCCACTATGCCTTTCATGGGGGATCTGATGGTACAGCGGTCCAAATTGAGTTTCGCATTTTCCATGGCAGCTCTGGTGGTCTTGACCTGGGCCTGGGCATCATCAACCTGGGACTGGGTGATAAACTGCTGCTCGGACAGGGCTTCAAACCGCTTCTGATTCACCAGGGCCGTCTCATAAGATGCCCTGGCGGAATCATAGGCATTCTGGTAGTCCCGTTTGTCCAGAATCGCCAGAATATCACCCTGATTTACAACACTGCCGTCATCAATGTTTTTTTCCATGATCTTTCCTGATACCTCAGACACCACCTGCAAAGATTTCCAGGGTTTGGCCACCCCGGGCAGGGTGATGGTTTCAGCAAGCTCTTCAGGAATCATCTCCAGGGTGATCACCCTGGTCAAAGACTGCTCTTTTTTCATCTGGCCGGCCTGCTGCTCAGCCAGGTCTGCCTTTTGCGCTGTAATTTTCCTGCCCAGGGGCAAAACAACAAACAAAACAGCAATGGTCACGGCAGCAAAGGGGATACTGTGCCAGACAATGCGCAGCAGCGTCTGCTTCCATGCTTTCCTGGGCCGGGGTGTGGGTTCCATGAAACCAATCCTTAATCAAAAAGATATATAAAAAAAATAATTATAGGACGTATCCAGCTAATTTCAAGGGCTGATTCAGGCCTCACCCATATCTAACATTGATGATCAGGCAAGTGATTCGGCAATGGAAACAGTGCGGTCACCCAGCAGGTTGACATAACTGGCCATTTCATTGTCATACCAGCCATAGATAACTGCCTGGGTGACCTGGATACTGCCCACATGGTCCTGGATGGTTTCCAGCACCTCTTTTTCAATACCCCGCATATGTGCCAGATTGATATTGATGGCCCCGGTGCGGGTATGGGTTTCATGGCCCTCGATTACCGCTGCGGCCCTGGGGGTGCCGATGATATCACAGGATACGTTCTGGTCACCTGAATAGACAAGGTAGCTGTCCTTGTTCTGCGCTGTGTTCCGGTAGATTTCGTTAATGAGATCCCGGCGGATGGGCTTTTTATTCAATTCCTCCTGAAAATTCATAACCAGAATGATCAGAGAACCGGTGGAAGTGGGAATCCGCACCGATTCTGCAATAAACCCGATGGTTGCCATCTCGGGAATGACCAGCTGCAGGGTTTTGGCTGCCCCGGTGGTGGTCAGGATAATATTGTTCATGATGGACCGGTTTTTACGCAGATCCTTTGCCTGGGTTTTGGGGAGCCGGTCCAGGACCTGCTGCGATCCTGTGGCTGCATGCACTGTGGCCATGGAAGCGGACAATACCCGGTCGATGCCGAAATAATCCAGCAGGGGCTTGATCATATGGGCCAGGCAGGTGGTGGTGCAGGAGGCATTGGAGATCACTGTATGGCGTACCGGGTCATAGTCTTTGTCATTGATGCCCATGACAGTGGTAACACTGTCTTCAGGCATGGATGCCCCTTGTTTGAGTTTAAAGGGTGCAGAGGCAATGACTTTGGCCGCACCTGCTTGCAGATGGCCTCTGATGGATCCGGATGGGTTGTCTGGTGCCTGATTGGGATCCAGAAACTGGCCGGTTGTGTCCACCACAATGTCCACATTGTTCTGTGCCCACCCGATATCTTTGGGGTTGCGGAACTGCCGTAAAATTTTTACTGGAATGCCGTTGATCCGCAGGCTGGAATCTGCCTCGTTGATATCCGTGATCACAGGCGGTGCCTGGAACCCGTTGAGAAAGGCTGCCAGGCTGCCGTAGGTGGAGTCCCTTTCAAGATAATGTACAATATCCAAAAGCCCCCCGCCCACTTCCCGGCCCACGTTGATAACGATCTCCTTGAAATATTTACGTCCGGCATGGTGCCACAAAGTCAGTTTGCCGATACGCCCCAGACCGTTTATACCCAGAATTGTATTTTGGTTGGTATTCATGATTCTCCTCCACTTTAATTGTGGTTGACGTTGATTTCTCCTTTAAACACAAAGCCTTTGTTCCCATCAATGCTGAGATAATCCCCCACCTTCATTTTTCTGCCCCCCAGGTGACAGATTTTTTCGGTTTCACTGCACTCCAGGTTCTCACACCCCACCACACAGGTTTTGCCAAGGTTGTATGCCACCACGGCTGCATGGGAGGTCAATCCGCCTTTTGCAGTCAATATGCCGTCTGCTGCATCTATTTCCAGAATATCGTCAGGCACGGTGTCGTTGCGCAAAAGAATCAGATGGGCATCCGGGTCCTGGCGGCGGAAGGCATCAATTTCCTTTAAGGTAAATACGATGCGGCCGCTCATGGCACCACCGGAAACCCCGGTGCCCTGGCCTAAAAACGCCTCCCTCAAACAGGTTTCATCCGCAATGAACTCCGGTTGCTTTTTGTGGTCCCCAAGGGAAAGATCCCGGGCCTGGAGGATAAAAAGGTCTTCAGGTTCCGGTCCTTCAAAGGTAAATTCCATCTCCTGGGGGTTCCATCCCCGCTTATAAATGAGGTTCTGGACAATGGCCTTGAGCTGCTCATAAATCCGGGGAAAGGTTTTTTCCAGGCTGATCTTTGTATCCCGCTTTTCCAGTTCCCGCTGCATTTCCGAAATGGGAAGGGTTCTCACAAGACCTGCCACCACATCTTCTCCCTGGTTCCCAATGGTGAAATCCCCCCACAGCCTGATGGCATCCCCGGGCAGTTTGGGGCTGTGGCTGAATGCCACGCCGGAGCCGGACTGTCTGGACAGGTTGCCAAACACCATGGACTGCACGGTGACAGCCGTTCCCCAGTCATCTGAAATCCCCATGATCCTGCGGTAATCAATGGCCCGGTTGGAATTCCAGGAAGAAAACACCTTGTGGATGGCCAGAAACAACTGGTCCATGGGAGATTCCACAATATCGATGCCCGCCAGCAGCAGCTGGTTTTTATAGGCCAGGGCGACCGCTTTCATCTGCCGGCCTGTGAAATGGCGCTTGAAATCGATGCCGGCCTGCTTTTTATGGGCGGCAATGATCTTGTCGAACTCATCCCTGTGTATACCAAAAGTCATGCCGTACTGCTGGAGAAACCGGCGGTAACTGTCCCAGGCAAACCAGGGATTGCCTGTTTTTTTTGCAATGGCAGCGGCAATCTCTTCATTTATGCCCACGTTCAGAAAAGAATCCATCATCCCGGGCTGGGAAATGGAAGACCCGGAGCGCACCGACAGCAGAAGCGGTTTTCCCGGATCACCACAGGACAACCCTGTCTGCTTTTCCAGGCGAAAAAGCATGGTTGCCACCAGTTGTTTGAAATTTACGGCAGCCGGGCTGTATGAATCGATAAGGTCCAGACACCGGAACACCTCCGTGGTGATGACGAATCCGTCAGGCACTTTCACGCCCAAATGTTTGAGCCGCATCAAATTCCAGCCCTTGTTTCCCAGAAAAATGATATTCTGGTTCATGAGCTGCCCATCCCCTATGGGAGTGACGGCACATTTGGGGTCATAATTGAGCAGGACACTCAGTTCATCCTGGGACAGTTTTTCCGACTGCCGGAACAGGGTATGCAGAATCCGGTTCAAAAAAACATCCAGCTGCTGGAGTCCCAGGGAGGTTGCAATGCGGTCCCTGAAAAAAACATCCGCTGCCCGCTGGTCCAATTTTTTTGCCATTTTTTCATCCAGATGATCCTGGTCGGCAATACTTCCGGGCAAAAATTTTTCCTGGATCTGGTCTTTGCCTATACGGGCTTCTATCTGCCGCAGGTTGGCGGAATGGATATTGTGAAAATAATCGTTGATGATATCGGCAACAGCCCGGACAAACCCCTTGAAGATATCCAGATACTGGGTAAAGGAACAGGTGGTGATGTTCACCGAATATTTTAAAAATTCCATCTGGATATCCAGTTTGTTGGAAACAATGCCATCCAGGCTCAACGCTTTACGAAACAGGGTGAGTATGGAATAGATCCGGACAAACGTGGGTTTGGTTATCAGCCGCAGATCGATGCTGCTGATCAAATCTTCAAACAAGACATTGACGATGCTTTCAATGCGCAGGGTCAACCCCAGTGCATCAAACTTGGGTTCATTGTAGCTGCCGTACATGGAAGGGATATCCACGGCAAAATGGCGCTTGTGGTAAATGGCTTCATTGACCTCATAGATTTTTTCGCTGAGGATGATCTCATTGAGTTCGCCCATGTAATTGAGCAGAAACTCAATTTTGGTTTCCAGATCAGATTCTTCCAGGGCCGCTGCCAGGCGTTGCGGTTCCGGCATATAGTCGGCTTTGAAGTTGGACAGATAGGATTTGAGCTCCAGGTGGTCCACCCCGTATTTTTCATTGAGCAGCCGGTAAAACCGCAGGGCCATCCGGACCCGGTGCCGGTCCAGTTCCGTTACATTGTCCACCTCTTCAATAAGGTTATCCAAAGCTTCCTGGCGGTACATGAGAAAATCTCTGGGATGGGGCAGGTTTTTGTCTTCCAGGTACCGCAGAATTTTTCCCGGACCATCCACAAACCGCCCGGATGCCTGGATTTCATCATAAATGGACGGCGGAACAAACGGCTGCAGCGGTTTTTTATCCCCTGTTTTCCAGAAAACCATCACCTGCTGGATAAAATCCACGATGCGGCTGGAACTTTCCACATGGCACTGCTTGCGCAGAAAATGGATAAGCCGGTCCCGGCGGTGGCAGGATTCATCCAGCTGGGTGGAGATATCCCTGAGGCTGCCTTCCGCACCGATTTCATTGAAAAATGCCGGCAGCAGCCGTGCCAGCTGCTTGACCAGGTTGTACACCTTTTTGATATCCGCATTGA
Organism: Desulfotignum sp.; assembly: GCA_021737445.1. Taxonomy (GTDB): domain Bacteria; phylum Desulfobacterota; class Desulfobacteria; order Desulfobacterales; family Desulfobacteraceae; genus Desulfotignum. The sequence goes on from JAIPDY010000003.1 coordinate 18,520, forward strand.
GAAACCGGGTAATATCCCTTGGAAACAGATCAGTATCCCTGATAAACACCCCGCCGATGGACAAAGAGATGATCAGGGCTGACAGCAGGCGTTTGGATTTTTTCGGCTGCCGGCTGATAAGGCTTAAAAACACCCGGATATTTTTCACATGGGCGTTATTTCCCTTGATCTGCCAGTCTTCTCCTGTCCCCTGTATCATGGGAAACTGAAATCCATGGTTCACGGCCCGGTCAATAAAATGGTTGATCAATTCCACCTTGCCGGTTTTATAGACCGCATCCCCGATTTTGTGAATACAGTCTAAAACCGTTTCCGGATACCGGCCCTTGTGCTCTTTGAGCAAAGAAAAGGTCTGGTTGACAATGGGAATATCTTTTTTAAAATCCTCATCTCCGATGAGATGGGTCAAGGTCTGGTTGATATCGTGCAGACAGTCTTTGTGTATCATGGAAAGCCCGGGCACATGGATGGCATAAAACAAAAAAGTGAGTTTCAGGTGCCTGCCATAGGTTTCATCTGTACAGTGTTTTAAGATCTGCCGTCCCACGGTTTTAAAAATATTTACAAACCCCCGGAACCCGGTCAGCCGGACCAGCTCCCCTGTCAAATCAAAGGAGGCATAATCCTGGTTCCGGCACAGGGTTCCCAGCTCCTGCTGCCAGGCGGTTATCCTGGCATGGGAAATCTGGTGAAACACCTGTTCAAGTGCCGGATTGAGGTGCCATTCGTCAATATTTTCCTGCATCCAGGCTACCGGATCATCCTGTTCCAGCCAATAGGCAAAAGTGCTTTTGTAAAACCGTATGAGCAGATGGTTGACACTGGCCACCCATGTGCTGTCTTCGGCTTTAATTCCGTGGGCTCCTGTCTGGTCCAGCAGCAGTCCGGCCAGTTTATCAGGCTGGTAATAGGATGTGACAAAGAAAAAAAATGCGGTGTCCTGATATTTGAGAACCCGGTTTACAGCTTTTTCCATGACACCGGCAAAAAAGGGCAGCCGCTCTTCTGATTCTTTGGCCAGGTGGTGGAGCAGCAGCATGAAGTTATCTGAAGCAGCAGACTGAACCTGTCTTTCAGCGCTGTCTTCAAAGGCTGACAAAAAAATATCTGAAAAAATGGTCAGGGCTGCCGCACCTTTTTCATGATATTTATACAGATAAAAATAATGCAGGGAAAAATGCCTGGCTTCATTGACGATAAATTTCCAGTTTTTATAGGGATGGGAGAGCTCCTTGAGGAAAATCTCCATTCTGTTTAAAATTCCCACATACCCGTCAAAAATTTCCAGAAGGATCTGGTATTTTACATCAATGGATATATCAACCCGGGTATCGGAGAGATTCACCTCAAGGGCTTTTGATTTCACGAAACAACCTCATGGTAAAAAATATGTCATTTTTTATGACTTTTCCTTATTCTATATCAATCCAGCCTGGTTTTTTCAACTCAAGATTTGCCTGAAGCCTAAACCATTTGGTTGATTTCTAGCAGAATTTCTTATATGATTGAAAACAATCAATGTGGCAGACAAATCGACCAGATAATTTTTCATAAATAACCAAATCTTAAATAAGGAGTTTTCTTCATGACAGATAGATCGCAATTTACGTTATACAGTGGCGGCCACCGGGGAGCGGAAGCAGAATTCGGCAGACTGGCGGAAAAATACGGCATAAAAGAGGTCAATTTTTCCTTTGAAGGCCATAAGCCGGATCGACAGGCCGGGATCCGGATACTTACCCAGGAAGAATTAAAAAAAGGAGATATCAGTATGGATATTGTTTCCACCCGCATGGGACGCTCCTTTTCCAAAGCTGATAAAATCCGCAAAGTTATCCAGTCCATTTTCCACATGATCAACAATGGATACCAGATTTTTGTGGTGGGATGGATACTGCCGGATAAAACAGTCAAAGGCGGCACCGGATGGGGTGTTGAACTGGGAAAACTGTTCAACCGTCCCCTGTTTGTCTATGAACAGGACCGAAAGGAATGGTTTTCCTGGGTGGACAACGCCTGGCACAGGGTGACCCCGGTTATCACCCATAAGAGCTTTTCCGGGACAGGCACCCGGAATCTGACCGATGATGCTAAAAATGCCATGGCAGCGCTGTTTGAACGTTCATTTAACCAAAAATAGCAGCTGTTCAGGCGGTTTTATCCAATATCTTCCTTACCACCAGTGCCAGTTCCCGCAGTTGCAACGGTTTCATTAAAAAGGCCGAGAATCCCTTTTGCCGGGCAATTTCTTCAGATATTTCAGCACTGAATCCCGTACAGATAACCAGGGGGATATCCGGACGGACCGCCTTTATTTCCATGGCCATCTCATCTCCGTTCATCTCAGGCATGGTCATGTCTGTGATCACCAGATCATATTCTTCCGGATGGGATTTAAATTTTTTAATGGCGTCCAGGCTCCCGGTTTCAATGGTCACCTGATAACCCAGGGAGTTAAGGCTTCTTTTAGCCACATCCAGCAGCATGATATCATCATCCACGACCAGTATATGTTCTGTGCCCTGTGGCAGTTTTTCCAACCTCTTTTTTGCCGCTCCAGGCTGTTTATCCTGTCGGATCACCGGGAGCAAGACGTCAAAAACCGTTCCTTCACCAGGAGTGGTCTTAACCTGGATATCCCCCCCATGGCTTTTAACAATGCCATGAACCACAGAAAGCCCCATACCGGTCCCCTGATCTTTTTGCTTTGTGGTGAAAAACGGTTCAAAAATCCGTTCCATCACATGGGAAGGCATGCCTTTGCCGGTATCAGCCACCTGCAGCCTGAGATAAGATCCGGGTGGCATGGCTGGCACGCTTTTTTCCTGGAAAACTTCCTGGGTCACCTCTTCAAGGGAGACCGACAACACCCCTTTGCTCCTTTCTTTCATGGCCTGTCCCGCATTGGTGCACAGGTTCATCACAACCTGATGGATCTGGGTGGCATCCCCCATGATGATTGAAGAGCAGGACAGATCTTCCACCATGGCGATGGTCCGGGGGAGTGATGCCCGGAGCAGCTTCAACGCCTCTTTGACAATGATATTCACCTGAACCGGCCGGGGTTCGATTTCAGACTGGCGGCTGAACGTCAGGATCTGTTGAATCAGATCCCTGGCCCGGTAGGATGCCGCCAGAATCTTGGTCAGGTTGGCATGCTGTTTGGACAGTTCATCACAGTCCATCCTGGCCAGTTCTGTATATCCCATGATCGCCCCCAGAATATTGTTAAAATCATGGGCAATGCCCCCGGCCAGGGTACCGATAGCCTGAAGCCTTTCTGATTCCGCAACCTTCTGTTCAATAAACTTTTCCTTTTCCAGGCGGTTCTGCATGGCATTAAACAGCATGGCGTTTTCAATGGCAATGGCAGCATGATGGGAAAAAACACTCAATAGCAACACATCATCTTCTGTAAAACTGCTGTTGTCTTTTTTATTCATGACCTCCAGAACACCAATGAGTTTACGCTTGGACTTCATGGGTACACAGAGAATAGATCGGGTTTCCATGCCGGTCATATCATCGATACTGGAATAGAACCGTTCATCTTTCCGGGTATCCGGCACCAGAAGAGGAGTCTGGTGTTCTGCCACCCAGCCTGCCACACCGGCTCCTGGCGGAATGCGGATATCTTTGAGAGAGTCTGCGTTGGGGCCGGTGGGAACACTGAATACCAGCTCCCCGGTTTTTTCATCCAGCAGCATAAGTGTGGAAGCCACGGCATCTGTGACAATATTGGCATATTTCATGATCAGATTCAAAACATCTTCCAGCTCAATGGTGGAGTTGATTACAAACCCCACCTGAAGGGCCTTTGCCAGATTTTCACTGCTCAGACGGCTTAAGTTTTTAACCTGGTCGTTCTGCATTTTCAAGGCAGAAGCAAGCTGGTCTTCTGTGATGTATCCCTTCTGGATAAGAATTTGTCCCAGCTTAAGAGGCGGGACGTCTCTTTTCCGGCTGCTGGAAACCAGTTCTGTCCGGTCCAGCTCCACCTGAAAAGTATCTTCAAAAAGAAGCGCCTGGGCCTGAAGGGCCTCTTCAAGCTGGGATCTGGAAATACTGCCCATGCCCACCAAAAGATCTCCCAGAAGATGAGAAGAGGTGCTTATCTTGATTTTTTCTTTTCCTTGCTGCTTCATGATCAGACCTTTTTATATTCAGCCAAGCCTGTGAACGGTTAGCTGTGGAAACGGGATTTCCCAGTTATTCTGGGTACAGGCATCGGTGCACCAGCGCTGGATGGCCCGGGATAACCGGTTATAGAGTGGTGCCATTTTGCCTTCAAAATCAGCGATTACCACCAGATCCAGAGAGGATGATCCGGCTGCGGCAAATTCCACTCTCAGGTTGAGCAGGGCATCTTCATATGCTTCTGCTGCCAGGTGTTGCCGGATATATGATTCCAGAATTTCAAGCACCTGGTTTGTGGCTTTGGACTGGAGATTATAGGATATGCCAAACCCGATTTTGAGCCTGAAATTCACCGACAGATTCATCGGAGACAGCCCCAGAAAATCTGCGGTCTGATAGACCTTTTTAGCCCCTCCCCGCAGGACCATCTCCACCATTTCTTGGGACAGGCTGGTGACACATCCGCGGGTTCCGTCCTCCAGGATCACCCAGTCGTTTTTTCTGCATGGAAACCAGGGCTCGTGCCGCTGGAACGGCCGGGAGGTCAAATCCATGAGCGTTTCAATGGGAACCCGCAAATTTTGTCCCAGATCGGGATTTTCCAGCTGGGAAAACATGTTGATACGTTTCACCAGCCATGGAACTCCCTGGTATACCACCCGCTCCCCTTCCCGAACCGCCCCGATGTTGAGAATGAGCCGGCTCTGATGCCAGAATCTGGGCAGGGTATTCTTGATACCCCATCCCAGGCCCATGAGGAAAATAATGGCCAGAGACAGCAGTACCCAGTCTTCAAAAACATAAAACACCAGAATTACAACAAACAGGGCTGCCAGAATGGTCACGACCCGAAACAGCAAATCCAGGGCACGGAGATGAAAAGGCCGGTATTGGGCCATATATCCTGGAATGAATTTGATCAGATACAGGTAGGCAAATCTGAGCAACAGCACGATACCGATGCAGGAAACAAGCGCGATAAACAGAAACAGGCCCCTGGTTTTAAAAAATTTTTTAATGGCCGCCTGGGAGGTTTCAATAAGAGAGTGTTCTTCTGATTCCAGTTCAGCCATCTGCATCTGGGTGATCTCCAGCTTGCTGAGTATCTGGTTTTCCATTCCCTGCCATTCAGGCACCAGTTTTTCCAGATTCTGTTTTACTGCTTCATTATCCCCGGTCCGGGATATCAGGTACATCAGATTTTCATTGGCCTGCCTGGCAACCGGTTTCAGTTTCTTGTAAAAAGACAGTTCATCCTTGAGAGCGGCTTTTTCACGGGCTTTTTGCGTAACCCGCTTAAGCTCCATTATCCCGGGTTTCACAAGGGATACAAGTTCATCTTTCCAATTAAACTGATCTGTTTTTTGTTCTGAAAACAGGTCAATATCGATTCCGGTGGCGATGCGCTCAAAATCCTGACTGGCTGAGGCCAGCATTTTATCCAGCCGGTCCAGCTCAGCAGCCAGATTGGTTTTTTCAGTTTCAGAAGTGCTGGCTTCAATGGCCTGCTGTTTCTCAGCTATCCGCTGTTTCAGGTTCTGCTTGAGTTCAATAATGGAACTCAGCATGCTTAACGTTCCGTCCTCCACAGGAACTGCTCTTTCATCTGCATCCTGTGCACAGGCAGTAAGCACCTGAAACTGCATCCCGGCCAGCAGAAAAACCGCTGCCACCCAGATCCGCAAATTCACCATTTATGTAAACTCCTTTATCAATTTTTTTTTCATGAATTACCATAGCATGAAAAAAAAGTGCAGAACAGGCTTCAGGCAAACATTTTCCTTTGCTGCTTGACAGAACAAAAACTTCTAAATATAGTTTTAAAAAAAACGTTTGATCAAAATTTAAGGATACTTTGTATTGGGACTGCTTGACAGGGGAAGTCTTATTTATAACCGGATTGTTTTAATGGCTGGAGATATCCTGGCCGGTCTGACAATACTGGCAGTGGTTGTTAGCCAATCCCGGGAGATGGACACAATTGCCTTATGGGTGGTTTTATTTATTCCGGTTGTTTTGTTTTTTTCTTTTCTCTGCGAAGTGTATCAGCCTCAAAAATGGATATTCAAAGAGCGGTTGATCAGGTCTTTTGCTGCCATTACCCTGTCTCTTCTTTTCCTGGCCTTTTTTCCAGCCCATCCAGACATGGGTTTTTGGCAGCTGTTTGGAGTCATGTTTGTGTTTTTTCTGGCCCAGAACACCTGGCAGAGCCTGTTTCACAAATCCAATGACGCCCATTTCTTTGCTGAAAAAATTCTGGTCATCGGCACCGGTACCATTGCACAAACCGTGGAAAATCTGATCCAGAAATCACCTGGTAAATATGCACTTATCGGTTATATCAGAACCCCAAAAGATCCTGTTTCAGTGGATACCAGTAAAATCATCGGCCATTTTGACGATATTGTAACAATCGCCCGGCAGACCCATGCCCATGCCATTGTCATCGCCCTCACAGAAAGGCGGGGCAACCTGATGACTGAAAAACTGGTAACCTGCAAGCTCATGGGGGTCAAAATTGTGGATTATCCCTCTTTTTATGAACGGCTCACCGGGAAAATACCTGTGGAGCATATCAATCCCAGCTGGCTGGTCCAGAGCAGGGGCTTTCTGATCACTCCCTTTATACGGCTGTTGAAAAAACTTCTGGACCTGGGTTTTGCCTCCATGATTCTGATCATCTGTCTGCCTTTTCTCCCCCTGGTTGCCCTTGCCATCAAACTGGATTCATCCGGCCCTGTTTTCTATTTTCAGCAGCGTGTGGGGTTGAACGGTAACCTGTTTACCATTTACAAATTCAGGTCCATGCAGGTGGGCTCTGAACAGGATTCCGGTGCCACCTGGGCCAGGGAAGATGATCCCCGGACCACCAGAGTCGGAACCCTTATGCGCAGAACAAGAATTGACGAACTGCCCCAGCTTGTCAATGTGCTCAAAGGAGAGATGAGTTTTATCGGTCCCCGGCCTGAGCGGCCTGAGTTCGTGGAACAGATCAGCCGTGTTACCCCGTACTATGCACAGCGCCATGCGGTTAAACCCGGTATTACCGGGTGGGCCCAGGTGATGTACCCCTATGGTGCCTCTTTGGGTGATGCCGTTGAAAAACTCCGGTATGACCTGTATTATATCAATAATTTATCCTTGTTTCTTGAACTTTATATTATTTTTGAAACCATCAAAATTGTATTGTTTCGAAGGGGCGGCAGGTAGGTGTTATGGATACGCAGATAAAAAATTTCAACCGGAGCCAGCGGTTGTTTCTCGAACTGGGAACCGCACTGCTACTGGAACCTGAAAACTCAGAAGATTCAGCCTCCAGCCAGCTCATAGGTATGCAGGTGGGCAGTTATCTCATTGTTCAGCTGCCAGAACACCACTGGAAGCGGACCCGCCATCTGTCAACCGGCGAAACCCTCCATGCCAGGTATGTTTTGTCCGATGATGTGTTTGAATTTAAAACACATATCATCCGGATCCTTGAAGAGCCCGATTACCTGTTGTTTTTAGATTATCCCAAGGTGGTGGAGTCCTGCAATATCCGGTCTGAAAAACGGGTGGAATGCTTTTTGCCTGTCCGCATCACCCTGGACAGGTTCTGTCTCAATGGAACAATTGTCAATATCAATAAAAGCGGCTGTCTGTGTGTGGTTGACGACGTCCCGGGGCTGGACAGCTGTTCAGCCGGGTATCTGACCCTGAACCTTCCCTACGGCCGGGTTGACAGCCTGTCCATCAAAGCCAGAATTCGTTCCACCCGGAAAAAAGGGAATCAGACATCATTTGGCCTGCTGTTTGAAAACCTGGAAGGATTTTCAAAAAATGTATTATCCGCTCTGGTTCCGGCACTGAAGATCTGACACCAGTGAATCGACCCGGGTGCGGATCTGGTTTCCCGCCACTGCAATATTGCTGGCATCCTGTGTTTCAGGCAGGTCCCAGAAAAGGGTGTTTACCCCTGGTATGGGGAGCAGATCCGGTTCCATGCACACCACCTGAAACGGTAAACTGTTTTCAAACTCTTCCTTTATCAGTGTGTCAAGGAACCTGGGCTGCCGGTATTTAATATCAATTCCCTGATCTGCCAGAAAACAAAGGGCTGCCGGATGAATGTCCCTGGCCGGATCCATGCCGGCGGACAGCACCCTGATACTGCCTTTCACAGCCATTTTGGCATATGCTGCCGCCATCTGGCTGCGGCACGCATCGTTTTTGGAAACAAACACAAGGCAGGGTTTGTTTTGCACTGCATCCATCACCCGGCCGGCTGCCTGCCTGATATCATCGTCCACCCCTGGAACATCTGCAACAGCACCGGCTGCCTCCACTTTTTTATAGGTCAAAGATTGGGCAAACCGGGCTGAAACAGCATCAAAAAAATAGTGGGCCGTCAGCTCCACTCCTTCAAACAGCCGTTTTCCTCCTGAAGCTCCCACAGCCAGCAGCACCCCCTGGCGGAACCCGGCATCCGGGTCAGCCAGTTTCATTTTATATCTGCGGCCCCAGAACATCTGGCACCGGTCAATAAGGACTTTTGCCTGGGCCGAGACATTATAGAAAAACACCGGTGATGCCAGTACCACCACGTCAGCTCTTCGGATAAGACCGTAAATATGCGATTCCATCTCATCTTTGAGAGGACAGAACCCTTTTTTTTCACACACGACCAGTTCTCTGCATGGCTGGATATCCAGCCCGTCCATGTGGATCACTTCTGTCCTGGCTCCCCGGTCTTTGCACTCCTCAAGAAACCGATTCAACAGATAGACAGAATTTCCTTTTTTTCGCGGGCTTCCCTGCAGCCCCAGGACAAGCATGTTGTCTCCTTTCATGATTATGGCCGGGAAAGGCTTTCATCAAAACCAACCGCGTCTGTTTTACATTACCCCAAAATGGCGTTATTTTATTCAGGATGTCAAGAAAATATTGCGTTATTGAACCGGTTGGAGCGGGATAAGCATTTTCATTACAACTTGAAAAATCTGATCAACAGATCTATGCTTGAAATGATACGTCCAAACATCTGCCTTAAATTCTTTGACCATGGAGGTGCTATGAAATTTGTTATTATTGGAGGAGATGCCGCCGGCATGAGTGCTGCCAGCCGGGCCAGAAGGCTGTATCCCGACCTTGATATCACCGTGCTTGAACAAAGCTTTGATGTGTCATACAGCGCGTGCAGCATGCCCTATAATATTGCCGATCCCGACACCCCCATGGATACCCTTGTGGTCCGCACCGCCCAACAGTTCATTGACAATCACAATATCAACCTGCTCACGGGCCACAAAGCCACCGCCATTCACCGGGATGCCAGACAGGTTGCCGGAAAAACCATTCAGGGAAATGTTTTTTGTTTTGAATACGACAAACTGCTCATTGCCACGGGTGCTGTCCCCACGCTGCCGGATCTGCCGGGCAGAGAACTGCTCATGCCCCTGAAACAGCTGGAGCAAGGCCGGCAGATCAAGGCTGCCATCCAAAACAAAGGAGTCAAAAAAGCCTGTATTCTGGGCATGGGATATATTGCCCTGGAGATGTGTGAGGCCCTGACCGATCTTGGCATACACGTGACCATGGTTAAGCCGGGCCCTTTGTTGCTTCCCTGGTTGCCCCGGGATATGGCACAGATAGTTCAGGATGAACTGAACAAGCAAAAGGTGATCCTCCACCTGGGAACAAAAATACAGCGTCTTGAACCAAAAAACAGGGGTGCCGCAATTATCTGTGACAACATCACCCTGGATGCGGATCTGGTTATAGGTGCAACCGGAGTAGCCCCATGCAGTGAACTGGCACGGGATGCGGCTTTGGCCCTGAGTGTATCAGATGCTGTTCACGTGGACCAGTATCTTCGCACCTCAGATCCCAATATTTTTGCAGCTGGTGACTGCGGGGATGCCATTCATGTGGTCACAGGCCAAAACGTCTGGATACCCCTTGCCCTTCGGGCCAATCGGGCCGGATGGGCCGTGGCTGACAACCTGTTCAAAGAAAACAATCCGCTCCAGGGCGTGGCAGGCACGGCCGTATTCAAGGTGTTTAATCTGGCTGTGGCCCGGTCAGGCCTTACCTTTTCCCAGGCAAAAGATGCGGGATTTGACCCGGTTGAAAACCTGATCACCAGCTGGTCCCGGGTGAAATGGCAGCCGGGTGCGGCAAAAATTTATGTGAACATGGTGGGGGACAAAAAAACCGGGAAGCTTCTGGGTGCCCAGATGGTGGGGATTGACGGGGTGGCCCACAGGATCAATGCCGTGGCCGTGGCCCTGCATGCAGGCATGTCTGTTGCAGCGTTTATCCAGACAGATCTGGCCTATGCACCGCCTTTCAGTCCCACCTGGGACCCGTTGCTCACGGCAGCCATTCAGCTGGAAAAAAAACTATAGCTTGAAACCGGCCAGCACAGTCACCATCACACAGTTGAGCTGCCCTGGATATCATCTTGCCTGTCAGCGCTGCTGCCGGGCTGCGGCAATGCCCCTTTTTTCATCCACCCGGGTGAGCAAAAGCCCGCCGATGACAAAAAACAGAACCACCACGGAAACCCCTGCCCGCTGGGGTGCAAACACCTGGGTGAGAAATCCCAGCAGCAGGGGCCCCATGAATGCCGTGAGTTTGCCGGAAAAAGCGAAAAACCCGTAAAACTGGTTTTCCTTTTCTTGGGGAACAAACCGGCCCAAAAGAGAACGGCTGGCGCTCTGGTTGGGACCGGCAAAAAACCCCACCAGAATGCCTGCCGCCCAGAACCATGTCTTATCTGGTGCCAGCACCGCCGTCAGGGCTGCCAGGGCCAGGATACAATTGCTGATCTGAATGGTGGTTTTCCCCCCCAGCCGGTCATCAAATATACCCATGATCAGGGCACCTATGCCGGCGGAAACATTCAGGACAATACCGAAAATCATGATCTCCTGAAAGCTGAACCCGAATGTGCCGGCAGCATAGATCCCGCCAAAGGCAAAAATGGTCACAAGTCCGTCATTGTAAATCATCCGGGCCACCAGCAGCCGGACGATCTGCCGGTATTTTTTAATCTCTTTCAAGGTATCCACAAGATCGGCCAGCCCGCTTTTCGCAATGCGGGTCTTGTCTGCCCGGACCAGGGGAACCGTTTCAGGCACCCACAAAAACAAAGGGATGGAAAACAGGGCAAACCATGCTGCCACCAGCAGGCAGGTGGCCCGGATATTGACCCCATCTGCGGTGGACAATCCGAACCAGGGTATTTCCGGGCTGACAAATCCCACAAGCGCCACCACCATGGCGGCCAGCCCACCGATATAGCCCACGCCCCAGCCCACCCCGGAAATTGTGCCGATATTGTTCCGGGTGGAAATATCGGGCAGGTATGCATTGTAAAACACATTGGAAAATTCAAAAGCGATATTGGATATCACAAAAAAGAAAAGTGCCCAGAAGATCTGGCCGGGTCCCACCCAGAACAGGGCGGCTGTGCCGGCCACGGTCACCACGGTTGAAAAGAACAAAAATCGCTTGCGCAGCCCCCCCTGGTCTGCCAGTGCTCCCAGTATCGGGGACAAAAATGCCACACAGAGGGCGGTAATGGTGATTCCCCTGGACCACAGCGCCGTACCGGCAACCTTGTCCGGGGCAATGGCAGATACAAAATAGGTGCCGTAGATGAAAGTGACCACCAGGGTGGTATAGGCGGAATTGGCAAAATCAAACAATACCCAACCAAATACCGTGCGTTTATCTGCCGGTGCCGTGATCATACAGGTTTCTCCTTTTTACACGGGGCAGATCACCCCTGTGTCTGGTATAAATTGGTTAACAGATTGTCCTGTCTTTTCCAGAACCGGCAGACAGGTATCCCCGGCCGGATCTCAGGCAGATCCGGATGCCCTGTCAAAGAACCGGTGGGAATTTGCTGTGCCAGTTTTGCAGAAACCATATCCAGCAGACACAGGCCAGATCGTTTTACCTGCCGGGTCAGATCTGGAATACTGGCTTTGCAGTGCCTGCCGGTTACCGGGTCCTGGTACTGGAATTTCTGGTAAAAAAAGGGCAGTGCCACCCCCTGTTTCACCGGATAGATCAGGGACAAAGCCGAATCCGACATCCGGTGCCGGGTCTGGTTCATGCGGTGCAGTATGCGGTAAAGAAAGGTGCACCGGAACAGGGTCTGGTAAAATGCCTGGGATCGGACAGCATATCCCAGGCAGGTTCTTTCATGGTATCCAGCCAGGTTGAACAGCTTTCCTAAAAGCTTAAGCAGCAGGGATTTTGAAACTTCAACATTCTCCAGAATACTGCCCAGACAGGTTCTGGCGCCTGGACCGGCCAGGTGCTGAAAATACAGGTCCAAAGCGGTCTCAAACTGCCGGTGGCGGGCCGTGGCGCCGGGATGCTCAGGAAAGATGCCGGAATAATAATAGACCAAAGGATGAAACGCGGTATCTGAAAGGATGTGACAGATGATGCCGGCCCCTAAGGACAGGGCCGCCGGATCTGGTTGTGAAAAAATCATGCTGTCAAAAAAAGACAGCACCGGTGCCAGAGCCCGGGCATCGGGACTGTGAAACGGATCAGATGCTGCCTGGATACGGTTTTTTTTGGGACCCAGCAGGTAATAAAACGGGATATCCGGTGCCACTGCCCCCAGAAAAAAAAGGTTTTCATGGGTATGGAGCGGTTTGTAAAATACAGATTTTTCAGGGAGGTTTTCTCTGACCAGGCCGGCCAGATACCAGTGGGAAATCTCCTTGGGCATGGCCTTGTCTCTTTTTTTTCAGGTGACGGCCTTATGGGGCCTGCTGCTCCAGCGCAAGCAGTTTTTCCTTGATATCCAGACCCCCGCCAAATCCGACGAGTTTGCCGTTTTTCCCGATCACCCGGTGGCAGGGAATGACAATGGGAATCGGATTTTTTGCATTGGCCATGCCCACAGCCCGGGACGCTTTGGGATTACCGATCCGTCCGGCCAGTTCCCCATAGGAGATGGTGGTGCCATAGGGGATTTTTGCCAACGCCTGCCAGACCCTGCGCTGAAAATCGGTTCCTTCAGGGGCAGTCTCCAGGGAAAACTGCGTCAGCTTCCCTTGAAAATACGCAGCCAGCTGGGACAGGACATCTGAAAACGGCTGGGTGGAATACACCCAGCCAGGCTGAGGCTTGTGCCGGAACTTTCCTTTGGGAAAACTGATGAATTCCAGTTTTCCTGTCCCGCCGATGAGCAACCGGCCCACAGGGGAATCATAATAACAATACTCCATATCCTCTCCTTTGTCCGCGATCCTGTTTTTTTAAGTTATTTTGTTTCTATCAGATATCGGACATGAAAGAAAAGGGTATTTTTTCACGTTCCGGTTTAAAAAAAAACAGTTTCCAGGTATAATCAGATCCATGGAGATTGAATTGTTTGAAATCCGGGACCATCTGTTTTCCCATCCCCCGTTTCGAAACCTGCCCGAAGATGTTGTGGATGCGCTGGTCCCCCATATTGAAGTGGTCTATTTCCAGGCCGGGTCCATGATCCTTTCCCAGGGCCAGGAAAACCATTTTTTGTTTGTCATCCGCAGCGGTGCCGTTGAAGTTTTGCGAAGCCCGGGTGAACTGTATACCCGCATGGGAGAGGGCGAGTGTTTCGGCCAGTTTGCCCTGATGCGCAAAAAAAAGGTGCGGTATGCAGCCAGGGCTATTGAAGATCCTGATCTATAAGATACCGGAGGCACCGTTCCAGAAATTGATCGACACCTATGACCGGTTTGCCGACTTCATGGAGGAAGACCACAGTACCCGGCTGAAAAATGCCCTGGGCAGATCTGTTCATGAAAACCGGAATCAATTGATGACATCCCAGGTTCGAAAACTTATCCGCCAGAATATTGTCAGCGCCTCTCTCCATATATCCATCCAGCAGGCTGCGGTGCTTATGTCTGAAAAGCGGGTTTCCTCCCTGGTACTTGTGAAAGATGATCCCTCTGAGGATAAATCTCCCATTGTGGGGTTGATCACGGACAGGGACCTGCGCAAGCGGGTCATTGCCAAAGGCCTGCCCCTGTCCACTTCTGTAAAAAACATCATGTCCACGGATATCATATGCCTCCAGTCCAGCAATTATGCATTTGATGCCATGCTGACCATGATGCGCCACAACCTGCACCATCTGCCCATCCTGGAGCGGCATACGCCTGTGGGGGTTATTACTGTGGCAGACCTGGTTCGGTACGAATCCCATGGAGCTGTCTACCTGGTGGGGGATATTTTCCGGCAGAAAACAGTGGAAAATCTGGCTGCCATATCCCCAAAAATCTCCCAGCTCTTTGTGCAGCTGGTGAATGAAGATGCCAACTCCCACACCATCGGTGCTGCCATATCCCGCATGGGCATCAGTATTTCCCAGCGCCTGCTCCAGCTTGGGGAAAAAGAGCTGGGGCCGCTGCCCATCCCTTACTGCCTTCTGGCTTTAGGGTCCATGGCCAGAGATGAAATGACCATTGTCACGGACCAGGACAATGCCTTTGTTCTGGACGATGCTTTTGACCTGGACGGCATTTTCGGTGAAACCGGCTTTGCCGGTCAACTGCGGCAACTGGTCATGGACAAGGCAAAAGACAGCCGGCGCTTTCTGGCCTGCCTGGCCAGAAATGCATTGCTGCGCAGCCCGCCTTTGGGATTTTTCCGCAAATTTGTACTGGAGTATGACGGCCGGCATCAAAAAACCTTCAACCTCAAGCGCCGGGGAACAGCACCTGTTTCCGACCTGGCCCGGGTCCATGCCCTGGCCTGCGGTGCCATGCCTTTAAACACCGAAGAACGGCTGGCCCATGTCAAGGAGACCCCTTTGCTGGCAGAAGGGGTAGGTGATGACCTGCTGGATGCCCTTGAACTGATCTCCATTGTGCGTATCCGCCACCAGGCCAGACAGGTGGAAGCAGGCATATCTCCTGATAACAATGTCATACCGGAAACCCTTTCCTCCTTTGAACGCAACCATCTCAAAGATGCCTTTCAGATCATATCCCAGGCCCAGTCATTCCTCAAATACCGGTATAATGTGTCGCCTGCCATGCAGACCGGCATCAATCTTTCCCGAAAATGACGCAGAAAAGCACCATATCAGACAAACAGCCTCTGAACTGGGAGTCCCGGTTTTCTCTTCTGGCTGATCAGACAAAAGATCCCCGGCTCACAGCCTATTACAAGGCAGCACACATTCCCGGACACACCCCGGTGAGGCAGGTGGCGTTTCTGGCCCTGGATCTGGAAACCACCGGATTGGACCCCAAAACCGATGCCATCATCAGTGCCGGGTTCATTCCCCTTTTTCATGACCGCATTCTGTGCAGCGGTGCCCGGTACTGGGTGGTCCGGCCAGACCATGTAAGATCTGACATCCAGACCACCATCCACGGCATCACCCATACCCACATGGGAACGTCCCCCGGTTTTTCCTTCATCCTGGAACCTTTGCTTCAGGCCATGGCCGGCCGGGTGGTACTGGTTCACTACAACCGTATTGAACGGGATTTTCTGGCCAGGGCGGTGCTGGATACAACCGGCGATACGCTGGTATTTCCTGTGGTGGACACCATGGAGCTGGAATCCCGAAAGCATCCCGTATTCAGGCCGAATTTTATCCAGCGGTGGATGGGAGAAAAAAACAGCCCGTCCCTGCGCCTTGCCCATGCCAGGCAAAGATACAAGCTTCCCCCATACCGGCCCCACCATGCCCTCACCGATGCTCTGGCAACGGCAGAGCTTTTTTTAGCCCAGATGGCGGACCAGTTCACCCCGGACACCCCGGTGGCTGATCTGTGGATCTGAAGACCGAATCGGAAAATAAACGTTGTCATATCCGGTGCCGACCATGTCCCTCCTGATGCTGTTCACGTTGAAAGCCATATGCAGTCTTTTATCCGCTGGTATCAATCGGAAACCCTTCTGGAAAGCGAGTTGTTCGGCCATGACAAAGGGGCTTTCACCGGACCGGCCTGCCGGCGGAACTTCGGGGCAATGTCCGGAATACCGTGGGTAAAGACATTTCTTCAGAAATTCTCTCACGCTTCGATGGAAACTTCCCCAGCGTTGTACACAAAGATCATATCCCCTGGCAGTTCTAGGGTGCGCTCAAGGTCGGAAACAAGGTCTTGTCTGGTTTCATCTTCTGTTTCATCATCAGGGGGCTCAAAACCCCGTAAAAGCATGGCAGAGGGCTGCATACGCTGACGGACCGCATGGAGCGGGGTGTCGGTGGGGACAATGAACAGCTCAGCCTCAATACGGGCAAGGGCGAGCAGTTCCTGCATCTCTTTTTCAATGTTTTTAATATCTGCTTTGCGCACCACCGGGCGGATGATGCGGATGGGATGATCCCGCCATTCCCGGTTCTTTTTGAGCATAAATGCCAGCAGC
This sequence comes from Desulfotignum sp., assembly GCA_021737445.1. Lineage (GTDB taxonomy): Bacteria > Desulfobacterota > Desulfobacteria > Desulfobacterales > Desulfobacteraceae > Desulfotignum. The sequence continues at coordinate 35,035 of JAIPDY010000003.1, forward strand.
AGCATCAGCTGGGCATTTTTTGAGGAGTCCCACCAGATATTGATGCTGCCTTTGGGAATAACGCTGGTGTTACTGTCCGTTTTTGCCGCCACAATAATGAGATTGCGCCGCATCTCTTTGACCGTGTCAACGGTTTCCCAGAAGATGTCTGATTTTTCAGGATCCCGGCTCCATCCAAGCAATACCGTGTTGGGCCGCATGCCCCCGATCCCGTGGCACTGAAGCAGGGCCCTGATGGCGGCATGAAGGTCTTTTTCCACAACCACCACGGGAAAGGCCGGCAGTTTTTCTTTGACCAGGAACCGGCGGAGGACTTTTTCCGCTTCCCTGCGGCGATCCAGAAAATCATCCAGGTCGCCCTGGATCACCTGGCCGATGGAGACAATGCCGCTGTCAATGGTAAACCAGCAGGCGTATTCCGCCAGCTGAAGGCGGTTGGCAGCCACACCGCCGAGGGTGAGAAT
>JAIPDY010000232.1 GCA_021737445.1 Desulfotignum sp.
GGACAAATTTGGTACAGTTATATATGGAAACCGCTTTTTCAAAACCGCCTTTTTCACTGTCATGGTTCCGGACCACAATACGCTTGGCATCCACATCCACAACAGTGCCGTCATAATCGGCCACAATGGTCACACCGGAATCTCTGGCCACCACACTTTCCATACCGGTTCCCACAAGCGGGGCCTCGCTGCGGATCAGGGGAACCGCCTGGCGCTGCATGTTGGATCCCATGAGGGCACGGTTGGCATCATCATTTTCCAGAAACGGAATAAGGGCTGCAGACACTGATACCAGCTGGTTGGGGGATACGTCCATATATCTGACATCCTGGGGAACAACCAGTTCAAATTCACCAGCCACCCGGGCAGACACCTGTGGATTCATAAACCGCCCTGCTGTGTCCAAAGGTGCATTGGCCTGGGCAATGGGATAATCTTTTTCCTCAAATGCGCTTAAATGGCGTATATCCTTGCTGGCCACCGAATTATCCACCAGTCGGAAAGGGGTTTCAATGAACCCGAATTCATTAACCCTGGCATAGGTGCAAAGAGACACAATAAGACCGATGTTGGGTCCTTCCGGAGTTTCAATGGGACAGATCCGGCCATAATGGGAGGGATGCACATCCCGGACCTCAAAACCTGCCCGTTCCCGGGTTAGGCCGCCCGGTCCCAGGGCTGACAACCGCCTTTTATGCGTGGTTTCAGACAAGGGATTGGTCTGGTCCATGAACTGGGACAGCTGTGAGGTGCCGAAAAATTCTCTGACCACGGCAGATACCGGTTTGGGGTTGACCAGATCATGGGGCATCATGGCATCCACTTCCTGCATGCTCATTTTTTCTTTGATTGCCCGCTCCATCCGGATAAGTCCGATGCGGTAATGGTTTTCCAAAAGCTCTCCCACAGCCCGGACCCGCCGATTTCCCAAATGATCGATATCATCCACCTGCCCCTGGGTATCTTTAAGTTCAATCAGGGTGGCTGCGGTGAGCAAAACATCTTCTTTTCTCAGGGTCTTGACATCTATTTTGGTGTCAACCCCCAGGCGGTGATTCATTTTCAACCGTCCAACCTTGGACAGGTCATAGTATGCCTGGCGGAAAAACAGATGATCAATAAATTCCTGGGTCACTTCTATGGTGGCCGGATTCCCCGGGCGAAGCCGCCGGTAGATGTCCATCAGGGCCACTTCCCTGGAATCCACCTTGTCGCTTACCAGGGTTTTGCGCATGGAGTCGGAGCTTCTGGAATCCACATACAGAATATGAAACTCAGTGATCCCTTTTTTCTCCATGATGTCAAAGGTGTCTTCAGCAATGAGTTCACCAGCCTTGAACAGCACTTCTTGTGCTTCCGGATCCATGATATACTGGGCAAATGCCTTGTCCAGAAGGTCGTCATCAGAAATGGGGATAAATGTCAGTCCTTCGTCTGACAGCTGTTTTAAAGCCCGTTTTGTAAAGATTCTTCCCTGTTTCACAATAACTTCGCCGGATTCAGGCGATATCACATCGAAACTGGCCCTCTGCCGGACCAGATTCTCAGGAACAAACTCCTTAAAAAACGAGCCTTGTTTTTTAACTATGCGCTCTTTTCGATAGAAAAAATCAAGGATATCTTCACTGGTATATCCAAATGCTTTAAACAGAATGGAAACCGGAAATTTTCTGCGCCGGTCGATGCGGATATTGATGATATCCTTGGCATCTATTTCCATGTCAATCCAGGAACCGCGAACCGGAATAATTCTGGCGTTATAAATAATTTTACCGGTAGAATAGTTCTTGCCCTTGTCATGGTCAAAAAACACACCCGAGGACCGGTGCAGCTGACTGACCACTGCCCGTTCCGTACCATTTATAATAAAGGTTCCCTGCCGGGTCATCAGCGGGATGGTGCCAAAATAGATCTCCTGTTCCTTGATATCCCGGATGGTGGCATTGCCGGTGTCCTTGTCATGGTCGTACACCACCAGGCGCACCCGGATATTCACCGGAATATCATAGGTCATTCCCCGGCTGATGCATTCTTTCATGGAATGCTTTGTCTCACCAAATGAATAGGAAACATATTCCAGCGATGCAGTATCGGTGAAATCCTTTATGGGGAAAACCGATTTAAACACAGCGTGGAGCCCTTTTTCTTCCCTGTCCTGGGCAGGGGTTTCCCGTTGAAGGAAACTTTCAAAAGAATTACGCTGCATCCCGATCAAGTCAGGAATATCAATAATTTTTCTTTTACTGCCAAACTCTTTTCTGATGCGCTTATTGGTCAAAAGACTATCGGTCATGATCTCTCCCAAAAGTGAGTTTTTCCAACCGTAAAAGCGGAGACACGACCCAATTGCCATGCCCCCGCGCTGAAATTTTACATAAAGCGAATATTTTTTTGCGCTTTACTGTAATTATTTTATGGAAACCTGAGCACCGGCTCCTTCAAGCTGTTCTTTGATTTTTTCAGCCTCCTCTTTGGCGATCCCTTCTTTGACCGGTTTTGGTGATTCTTCAACCAGGGCTTTTGCTTCCTTGAGGCCCAGACCTGTAATGGCCCGGACTTCCTTAATTACATTGATTTTTTTGTCACCTATTGCTTCAAGGACGACGTCAAATTCAGTCTTTTCCTCTTCAGCAGCAGCGGCATCACCACCTGCCGGCATTGCACCGGCAGCAAAAGCAACCGGAGCAGCAGCGCTGACGCCGAATTTTTCTTCCAGCTCTTTTATCAGTTCCGACAGTTCAAGAACCGTCATGTTGGCAATGAATTCAATAACATCATCTTTTGTGATATCAGCCATTTTTATCTCCTAAAATCATTCACAACTAAATTATGAAATATGTTTAAATATGTGTGTAACCATTGAATCGATATACAGAATAAAAATAAATCAAGCAGCTTCTTTCTGATCTTTGATGCCGTTCAGGACATTCACAAACCCTCTGGGGACACCGGCCAGAACATTGACAAACGATGTGGGGACGGCATTGAGCGTATAGACAAGTTTACCAAGCAGTTCTTCTCTTGAAGGCATCTTGGCCAGCTCCCTGATTTGTTCCTCGCCAAGCAGTTTTCCGCCAAAAGCCGCTGCCTTGATGGCCAGTTTTTCATTGTCCTTTGCAAAATCCATAAGGATTTTTGCAGGGGCCACAGGATCATCTGATGATGTTACAATGGCACTGGGGCCCTTGTAAAACTCCTTCATCAAAGCGGCATCTGTGTCCTGGGATGCTCTTTCAAGCAGCGTGTTTTTAACAACTTCCATCTGCACACCCGCTTGCCTGAGCTTGTAGCGAAGATCAGTTATTTTCTGGACATCGAGACCTTTGTAATCGACAAGAATTGAGATCTGTGCATCAGCCAGCTGTCTGGCCAGACGTGCGACCAATTCTTTTTTCTGGGAAATATTCAGCATTTTTTTACACCTCCTTTCTTTTTATGATTCGAAGGTGCCAACTAAACCAAAACAAAATAGTGTAATTTTTCTGTCTCGGCAGGCCGGCAAATCCGATTATGCGCACCCGGGCGCACCTACTGTCTGGGACAGGTTTAAATGCTTAGGGTATCAGCCTATTTAATCAACATGGGGTCAACCTTGATACCGGGACCCATGGTAGATGAAATGCTGATAGTTTTTAAATATGTTCCTTTGCTGGCAGCAGGTTTCAATGCAACGATTTTATCCAGAAACGCTTTGACATTTTCAGCCAGCTTTTCCGGTCCAAAGGAAACCTTGCCCACCGGAGCATGAACCACACCGGCTTTTTCCACCCGGAAATCAATTTTACCGGCCTTTAATTCCTTGATGGCCTTTTCCAATTCAAAGGTAACAGTGCCGGTTTTTGCATTTGGCATCAGACCCCTGGGACCTAAAACCCGTCCCAGTTTTCCGACAGTGCCCATCATATCCGGCGTTGCAATGGCTTTATCAAATCCAAACCATCCTTCTTTGATTTTTTCAACCATTTCATCGGTTGCTATAAAATCCGCACCCGCATCCAGGGCTTCCTGTTCCTTTTCACCTTTGGCAAATACCAATACCTTGACTTCTCTCCCAAGGCCGTTAGGCAAAACCACTGTCCCGCGAACCATCTGGTCGGCATGCCGAGGATCAACTCCAAGCCTCACTGCAACATCCACGGTTTCATCAAATTTTACGTGGCTTGAAGAAACTGCCAGTGCCATGGCTTCCTTTGGATCGTATTGCACTGTTCTGTCGATCTTTTTCAGCGCTTCTGTATGTTTTTTACTCCGCTTTGCCATTTTTTCCACTCTTATACTATAATGTTAAACGACTTCAATCCCCATACTTCTTGCAGTACCTTCAATAATTTTCACGGCGGCATCGATATCTGAGGCATTCAGGTCTTCTTTTTTGGTTTCTGCTATGGTCACAAGCTGATCCCGGGTCACCTTGCCCACCTTGGTCCGGTTAGGTTCTCCAGAACCTTTAGAGATACCGACAGCTGCCAGTAACATTCTGGATGCAGGTGGTGTTTTTGTAATAAAGCTAAAGGATCTGTCCTTGTATACAGTGATGACTACTGGGATAATAGATCCTGCATCATTTGCGGTCTTTGCATTAAAAGCCTTGCAGAAATCCATGATATTGACCCCGTGCTGGCCCAGGGCGGGTCCTATGGGCGGGGATGGATTGGCTTTTCCAGCTTCAACCTGAAGCTTTATCTGTGTCATTATTTTTTTTGCCATTTTTTAAATACTCCTGAAACTTAAACTATTAAACCGTAAATTAAATTTTGGTGACTTGAATAAACTTCAGTTCAACCGGGGTAGGCCGCCCAAATATACTCACCAGCACCTTAACCTTTTCCTTGTCCGGGGAGACATCTTCAACTGTTCCGTTAAAATTTGAAAAAGGGCCGTCAATAACCCTGACATCATCTCCAGGTTCAAAATAAAATTTGGGCTGGGGTTTATTTTTACCCTGCTGCATTTTATCTATGATTATCTGGGCCTCACTGTCACTGATGGGAGCCGGCTTGTTTTTTCCGCCTAAAAAACCTGTCACCTTGGGTGTAGAACTTATTATATGCCATGTCTCATTATCCAGATGCATTCTCACCATAATATATCCGGGATAAAATTTGCGGGAAGATTCTTTTTTCTTGCCATTCACCAGTTCCACAACATTTTCCGTTGGAATCAGTATCTGTGCAAATTTTTCAGGATATCTGGATGTCTCGATTTTTTCCTCAAGGGCTTTTTTCACTTTTTGTTCATGGCCTGAATACACATGGACCACATACCATTTTAGAGACATGTCATTTTCCTCTTTCCCACATTTTAAGTTAAAACAACCTGAACAAGCTTTGAGAGGCTGTAATCAAAAAGTCCGAGAAAAACGGCAACAACAAATACAAATATGATCACAACGATGGTGGTACCTGTGGTTTGTTTTCGGGTGGGCCATGTGACTTTTTTAAGCTCTACTTTGACTTCCCTTAAAAACTCAACTGCGTTTTGAATAAAACCGGGGGCATGGTCTTTTGCCGATCCTGCACTCTTTTTTTCCGGTTTTGTTTTTTGCACACCAGACGTTGTCACCTGCCTGACAGCTGACGCTGTTTTATCGGCAGTGACCGGCTTTTCAGCGTCTGCCTTTTTTTTCTTCTTTTCACCGGCCGGCTTTTTTTTTTGTAATCGTGACATACAACTCCCGGAATATTTCCTGGTACATGCCGTCTGGCAGCACCAAGGTAAAATTTATGGCAGGCCAGGAGGGAGTCGAACCCCCAACACCCGGATTTGGAGTCCGGTGCTCTGCCAATTGGAGCTACTGGCCTGCAGGCACTTTAAGAATTATTTAATTTTGGTTTCTTTGTGCAGCAAATGTTTGTTGCAAAATTTACAATATTTTTTCAACTCGATTTTATCCGGAGTTTTCCGTTTGTTTTTTGTGCTTGTATAGTTCCTACGCTTGCATTCTGTACATGCCAGCGCAATCAATACTCTGTCCACTGTTATATAACCCCTTGGTGTTATTCAAAAATTTCAGCGATAACGCCGGCACCCACGGTACGTCCGCCTTCTCTCACGGCAAACCGCAGCTCTTTTTCCATGGCTATGGGAGAAATCAGCTCAACATTAATGGTGGCATTATCACCGGGCATAATCATC
>JAIPDY010000200.1 GCA_021737445.1 Desulfotignum sp.
CTCGAAAAGGATTGCGGCAGCAGGGAGAAGAAAAAGGGGTTGTAGAAGCCATATACAAGGTGAGACTTCCCGGCGGATCCATTGTCTGGCTCAAGGACCAGGCAACTGTAACCGCATTCAAGAAAGATAATATTTACATCTCATCCGGATCACTCACCATTGTTACCAAGGAGATGGAGGCGGAAGAAGAGCTGATTAAAGCCCAGAAAATGCTTAAAGAGAAAGCCCGTGCACTGAACCTTGCCAGAAAAATACAGGAAGAAAACTCAGCCAGGCTCTCTTACGCCATTGAACAGATTGAGGCGGCCAGAAAAGATGCGGAAAAAGCCAATAGGGCAAAAAGTGAATTTCTGGCTGTCATCAGCCACGAGATAAGAAATCCCATGAACGGTATTGTCGGTACCTGTGATCTGATCATGGCAGATGACCTCTCCCGCCAGCAGAAAGAGTATCTGGAGATTGTCAAGAACTCCGCTTTTTCACTGCTGGGATTGATTAATGATATCCTTGATTTTTCAAAAATAGAGGCGGGAAAACTGGAATTTCAGGAGGTCCAGTTTGATGTCCGGGATGTGGTTGACGAAGTGTCAGATATTTTTCTGGAACTGATCTCCAAAAAAAATCTTGAGCTTATAGTGGATATCGACCCTGATGTTCCGGTACAGTTGATATCTGATCCCATGCGGCTCCGCCAGGTGCTCATCAATCTGACATCCAATGCCCTGAAATTTACCCACCAGGGAGAGATCATCATCCGGGTTGAGCAGTCCCGGCGTGACAGGTCTCATGCTGAACTGATTTTCCGGGTAACTGACACGGGAATCGGCATTGCACCACAATATTTTGACAATCTGTTTGACTCCTTCACACAGGTAAATGACGGTTTGAACCGGGAATATGGCGGTACCGGCCTTGGCCTTGCCATCTGCAGACAGATTATTGAAATGATGAACGGCGCTATCTGGGTTGAAAGTGTCAAAGGGGAGGGCAGTTCATTTTATTTTAAAGTACCATTTAAATATATCCAGCCAAAAAAGACAGAAGATCCCCGGATACCGGCAGTTTTTAACCAGTATCGTGCACTGGTTGTCCAGGAAAACAAATCCAGCCTGCAGATGTTCAGACAACTGCTCTGTTCATGGGGATTCACAGTTGAAGCAATGTCTTCAGGCAGGCAGGTGCTTGACATGTTTTTTCAGAACAGTATCAGCAAAGAATTTGATCTGGTGATTATGGATATGGGACTGGGTGATCTGGCTGATGAGAAAGTAACCGGTAAAATAAAATCCATGGTCACCTCTTCAGGTTTGTTCATCGCCTTAAGCCGCATGGGCAGAAATGATGAGGTTAACCAGGCCAAAGAGATAGGTGTTGACAGATCTCTGACTAAACCGGTGAAACAGTCTCTGTTGCTGGAAATTCTTAAAAATCATTTTGAACATGATGTTGATACAGACAAAACAGAAAAAAAACAGGCACATTCTGGCAAACCGTTTTCAAACACCCCGGTTCTGCTGGTTGAAGACAATGCCATCAATCTGAAAATAGGCTCGGAAATGCTGCGGATGGCAGGGGTGGATGTGGATACAGCCCAAAACGGTATCGAGGCGATTGAAAAGGTTCAGAAAAAAGATTATGCTGCCGTGCTTATTGATATTCAGATGCCGCATCTGGACGGTATTGAGGCATCCCGCATCATCCGGCAGCAGTTTTCCAAAACCAGCCTGCCCATAATTGCCATGAGCGCCCATGCCAAATCAGACAACTGGAAAGCCTGCCTTGAAGCGGGTATCAACGATTATATTCTAAAACCCATCAGCAGAAATGTATTGTTCACAGCCCTTAAAAATCAGATCGGAGCAAGTCATGGCATCCTGTCCCCAGGGCCTGCTGCAAATCAGGATGAAAGCCGGAAAGCTTTTTTTGAGAATATGGAGAGCCTGCCGGGTCTGAATATCAAAGAAGGCATTGAAAGACTGGGGGGCGCAGCCGATATTTATGCTGATATTTTAAATGATTTTTGTAAAGAATATACCACCTTCCATAAGCGGGTAAAGCACTTGATTGCCGATTCAGACTTTAAGGGTGCAGCGACCCTGAGCCATTCTCTAAAAGGGGCAGCCGGCAATATCTCAGCTGTCCGTCTGTTTGACTCTGCAAAATCGCTGGAACAGGCGTGCTGGAATAAAAATTATGATGAGATCAACCGGCTGCTGGATCCGGTACAGTCGGATTATCAAGAAGTTTGCCGGTCTGCCGGGCAGTTTTTAGGGCAGATGAAGCCTGGAAAGATTAAGAAAAAAGCGATCAGGGCGGAAGCCGGAACAAAAGATGGTGCAGATACCCTCACCTTCCTCATGGAATCGTTGATGAACAGTCTTGAACAATGTGATCCGGTGCAGTCAGAATCTGTTATTGAGAAGATGGAACCAATGGTTGATGCGGCATGGAGCAAACAGATCTCCTCCCTTGCCGCAAACATAAAAAATTATCAGTTTGATGCGGCAAAAGCAAATTTGAAAACTCTGATGAAAAATATCCAAAAAAATAGATAACATCCAGTGAGCCGCCTGTTCAGGAACATAAATTTCTATTTGAAGGTGAAACTTAAGGATATTTGTCCCATGAAAAAAATTAATGATTGTATGATTCTTCTGGTTGATGACACAAAATCAAATGTGGATGTGCTTGTTACTGCCCCTAAAAATACATACAGGCTGGGGGTAAGCCTGAATGGTGAAGATGCTGTCAATTTTGCCAGGCAAAACCATCCTGATCTTATTCTTCTGGATATCATCATGCCCGGAACAGACGGATTTGATGTGTGCCGCCTGCTTAAGGCAGAACCGGAAACAGAAGATATTCCCATTATTTTCATCACTGCCATGGATGATCTGACCCATAAAACCAAGGGGTTTGATTTCGGTGCAGTGGACTATATCACCAAACCCTTTGATATTACCGAGGTTAAAGCCCGGGTTAAAACCCATCTTACCCTTAAAATGGCCCAGGAAGCTTTGAAAAATCAGAACGCCATTCTGGAAGAGATGGTTCAGGAAAGGACAAAAGAGTTGCGCAAAGCCCAGATCGAGGTAATCAACCGGCTGGGAAAGGCTGCAGAATATCGGGATCAGGACACCGGCACCCACATCAACCGCATGAGTAAATACTGCCGGCTCATGGGTAAGGCACTGGGGTTATCCAGAGAGGAATATGACCGGCTCGATCTTGCGTCAACCATGCATGATGTGGGAAAGATCGGCATCTCAGATAACATACTGCTCAAACCCGGAAAACTGGACGGCAAGGAGTGGAAATCGATGCAGACCCATACCAGCATCGGTGAAAAACTGCTGTCAGGGGGGGCTTCTCACCTGCTGGATGTGGCCCGGATAATTGCCATGACCCATCATGAAAAATGGGACGGCACCGGTTACCATCAAAGCCTCAAGGGCAAGCAAATTCCTCTGGCCGGTAGAATCACCTGCATATGTGATGTGTTCGATGCCTTGATATCCAGACGGCCGTATAAAGAACCCTGGCCTGTGGAAAAAGCTTTGGAAGAGATTAAAAAAGGCAGCGGAATATTTTTTGACCCTGACCTGGTGGAGCTGTTTCTGTCACTGGAGCCAGAGATCCGCAAAATCATTGAAAACTATCAGGACAAGCCGCTTCATGAAACCGGACATACCTGATCTGTCTTATTATATCTGCCGGTTAATTTTTCCTTGTGTTTGAAACCGGTATTTATTAGGATAAAAAATGTTTATTAATCCTGTTTTTTTCCGGGGTACCATGGCAAGAAAAATTGTTGTTTCAGTCTTGTTTTTCATCTGCTTTATGAGTGTTTCAGTGTTTGGCTCCACACAACAGCAGCTGTTTGAAAAAGGGGTGCAATATCTGAAACAGAATCAGTACGCAGAAGCGATAGAGGCATTTACCGAATTGATTGAAATTGATCCAGACAACCCTGATGCATATAAAAACCGGGGGGTTGCCCATATGAAGATGGAACAGTTTGATCTTGCCATCAAGGATTTTGAAAAAACCCGGCAGATCATACCTGATCTTAAAGGGCTTTACAGTAACCTGGGAGTGGCCTGGTACTATAAATCAGATTATAAAAAAGCCATTGAAAATTATGATATGGAAATATCGCTCTCTCCGGACAGCCATTATGCCTATTTTAACCGGGCCATCTGCTGGGCCGAGCTCAAGGAATATGACAAAAGCCTGAATGATATTTCAAAAACCCTTTCTCTTGCACCAGATTTTTATCTGGCCCATTGCCTTAAAGGGGATCTGCTTTTAGCCAGAGATGAGGAGGACGCTGCCAGGAAAGCCTATGAAAAGGCGGTTGAAGTGGATCCGGAACAGGCCTATGCAAAGACCCAGCTGGAAAAGATTGGACCTGTCCCGGCGCAGGCCCTTGAAAAGGAGCCGGATAAGGCAGAAGTGCCCGAAGAAAAGGCACCCCAGAAAACAACTGCATCAGGAATACAAAAAAAATCACCACCCCCATCCAAAGAAAAAGATGCTGGCTATGAAATTCAGGCAGGGGCGTATCAGGTCAAAGAAAATGCAGAAAAAAAGCGCAATCAGCTGATCCGGAAAGGTTATGATACCCGGATTCTGATCCTGACCCGTCCCAACAAAATCACCTGGTATCTGGTGAGAACCGGCATCTATTCTGACAAAAAACAGGCGGAACAGGCAAAGGCACAGTTTATCAAAAACACAGGCATGGATGCCTTTGTCCGGCCCCGGGGCCGGTTTTGAATACAGGTTTGGGTATCACGCCTGTGCCAGACCGCAGTTTTGATCTGTTTTGTGAAACGCTTCGCCAGGGAAGTCTTGAGAAAGGCATCTGCCTTACCCGGGACCAGGTTGACCAGATGGCCTGCCATGCAGAACAATTGCAAAAATGGAACCGGAAGATAAATCTCACTGCCATCACCGACCCCCTGAGCATGGCCTGCAAGCATTTTCTGGATGCTATCTTGGTTCAGCCCTATATAAATACTCAGGAAAAAAAAGTGCTGGATATGGGATCTGGCGGCGGGTTTCCCGGCCTGCCTTTAAAACTGCTCAATCCGGATATGCAGATGGTGCTGGTGGATGCATCCCAAAAAAAAGTCAATTTTCTCAAACATGTGATCCGGATGCTGGAGATTGGCGGGATTGAAGCCATCCATGGCCGGATGGAGGATTTTCACAATGATCCGGATTTCAAAGGCCGGTTTGACAGTGTGCTGGCCAGGGGATTTGCCAAACTTGAATCTCTCGTCTGTCTGGCCTCGCCTGTGCTGAACCCAGCAGGTACCATTTATGCGTTGAAAGGTCCCGGAGTAAAAGAGGAGATCACCGATGATTTGAAAAAAAAATGTTCCATCCATTGTGATTATTATATGCTGCCCTTTGACGGGGCCAACCGTTGTCTGGTGAGGTTGAAACCAGACAAAAAAAGTTCCTGAATCACAGGATCCAGGAACTTTTTTTAATTTTGATGACGGTGTTCTAAATACACACCATGGTGTTTTAGAGTACCGTTACATTTTTGGCAGAAGGACCTTTCTGGCCTTCTTCAATATCAAATGACACACGGTCCCCTTCATTAAGGGATTTAAAACCGCTTGAGTTAATTCCTGAATGATGTACAAATACATCTTTTCCACCGTCTTCTACTTCGATGAATCCAAAACCTTTTGAGTCGTTAAACCATTTTACGATACCATTTGCCATGTTGGCTCTCTCCTGTAATAAAAAAAAATAAAAATCTTCTTGCTTTGGGGGGTAATCACATGTTGAATCGGGATATACACCTTACGGCGGAAATAATTTACGCGCTTTATTCCAGCACGTTTTGCCGATTATATCTGTCTGTTTGCAAAAGTCAAGCATAGTTTGTCATGATCAGCAAATATCTTAATGCATGTTTCTTGCTTTTTAAACGGTTTTTTCGTATGGTAAAATCCGGCAGTAAACTCCATGGATCAACTTCTTGAAATATATTTTGATCAGGAAAAGATTGATGACCTGGCTGAAAAAGTTATATATATTTATGGGACAAAAAGGGTTCAGCCTGGTGGAACTGATGGTGGTGCTCGCCCTTATCGGCATACTGGCGGGCAT
>JAIPDY010000250.1 GCA_021737445.1 Desulfotignum sp.
CCGGACGGCATTTTCCAGGCCCTGTGCCATAAAAGGGACCAGGTCCAGGGTGAAATAGGGCTCTTTTCTCAGGGTGGTGTAAATGGGCGGATAGATCTCCATGAGGTTGCGCACAAGGGCCGGTATCTGGTCCGCCTGATCTTTTTCATACAGGTACCTGGCAAGGGCCTGGCGCACGGTGATGCCGGCGGGCCGCAGAGCAGAGGCCTGCACATAGCGTGCATGGGCATCATGGGGATTGGGGATCCCGGGAAACAGCCAGGGATGAATTTTTTCTAAAGCATGCGCGGTTCTGGCCAGCCAGAAGGCGGTGATATAATACCCTGATTCCAGGGCCATCGCCTTTTCCAGATATGATTTGGCCCGGGTGAACAGATCGTGAATCTCCGGGCTCAGGCCGTTGTCCTGCCAGTCCCGGATGCCGGTGTGGTACAGGGTCCTGCCATAGTGGGTATACAGACAGAGCCGGTCCGCCGCCGTCAGCCAGGTGGTGCCAGGGATGGCCGGCATGGCAGCTTCAGCCCGTTCAAAAAAAAAAGCGGCCTGGTCATAATTGCCGGTTTTAAATTCTCTGATGCCCTGCTGGCAGATAAACCTGGGCCTGATCACCAGTACGCAGGAGGCAAGGAACACCGCCAGAATGCAGAGAACCAGTATAAAAAAAAACCGCTGTTTATTTACTGCCATAATAGGAAGTATAATACTTCTGGTAGTACTTGTAATACCCCTCTTTTCTCATGTCCACCTGGTTGAGCACCATGCCGATGACAGGCTGCTTCACCGCCTTGAACTGGTCGACGGCATCCTGGATGATTTTGCGGTCTGTGTTTCCCGATTTGACCACCAGCACTGATCCGTCAATCATGGGTGCGATCAGCAGGGCATCCGTGGCCGGGGTCACGGGCGGTGTGTCAATGATGATGAAATCAAACCGGGATTTGAGATTCTCAATGAGAAAAGCCATGCGCCTGGAGCCCACCACCTCAGCCGGATTGGGAGGGACAATGCCTGAGGGCAGGATAAACAGGTTGTCCACCTCTGTGGGGAGGATCGCTTTTTCAATGGCTGCGTTGCAATATTTGAGAGTAGCTTCCCCTGTATTGAATTCTGCAAACAGTTTTTCAATATCCACGTTCTGGTGGCCGGCTGACCTGGCCTGGTTCCGGGCCGGCGGAGAAAATACAAAATGGCCCGTCTCCATGGCGCAGACCGCACGGATGGCTTCAATGGTGTGGACAGACAGTGCCCGGGACAGATCTTCTCTGGAAACAAGGCCCATGGTGTGCAGAATATTGCCAAGGTTGTGCACCGATTTTTTCTGGTGGCTCAGGGCCAGATGGGCCTGTTTTTCAGTGAGCAGTTTTTCCCGGACCAGGGTATTTGCCAGCCGTTTTGATTCCGGCCGGTTTTTCCAGTAAATATCGGTCATTGTCCCTTTTTCAAAGAAAATGGCGGCCCGGGTCTCCTCATTTTCCAGATCCAGGCGGACCGAGCGTTTCTGGAGGCTGGTAAGCTGTATCAGGTCGGCAATGGAATAGGTGTCCAGACTGCCTTTTGTCAGATGCACCCCGAACACTTCAGTGACCAGTTCTGTCACGCCCCATTCCGGCTTGTCCGCCACCAGGGAGGTCAGATAGGGCCGCCGCAGGTCACAGTCCATGACCAGCACCTGCCGGTCGGTCTGGGCAATGGTATACGCCAGGTTGACGGCCGTGTTGGTCTTGCCCTCTTTTTCCAGGGCACTGGTCACCAGAATCGATTTGACCTCATTGTCCATGTCTGAAAAAAACAGGTTGGTGCGCAGGGTCCGGTACGCCTCGGCATACCGGGAGTTGGGCGGGAAGCTTACCAGCAGCCTTTCTCTGTCCGCCTGTCTGCTTCTTTTTTTATTTTTTCTAAAGATCAATAGTCTGCTCCATAGGAAACGGATTTATCTGCTTTGGGAATCACGGACAGCACGGGCAGGTTGAAATGCTGGTGGATATCTTCTTCTGTTCTGACTGTCTGGTCCATGTATTCAAAGAAAAACGCCAGGCCGCACCCGAAAAACAGGCCCAGAACAATGCTCAAAAGCAGGTTGCGCTTTTTGTTGGGAGATACCGGCCCCACTGGTACCTGGGCGGTTTCCACCAGCCGGATGTTGGAGGTGTTGGCGGTCTGGAGGATATTGGATTCCTTGATCTTGGACACCATCAGATCATACAGGTTCTTGCTGGTGTTCACGTTCCGCTGCAAGATGGTGTACTGGAGTTCCTTGGCAGAGGTGTCCAGGGCTTCCTCTTCAAACTCGGCAATATTTTTTTCCAGGGTCTTTTCCCTGGCATACAGCACCTTGCGCTCAGACTTGAGGTTTTCCACCTCTTTGGCGATTTCCTGGGCCAGGCTTTTTCTGCTTTTTTCCAGTTCACTTTCGGTCTGGACAATCTGGGGATGTTTGGATTTATAAATTTTGGACAGCCGGCTCAACTCGATCTCCAGATCAATGATCTTGCCATAGATATTTTCGATCAACGGGTTGTTGATCAGGGACCTTACATTGGCCACCCCTTTGATATTGCCCAGGTTCCTGTTCAGCTCATTGATTTTGGCATCCAGCTCCAGGCGCCGGTTTCTTGTTTCCAGATACCGGGTGTTGAATTCCTGAATTTTCTGTTCCGCCTGCTTCTGCTTGCCTTCAATGGAAAACACCATGTTTTTTTGTTTATAATCAAAAAATTTCTGTTCATCATCTTCCAGTTTTTTGCGCAGGTCATACAGTTCATTGTTGAGCCATTCAAGGGTCTGCCTGGAGGCCTCCATCTTGTTGGCCAGGTTGAACTCCATAAATTTTTTGGCCAGGGTGTTGACCATGGCGGCCGCCAGTTCCGGGTCCTTGTCTCTGACAGATAAATTGAGCAGCCGGGTGTCCCTGACCTGCTCCACCGTGATTTTTTCCTTTATTTTGGCGATCAACGCCTGCATCTTGCGGTTTTCTTGTTCTTCAGGGGTAAGAAGGATCTTTGTATCCTCATCTTTTTTCAAAAGCCGCTTGACATTGGCTTTGAGCTGGGAGATCCAGTTTTTGATAAAACTGATCTCCAGGTCCTGTTCCCGGGCATCCAGGTTCAGGGCCGCGATCAGCTCTTTGATGACCGGTGTGGAGGTGATCATCTTAATGGAGGTGTTAAAGGTCATGGTCTGGGAGTGATAGCTCTCATAGTCGGTGCGCTCCCCTGTGATGGGAGAGCTGGAGCTCTCCTTGTCTATGATCAGTCTGGCAGATGATTCATACACCGGATCCACTGAAAAACTGTAAAATGCCGTGGCCAGAACCGTGAGGATAAACACCAGGATGATCAACGTCCGGCGCTTGAGAAGCACCATCAGATATTCGGACAGGTGAATTTCTTTTTCCTGAAAGAAATTTTCCCCGGGGGATTCTTGCATGTTCTCTCCTTGTTTTACAGCCATGATTCAGGAATATGGATCCGGTCGCCGGGCTGAAGCGGCAGGTCTGGTGCTTCCCCGGTCTGGACCTTTTTGAGGTCGATGGTGATGACGTTGCGCTCTTTGTCGGTATGGCGGATGATCCGGGCCCGGTTGGGGGCGGCAAATTTGTCAAATCCGCCGGCCATGATACAGGCTGCCAGGGCCGTGAGTCCGGGCTGATAATCAAACACCCCGGGGCTTTTGACCTGTCCCTGGACATATATTTTTGTGGTGGCCTGGTCCAGCTTGGTGCCGGGGGGTATATAGATGGTATCCCCGCTCTGGAGCCGGATGTTTTCGGTCATGTCTCCTTCATCCAGCAGGCGCTGCAGGTCCACGATAATGGGTTTGGTTCTGGAATTACCAACCGATGCCGTGGGCAGTTCCGGGTCCAGTTCTTTCAGGGCAGCTTCTTCAGTCATCATCACCGGATCTTTCACACCCCGGAGCACATAGGCCAGGTTTCCCCTGTCTTCAGTGACCCCGCCGGCCTTGGCGATAAGGTCCATGATGGTGGGAATAAAATCCAGAGAAAAAACCCCCGGGCTCTTTACTGCCCCTGAAATGAAAAACTGGAGACTGTGGTACTCCTTGATCTGGAGATGAACCTGGGGATCCACAAAATAATCCCGGGCCAGGGGGGGCACAATCAGCTTCTCCAGCTCGTTGATGGTCATTCCGGCAGCCTGCAGCTTGCCGATAAAAGGCACGGTCACATGGCCGTTGTCCCCCACCACCATCTCCTTTGCCACCTGCTCTTCTCCGCCGGCAAGAATGGAAATTTTCACCACATCCCCGGCACCCAGGCGGTATACGGTAACATCCTGGGCGGATGAAGCAAGACACCAGGAAGGCGCCAGAAGCAGCATGGCCAGAAAACCGATCCAGACCAGGCTTGTGTTTACCGGGCTGTGCTTTAAAAATTCCTGCATCATTTTTCCATATAGTTTTAAATAGCGGTTACAAAAAAATAATGGCATAAAAATTGATTTTATACCATTATTTTTTTGCTTTTACAACGTAGTGACAATCAACTGTATGACTTTATCTTGAACCCAGGTCATAGTTGAATTTGGCCCTGATCATGACATACTCATTGTCAAAATCCTTGCCTGCCTGGTTGGAATCTCTTTCTTCAAGCCCGCCGGCAAGCCCTACCGTAAAGTATTCATTGATCAGGTAGTCGCCGGCCAGAGATACCAGCCAGCGGTCATCTTCACGGCTGGAGGTCTCATACTCGGAATTCTGGTAATACCCGGACAGGGTGCAGTTGATTTTTTCCATGATCAGATAGGTGAGCCTGGCATCCAGGCGGGTGGAGGTAAAATAGGTATTCCCGGTTCCTGAATCATTCAGGTTGGAGCCAAAAGAGACATAAACAGAGCTTTTGGGAATTCTGGCCGCATCCGGCGGGTTCTGGCCCAAAACCGACACTTTCCACACAAACTGGTCAATATCACCTGAAGGGACGGCTTTATCAAACTCCCGGTTATGATACCCGGCACCGGCACCAAAGGTCAGGTAATTGAACTGGTGTTTCACATTGACCATGACCTGGCTGGAGTCGTAGTCAACCGTGTTTTTGTCATAATCTCTTTCCCAGTATTGATAATCCAGGTTAAAGGATGTTTTGGGGGTAAAATTATAATACCAGTTGACGGTACCCCGGTTTTCCACTGAGTCCTCGCCTTCACCCGGGGCGTCATCAGAATAGTCTGTGTTCAGGTTGGTGTATTTAAGGCCCAGGCCAAATTTTTCCCCGAATTTATAGGTCATATGGGGAGAGAACCGGTTCAGGGTGTATTTAAACCGGTCCACGGCATTGGAGTTGGCATCTGCACTGGCAGGATCACGGGTTTTCAAAAATGTATCATCCACACCGACCAAAAGGCGCCGGGTGGCCTGGGTCTGGAACCTGGCCTGGGCATTGTGAGCCGTATAGTCAAACTCATCTGCATCAATCTGGTCGGCCAGGTTTTCATCCTGGTCATCATATTTGTAAACCTGAAGCCAGTAGTTCAAAGACATCAGTGTTTTGTCAGTGGTATAGCCCAGTTCAACTCCAGGCTTTACCGTGTAGGTGTGAACGGTTTTTTCATTTTTTTCTGATCTGTGAAAGTTGCTGTCCTGCCTCCAGTCCACCTGGATATGGGGCTTGACCAGCATCCGCCCCTGGGCAGAGGCACTGCTGAAAGTCAGCAGCCCCAGGCAGATGACAGCCAGCAGTGTGGCCATTATAAAGTGATGGTGATACGCTTTCATTTGTAATCTCCAGAATATGTAATTTTTGGGTATCCATTCTCCATGAACAAATTATGCACTTGACCTGTGAACGCTAAACGGGACTGGCATCCTGCTCATCCGGGGTAATGGGTTCTTCAGGTTCGGGTTCCGGCTCGGGCTCTGGTGCTGGTTCGGGCTCTGGTGCTGGTTCAGCATCCTGTTGCTCCTGTTCCTGCTCCTGCTGTGCAACCTGCTCACCTTCCTGTGAACCGGTCTGGGAGGCACTGATGACTGCTTCCACATTCTGCCCGGTTTCCTGGGCAGCCTGTGTAGCACCGGAGAGGGCACCGCTGGAGGCTGCCTGGGTCACGGCCGCGGTGGTCTCGCTGCTCTGGCCGGTTGCTCTGGCAGCACTGGCAGCACCGGAGGTGGCG
>JAIPDY010000201.1 GCA_021737445.1 Desulfotignum sp.
TTCTGTCACAGGGATGCCGTTCACCCTTGTATACCGGGGCAAAGGCACCATGGTGTCCCCATGTCCGCCCAATACCATGGCCATGACATCCCCTGGCCAGATGTTGAGTTTTTCTGCGATAAAATACCGGAACCTGGTGGCATCCAGGACACCGGCCATGCCCATGACCCGTTTTAAGGCAAACCCGGTTTCCTGGAGGGTGGCCATGGCGATGACATCCAGGGGATTGGACACCACCACCACCACGGCATTGGGTGCAAATTCAGCAATGGCCTGGGAGGCTTTTTTGGCGATGTCCACATTGATTTTCATTAAATCCATGCGGTCCATGCCCGGTTTTCTGGGGATGCCGGCTGTGAGAACCACCACGTCTGAGCCGGCAATATCTTTGTAATCATTGGTACCTGAAATGTGCACATTGTAGTTTCTCATGGGCGCGGCATGCAGGTAATCCATGGCCTTTGCCTGGGGCAGGCCTTCCACCACATCCACCATGACAATGTCTGCCAGGTTTTTTTCAGCAATATAATAGACAGCCGTGGCCCCCACATTTCCTGCACCGATAATGGATACTTTATGCATGGGAGTCCTCCTTGATGGTTTGTTTGATCATCTGAGCGTTTTTTTTTAATGTTTCTGTCCGGCTGTGATCCAGCCGGGGAGGCAGCACCTTTGCCACGCCGGTTTGACTGATCACACAGGGAAGAGACAGCGCTGCATCGTAAATGTCAAACTGTCCTGTAAGTACCTGGGACACGGATAAAACCCGGCCGGTGTCATGACACACTGCTTCAGCCAGGTCTGCGGCCACAGCAGACGGGCCGTAATAGGCACTGGCCCGGCCGGCCAGCTCCACAATCAGGGCTCCGGCCCGCCTGGTCTGGTCAAACAGGTCTGCGATGGTTTCTTTTGACAGAAAGTTTTCAATGGGCACCCCGGAAACACAGCAGTAGTCCTGAAGGATGATCATGTCATCTGTATGCCGGCCCACCACCTGGGCTGCCACGTTTTCCATGGACACCCCCAGTTTTTTTGCAATGAAAAACCGCAGCCGGGTGGCATCTAAAATACCGCCCAGGCCCATGATCCGGTGCGACGGCAAAGAGGAATGCTGTGCAAACACCGTGGTGAGCAGGTCCACCGGTTCGGACACAATGATGACCTTTGTGTCCGGGTCAGTGATTTTTTTTGCATAATCAGTAATGATATCTTTGTTTTCCCTGAAAAGATCATCTCTGTCCATGCCGGGTTTTCGCACGGCCCCGGCAGTGATGATCACAATGTTTGCCCCAAGCAGTGTATCCAGGTCATCTGTACCCTGTATAAAGGTGCGGTAGCCCCGGATAGGGGCTGCTTCCATCATGTCAAGTGCCTTGCCCTGTGCCAGTCCGTCCTGGATGTCAAAAAGGGTGACATGGTCCACCCCTTTTTCCGCCAGAAAAAACGCGGTGTTGGCCCCGACATTTCCGCTGCCGATGATTCCGATCATGGAAACCTCCTTATCGATGTTGTGGTTGATGTCTTTAAAGTAAGCTGATATCCTTAGCATTATCAATTCCGACAGGTATTTTAAAGCAAAAATGCAATAAACAGCCCAGGAGGAATATCGATGCAAACCAAACAGGGAAAAGGAGAGCCATTGGAACGTGTACTGATCACCGGGGCATCCGGCTTTGTGGGCAAACACCTGGCCCGGCATTTTCTGGAGCATAACCGGCAGGTGACCGGTCTGGGTACATCCGATGCTCATCCGTTTACCAGTGAATATGACCATTTTGAGTGGGTACAGGCAGATACTTCCAGACAAGGCTCATGGCAGGATCATGTGGCCCGGGCAGATGTTGTGATCAATCTGGCCGGAAGAAATATTTTCAAGCGCTGGACTACCTCCTACAAGCAGACCATTTATGATTCCCGGATTCTGACCACCCGGCATCTGGTGTCGGCCCTGTCCCCGGGCAGGCAGGTTCGGTTTCTGAGCACCTCTGCCGTGGGGATTTACGGGGATGCCAAAGAGCGGGAACTCAAAGAAGATGCCGCTTTTGGATCTGATTTTCTGGCCCGGGTTTGTCAGGACTGGGAAAAGGAGGCCTTAAAGGCTGAGGCCGCCGGGGCAGTGGTGAATATCACGCGGTTTGGTGTGGTTCTGGGGGACGGCGGCGCGTTGTCGGTCATGTCTCCGGCATTCAAGTGGTTTGCCGGTGGTCCGCTGGGCAGCGGCCGGCAATGGTTTCCCTGGATTCACATCCAGGATCTGGTGCGGGCGGTGGATTTTCTGGTAGATGAACCCGATATCCAGGGCGTTTTCAACCTGGTGGGGCCTGAACCGGTCCGGCAGCGTGATTTTGCCAAATCTCTGGGACGGGCCCTGCACCGGCCGGCCTTGGTCCCGGCACCAGGTTTTATGGTGAAACTGTTCATGGGTGAACTGGGGGGATCTTTACTCAACAGCCAGAAAGCATCTCCCAGGGCATTGGAAGGCCTGGGGTTCTCATTTGAATACCCCACTGTTGATGCGGCCCTGGCAGCCATACTTGGCAAACCATCAGTCAAATAACCAGAAATAAGCCGCATTTTTAAAAGTTGCTTGCCTTGGCCCTGAAATCTGATGTACAAACGGTTCTGAACCTGCTAATTTAACTGACATGAATAAATTTTTTAAAAAACACCAAACCAGGAGGAAACATACCCATGAATTTTGGATCCATTGATGAGATATTGACCTTTGCCATCGGCAAGGAAAAAGAAGCGGTTGAATTCTATCAGTCTCAGGCTGCCCGTTCCACAAGAGCCTCCCTTAAGGAGATTTTTGAAAGTTTTGCCAGAGAAGAAAAAAAGCATGCACAGCTTTTGTCTGATATCGCCGGAAACAAGGAAAAAATTGATTCCTATGAATTTAAAAAAATCCCTGATCTGAAAATCAGTGATTACATGGTGGAAAAAGAATATGAAGAGGGCATGCCCATGCCTGAGATTCTGAAAGTGGCCATGAAAAGAGAGGAAAAAGCGGTCAAGCTCTACCAGACCCTGGCGGATCAGACCGACAACCCGGATGCCAAAAAATTATTCATGATGCTGGTTCAGGAAGAATCCAAACACAAGCTGGGGCTGGAATCCATGTATGATGATTACCTGGCGGACCAGGACAACTAGGCGAAAATCAAGATTTCATGGATTTAACCTGCTTTTTCAGGCCGTCCTCCATGGCGGTGATCGGGGTGTCCACATCCCAGGACAGCCATCCCGCCAATGTGATTTACAATAAAAATCACCTGCGTTATCCGGTGCAGACCTTTGCCGTCAATCCCAGGGGCGGGCGGCTCAACCGGGAACCACTGTACCGGTCTGTAGCAGACATTGAAATCGGTGTGGACCTGGCTGTGATTGCAGTACGTTCCCGCTTTGTTCCGGATGTGATGGCCCAGTGCATTGAAAAAAAAATCAAAGGAGCTGTGATCATTTCCGGCGGGTTTGCTGAATCAGGGAACCAGGATCTGCAAAAACAGGTGGCAGAGATGGCGGCACAGGCTGATTTTCCCTTTGTCGGCCCCAACTGCCTGGGGATCTATTCCCCTGAGGCAGTGGATACCTTTTTTCTGCCTGGAGAGCGAATTATTCACCCCAGAAAAGGCAACGTCGGTTTTGTGTCCCAGAGCGGCGGGGTCCTGGTGGATCAGATGGTGAAATTTGCTGGCGAGGGGATCGGGGTGTCGGCAGCCGTGAGCATCGGCAACAAAGCGTGTATCAGAGAAACCCACATGATCGACTGGTTTGAACAGGACCCTGGCACCCGGGTGATTGCCTTTTATATTGAAGGGTTTGAATGCCGGGAAGGCCGGGAATTCATCAAACAGGCACAGGCCTGCACCAAGCCGGTTGTGGTGCTCAAAGCTGGTAAAACTGCCAGGGGTATTGCGGCCGCCTCCAGCCACACTGCATCTGTGGCCGGGGATTACCGGGTTTTTTCTGAGATCATGAAACAGCATTGTGTGGCAGAGGCAGATACCGAATATGAACTCACCGCGTTTTGTGAGGCCTTAAGCTGCTATCCCAGGGGGAGTTTCGGCAATGTGGGCATTGTGTCTTTGTCAGGGGGGCACGGGGTGGTGGCCGCAGATGCCTGCGGAAATCACGGTCTCAATATCCCCAAAATTGCCGAGGTGACGGCAGAGACCATCCGGTCCAGGCTGTCGCCGGAAATTCAGGCCATTGCCTCGTTAGAGAATCCTCTGGACCTGACCGGGTCCTGTGTGGATGCCGATATTCTCACGGCGGTACGCCATCTGTCCCGGGACCAGAACTTTGACTGCATCCTGGCCTTGCTTTTACCCTATTCTCCTGGGATTTCCGCAGATATAGGGGCCAAATTGAGCCAGGTGGCCAGAAACGAGGGCAAACCCCTGATCGCCTATGTGCCCAAGGAGGACAAGTACAAAATTATTATAGAGGGATTTGCGCTTAATAATATTCCGGTGGCCTCTTCAGTGGAGGGGGCGGTTCTCATGGCCAAAGCACTCAAGAGGTGCCGCCCATGCTGACCCAGCGCATCAAACAGATCATTGAATCAGCCAGGCCCCAGGGATGGGTTCTGGAGCCGATGGCCAAAGAGATACTGGCAGATAGTGGACTGACCATTCCCAAAGGGTTGCTGACCGGTTCTTTTGAAACGGCCAGACAGTTTCTCGAGGAAGTTGACGGTAAGGTGGTGATCAAGGCCGTGTCCGCCAGCATCATCCATAAAACCGAACATCAGGCAGTGGTGACCGGGATTGATGATCCGGACACCCTGTCTTTGCAGATGAAACGTCTTTTATCTCTCAAGGGATGTAATCAGGTGCTCGTGGAGGAGATGGTGTCCGGCATTGAAATCCTGGTGGGGGCGAAAAATGATCTCCAGTTCGGGCCGGTGATTGTGCTGGGCCTGGGGGGCACCAGCGTTGAGATCTATAATGATACTGCCATCCGCCTGGCACCGGTGACACCTGCGGATGTGTTTTCCATGGTGGATTCTCTGGGGGCAAAGCCTGTATTCCAGGGCTTTCGGGGCCGGCCCGGGGTTAACATGGAAGAGATGACCCGTTTTCTGGTGGCCTTTTCTCATCTTATCATGAACCTGGAACCTTTTTTTGAATCCATTGACCTGAACCCGGTGATCTGTACACCCAAAAGCTGCATTGCGGTGGACGCCCGCATCATGCTGCTGCCGGTATAAGCCTTCATTCGGACATAAACCGGCAGATCCGGCTGCCGAACCCGGAGCAGGACACCTCTGTTGCCCCGGGGATCTGCCGGGCCAGATCATAGGTGACCTGTTTGGCGCCGATGGCCTTTGCCAGGGCATCATGGATCAGGTCTGCTGCCTCATGCCACCCCATGTGTTCCAGCATCATGGCACCGGACAGGATCAGGGAGCCCGGATTTACCTTGTTTTGCCCGGCATACTTGGGTGCGGTGCCGTGGGTGGCTTCAAACACGGCGCACTCCTCTCCGATATTGGCCCCCGGCGCCAGGCCCAGTCCGCCCACCATGGCAGCCAGCAGATCTGAGATATAATCCCCGTTCAGGTTGGGGGCGGCAATGACATCATACTCTTCAGGCCGCAGCAGCACCTGCTGAAACATGCTGTCGGCAATCCGGTCCTTGAGCAGAAGCTTTCCTTCAGGCACCTTTCCGTTGAACGCTTCCCACAACTGGTCCTCAAAGATCACTGTGCCGGCAAACCAGGTCTTTCCAACTTCCATGCCCCAGTTTAAAAACGCGCCTTCCGTGAATTTCATGATGTTGCCCTTGTGCATGATGGTGACGCTTTTGCGGTTATTATCGATGGCATACTGGATCGCCTTGCCCACCAGGCGCTTGGTATTGGCTTCACTGATGGGTTTGATGCCGATACCGGTGGTGTCGGAAGCCAGTGTCTTTTTTGTTTTTTCCCGGATAAAGGCAATTATCTCTTTTGCCTCGTCACTGCCTGGTTCCCATTCGATGCCCGCGTAAAGATCTTCGGTATTTTCACGGAAAATCACCATGTCAATGGCAGAAGGGTTTGTGCAAGGGGAGGGTACTCCGGTGATATACCGGGCCGGGCGGATGCAGGCGAACAGATCC
>JAIPDY010000202.1 GCA_021737445.1 Desulfotignum sp.
CGGTCCGGTTTTCCAGGGCCAGTCTGTCCATGTGCCTGGGGGAGGTGATATCAAAAAAAAACTGGTTGGACGGGGTGAGCAAAAACATAAACAGCTCTGTGTCAAGGGCGGAAAAAAAAGCCATAAAAGAGGGGGGAACAGCTGACAGTCCGAAAAGACAGATCCGGTGGGGCAGGTCTGTGATCTGCCTTGCGGCTGCCGCCTTTACCAGGGCATCCATCTGACCCGGCAGTGAAGGTATCTGACCGGCTGCGGCAATCTTTTGCCACAGAAACGACTGCCATTTTTCAACCCGGTTTCCCGGGTGGTCCGGCGGCGCGCCTTTTTCCCAGTTCATGAGCATTGAAGGGCGGTATACCTGGTAATCATCCAGGATCGATGCGATCATTTTTGCCAGCTGAATCTGTTTTCTTCCGGTGTCATCTGCCTGAAAATAGGATGCCAGGGGGGCCAGGGGGCCGGCCTGGATATTGATCTCAAGCTGGGTCATCACCGACCACACCAGCGTGTCTGTGTCCAGGTGCAGAGTATCCAGGTTCGACAGCGGGTTCGGTGCAACACCCCCCTGGTACCGGTCCAGAAAATACTGTATGATCTGCCTTGGAAACATGAATGTCATATTGGCGCTGATGCCCTGGATCCTGGCCAGTTCTGCTGAAATCCACTGCTTCATTCCCCGGGACTGGATACAGATCCATTCCGGCGCCATGGGGTCATCCGGCACCTGGGAGGTCACCTCGGCCAGAGCCTGCATGAGCATTTCCATCCGGTTGCTTTTAACCAGGTTGAGCAACAATGTTTCCTTAAGATATATTGAAGTTAACTTTTTACCCGATCGTGTTTTTTGCATCACCATACCAGACAAGGTGGTTGCAATCAATTCCAAATCAACCGAGTATTTGCCTTGGTTTTTTTATCCAGTATGGTATTTTGATCTTAAATACACCCTTTGTGAAGGAGACCCCATTGCCATGCAATCATCCGTCAAATCCATGCTGTCTTTGGTACTGTTTTTTTTCATGCCGGTATTCTGCCTGCCGGTCCAGGCTCAGATCGACCTGGCCGTTCTGACAGAAAACGCACAGATCCAGGCCTTTATTTACAACAGCGCCGACCTGACCCTGATCAAAGACACCCGGACCCTTTATTTTGACAAAGGCACCAACCAGGTCCGGTTTTCCTGGACCGATACCCGCATTGATCCCACATCCCTGTCCCTTGACATCAAAGATGGGGCACTGCCGGTTAAAATAGCGCTGACGCAGTTTCCCCCTGAAGCCAAAAACCAGGTGATCTGGCATGTCCGGGCGGATCAGGCCTGCCGGGCCCAGGTGGATATCAGCTATTTTACATCCGGCATTTTCTGGCAATCTTATTATACGGCATTTTTATCCCAGGACCGTTCAACCATGCACCTGACCGGCCAGGTCCGGGTGGAAAACCGGTCCGGCATAGATTACCTCGATGCCCAGATTTTTCTGGTGGTGGGAAAAATTCATCTCTTAGACCGGATCGCAGACCTGGCTGACCAGCCCTTTCCTTATGGCAAACCACAGATCCGTGCTGTTGACAACCGGTACCAGGAGATGACAGCCAAAGGCAAAGCCCTGCTGGAATCCGCACCAGCCATGAAGATGCAGCAATCCATGGATATGGCTGCACCGGAAAAAATTGAAAAAACCAGGGCATCTGAATATTTTGTGTATGCTGTTGAAGGGAAAAAAAACCTCACCCACGGCTGGGCCAGACAGCTGGTCTTTGCTGATGCCCCTGCGGTTCGTGCTGACACCATTCATGTGTCTGACTTTGCACGGTTTGGTGACCGGGTGATCCAGATGGTGTCCTTTACCAATGACAGCGCATCCGGCCTGGGACCGGTTCCCCTTCCCGGCGGTGCATTCAAGATGTTCCAAAAAACAGACCCGGCCGGGGGCCTGATCTTTGCCGGAACCGACACTGCCGGGTATATCCCGGCAGGCCAAAAACATCTTCTCAACCTGGGTGCTGACCCCCGGGTCACCGTGGTTCCCAGGGTCATGAAATATGCAAAAGCCAACCTCACCTTTGACAAGCAAAACAATCTGTCCGGATTTGACGAAGTCCGGACCATGGCCATTGACCTGGCCAATTTCTCAGACCGGCCGGCCCGGATTGAAATTTTCAGAACCGCACAAGATAGTGACTTCACCATCACCCGCATCTCCGGCCATGACAAATTTGAAAAAATCGACCAGACCCGGTTCAAATTTTTTGTCACCCTGTCTCAGGGCAGCCAAAAAACCATCCATTACACCATCACCACGTATAAAGGAGACAGAAAATGGCAGCACGCCCCTGTTCCATCCTCCTGAAAACCCGCAGTTACAGGGATGTGACCCTGAACCCGGGTCTGATTTGGGCTTTGGCCGTTTTTCTAGGCCTCACCATTCTTTTACCTCCGGCATCAACGGCTGACACCCGCCTGGGAATTTTGCCCGGTCCGGATTCGGTTTTGATCCGGCTGGCCGGGCAGGCCCCTGCCCTGGTCCAGGAACAACGCATGGTCTCTCTTTTCAAGGGTATCAACCAGGTGGCTTTTTCCTGGTCCGGTGTACGCCTGGACAAAAACTGCATTTTGTTAACCCCGCTTTCAGATGCCGGTGATGTCAGGATATTGTCCACAGTGTTTCCACCGGACGGATCCAGCCTGATATGGGAGGTTTACACCAGCCGGGACATGGTTGTGCCCATGGTCATATCCTATATGCCCGCCAGCCTGGACCACCTGATCACCTACACCGCCACAGTGGATGCTGCCCAGGACTCCCTGGACCTGGATGCTCATCTCATTTTCAGAAATTTCTCAGGCACATCCTATACCCGTGCCACTGCCTGGCTGGATCCGGGCACCTCTTTTACTACAGATCTCTTTGACATGGAGACCCGGCAGACCCATTTTCTCACCCGGCACAACCTGACTGCCGAAAAAATCCATAAATGGGACGGACAAACCATGCCCCATGATCCCAAAACCTTTGGCCCGGCACCAGGCATCCCTTTTGGATACCAGATCACCAACACGGCGGCCCCGGACCAGACCCCAGGGGATCTGCTCCCGGGAAAAATCAGGATCTATCTGAAAGAGATTAAAGGCGGTCTTTTATTCTCAGGAGAAAATAACATAGCGTTTCTTCCCAAAGGGGACACAGTTTTTCTTGAAACCGGAAACAGCCGGGACATCCTGGTTACCAAACGGCGGATGAACACCGCCCAGACCCGGCTCCGGCGCAATGACAAAGGGGAAATCCAGGTGTTTGACCAGAAAATAACCGACCGGTTCATTCTGGAAAACACCAGCCCCACCCCGGCATCAATAAAAATCATTGACAGAATCTCAGGCCAGTGGGAACCGGTGGACATGGGACATGCCTACACCCTAACGGATCACCAGACCCTGGTGTTTGACATCCGGTTGGCGCCTGAACAAACAAAAACCTTTGACCTGACATATATGGTTTTGAATCTGTTTGCCGACGAATTCAAACAGTATAACACCCCTGTTCAACCTTGAGGAAAAACCATGACATTGTTTCACGCCTGCTGCTGCAAATGCAGAACCACCTTTTTTGTTTTACTGATTCTTTTCATCGGCCCGGGGATGCCTTTGAGCACTATGGCGGCAGATGCCCCGGCCCGGGTTTCAGCCGGACCTGAACCGCGTGAACAGCCGGTTGTCCTGGATGAAGCTGCCCTGAAAGCAGCCATCGCCCACCGGCTTCGCACGGCCAGAGAAAGCAAAGATGAGCGGTTCGCAAAATTCACGCCAGATCAGGTGGACATTGAAGGAACCATCCCGGTCCACACCCCGGAAACGACCTATTTTGCGGTCAAGCTCAAAATACTGCCGGTGACACCGGAAGCCCGGCCTGAGTTCATCACCCTGGTTGTGGATCAAACCGGGACCATGCAGATAGGGTCCATCCAGGATCTGGCCAAAGGTACCAATCTGATGAAAGCCGCCGTGGACCGACTCCAGACCGTGGATATAAAGGACCTGCCCCCGGGATTCGGCAAAGAGATCTTTTCAGGCACCGGCCCCCACACCATTATTGCCATATCTGATCCGTTCTGCCCCCACTGCCGCCAGGCATGGGACCATATCAAACTGAACCTGGAGAAGATCAAAACGCTGCGCCTGGCCCACTTTCCCCTGAACAAGGCCAGTGAAGCCGCCTGTCTGGTCATGGCAGATGCCTTTGCCCGGCAGATTCAGTTATTTGATGTCATTGACTTCACCTATTCTCTACTGGACAAGACCCGGGACCCGCAAAAAATCATCGCCCGGTTTATGGAGGTGTTTCCAAAGCTGGCCCAAACCTGGGGAGATGACCCGGCTTCGGCCCTGGCATACCTGACACAAATGCATCAGAACAGTGTCAGAACCGAACAGAACACGATCCGTGCACTGGGTATCCATTCAACCCCGGTATTTTTTGTGAACGATACCTTTATCAAGGGATTTGATGCACAGAAAGCTGAATTGTTACCTTAACCTTTGTTTTTTCCAGGTGCATCTTCGCTTTTTCCGGGTGCGTTGCCGCCTTGACCAGGTGCACTCCCGCTTTGCCCGGGTGAGGAGTCTCCATCTGAATCATCCCCATCCTGATCTGAAGCCGCGTTGTCGAGTCTCTCCCAGAATCCTGCTTCGCCAGTGGTAGACGGGGTTCTTTTTACATCCACGACAGTCGGACCCAAAGTGATGGTGCTGGTGCCGGATGCCTCAGGGCCGCTGGACCAGGTAAACCTGACACCGATGTTCCAGGGGTCCACCAGGTTGAAAATGATGCTGTCGTCATGATCGGCCTGGGATTCAGTCTGGGTGGCCCAGAAAAGAGATTCACGATTGTTGAGATCACTGATAACGTTATCCACCATCTTGAGCCGGATACGCTCCTGAAGATTAAAAAAGTCAACCAGGGCCACGGTCGAGAGAATTCCCAGGATGACCAGCACGGAAATGATCTCCACAATGGTGAATCCGCTCTCATGATATTGTTTCATGGTTGCCTGCCTCTCATCATTTCGCCGTCCAGGTTCCATTGTCATGTTTTCTTATCCAGTACCCATGGAGAAACCTTCCCCGGTCTTACCAGTTTTCTACGGCATAATTCGCCGGTATATATGTCACGTCTGCGGAAGAGCCCATTGTAACCGTGCCGTTTACAGAGGCAGCCGCGCCAATCATCTCCATACCGGTCGAATCAAACGATATGTCGTCACCTGCCAGGATGGTTCCGAACCACTCACTGGAACTGCCCTGGGAAAAATCATCATACGTTTCCCAATAGATCCGTTTGGCCACTTCAGGATCGACATCCTTCATCTTCTGCTCTGACCCATCTTCGGTTATGATGTAAATCTCCATTTTCCCGCCAAAATCAATATCATCTTCAGAAAAAATGGTGATGTCACCAGGTTCTCCATTCTCCTCACATTGCGACAGATCCAGGTATATATCGACATCCCATGCCAGAGAGATGGAATTGAACACATATTCACACTGACCCGGAGCGTTTCTTTTAAAATAAAGCTTGTTTTTTCCGCCGGCTGATAAATCTCTGTAGTTCCCCGGCTCAATGATTCCATCCTGTTTCCACCCAAATGACATGTCCGTGGTTCCGGCTGAAAATATCGACTGGCTGGGTGCGGACACTTCCGGGCATGTCTGTGGCGGTTCAGGGGAAATAACGCCGGGATCAGGGTCAAATTCAGATTGCGTACCCGTGATCTTGCTTTTCCATCCAAGGGTTATCTGCCCTGAAGCCGCGGCATTGCCGTCAATCAGATTTTTTCCGCCACTCATATCGATACTGCCTTCAGATATAACATCGCCTTCAACAGTATCTTGCCATCCAAGCGTCACCGGCGATTCTGAATGAATGCTGCCCGACACCCGGGCATCCCCTTCTAATGTCACTGCGCCTTTGGCAAATACACTCCCTTCCACTTCTGAGTCCCATCCCACCGTCACAGATGATTCCGAATGAATGCTGCCGGACACCTCGGCTTCACTTTCCAATGTGACTGTCCCCG